>CAMBLN010000055.1 GCA_945868215.1 Opitutus sp. GAS368
CGAGCAGGCCGGTGATGCCCACGCTGTAGAGGTCGTCGGCGTCCACATGCGCGGGAAGGTTGATTTTGATGCGGTCCACCACGTTCCGCACCAGTGGCAGATAACGCTCGATCAGCTCTTGCTCGGTGACCGGCCCGGCGGGAGTTGTCTGGTAGGCGCGCCAGGCCGCGCTGGCAGCTGCTGGATTTTCAGTGATCGTCGGCGAAGTTTCGTTCGGGGCGGAGTTCATGGCGGATTAAAGCATTCAGGGGACGGGTTAAAAAATCAGCGCGGGCGTGCGGAAGTGGCCGCAGGCGCGGGTTTGGCCTCGGAGGCGTGGGCTTCTTTGCGACGTCGCTCCACGGTCTCGGCCAGGGCTTTGACGACCACCGACCAGAACCAGCGGAACAAAAAGGCGCCGGCGAGACAGCCGATCGCCGCGTCGCGCAAAACCAGCGCGGCGTCGCGGCCGGCACCGAGCCCGGAGAGCGCCACAAGCGCAAATCCCACAAAACCTCCCGCGAGAAAGACGAATTTCATGACAGGTGGGGAACGGGGGCTCCGGGCAGCGTGCGGCGCATGACCGCACTCACGACATCGGGAACAAGATCTCCGGTCAGTCCGGAGCCGGTGGAAAGAAACAGGGGGCTTAATTCGCCCTCGATGAGGAAGTCCCAGAGACGCCCCCAGTGCTCGAGTTCGTCGAGATGCGTGAAGACGAGATGGGTGGCGCCGAGATCGCGGCCGGCCGCGTAGGTCTCGCGCAACAAAGACTGGTCGTAGAGCGCGTTCAACACGAGCACGCGTCCTTCGATGCGAGCCGTGTCGAGAAAACGGTGCAGCTGGCGGTTGTCCTGCGCGCGTCGCACGGAAATCGCCGGCATGTCCACATAGGCGAACCGGTCTCCGTCCACGGGAATCGGGCTGTCGGGCGTCGCATGTTCGAGCACCAGTCCGAGCGCCTCGCAAAACACGCCGAGGCCCTCGGACGGATTGGGCCGGTCAAACTCGGCTTTAAAAACGCGGCCGGTGCGGTTGCGGGAAAACATTTCCTGCGCGAGCCACTTGCACAGTGAGGTCGTGCGGCCCGAACCGGGCGAACCGAGAAACGCGGCGCGAGCGGGCAACGCGCGTGGCGCCTGTTTTCGCGCGGCCGCCCCAAGCGTGGTGCCCACGTCGACGAGCACGCGATGCAGCGGCTTGCTCTCGTGGCCCGATAATTCCGGGGCCGACTCCAGACGCCCGACCAGCGCGGGTGAAAAACCGGAACGACGCAACAGGTCGCCCAATCCCGCCGGCATGTCGCGCGAAAAACGCGGCGCGCGGTCCGTTGAAAACGCATTCGCCCGCGTGCCCGCACGTTCGTCGGCGGGCTGGCCGAGTGCCGGCTGCAACTCGGAAGGCAACTCCAGCGCGGGCAGTTGCGCGATCACTTCGAGGCGCGGACGCCCCAGCAAGCCGGCCAGTCCCTGGCCCGGAATCTGTCGCACCGACAACACCCGCGCGCGCTCGCCGAGCTGTTCGCGAATCGTCTTCACCGCTTCTTCGGTCGAACGCACCACCAGCTTGTAGGTGGCGCCGGACGAGGCCGGCGGAGGGGTGGTTTCACTAAGCGCGATGGGCATGATAACCTGACTTAGCTCCATGCGTGCCAAATGGTTTTTGCGGTTCTTTAGTAACTCTTTATCAACGCTTTCAAAATTTTATTTATCTCACTCATCTCCCTTTTTACGTCCTCAAATCCATGCGGCAAAAACTGCCGCTCAAACTATCGGGCGGGAGCGCGCTTACTCGCGCTGGCAGGGGAAATCGCGAGCCAGCTCGCTCCCACGCTGAACCTCGCGCGGCGAAACGACTCCGTCGCAACGCCACGCCCGGCCTCCATCACGCAGCACGCACCGTCGCCATTTCACCGCGTGGCGCCGCGGCCTGCGGAGGAGGCGTGATGATGCCGGTGTTCTCGATCTCGGTGGTGTTCGGCAGCTCTTGGTAGGACAACACGACCAGGCGCGGGAACGAGGGTTCGAGAAACCGTTTGAGCGGCAGACGGATCTCGGTGCCCGTGACCAGCACAGGGGTGAGTCCTGACGCGCCAAATTCCGTGGAAAGCCGGGTGAGTTCCTGCAACAAGTGACGACCCGTGGCCGGATCAATTGAAAGACCGACCTCGCCCGGCGTGCGATGCACCTTGGTCGCCATCACTTGCTCCATGCGCGGATCCAGCGTCGCGGCCTTGATGACTCCGGGGCGGCATTCGAGCTCGGGCACGAAGTAGATGCCCAGGCGGCGACGGATGAGTTCGCTCAGGTCGTCGGGATTTTTGGTCAGCGAGGCAAAGTCGCCGATGCCTTCGAGGATGAGCGGCAGGTTGATCACCGAGATGCCTTCGCGCAGCAGGTTTTGCAATACACGCTGGATGATGCCGAGGTTGACGAGATCGGGCAGCAATTCGCTCACGAGCGCGGGATTCTTTTCCTTGAGATGATCGACCAGCGTCTGCACTTCCTGGCGGCCGAGCAGCAGGTGCGTGACGCCCTTGAGCGACTCGGAGAGGTGCGTGATCATGACCGACGCGGGATCGACCACGGTGTAGCCGTTCAACTCGGCTGACTTGCGCTCGCCGTCCTCGATCCACACCGCTTCCAAGTTGAAAACGGGTTCGCGCGTGGGCAGTCCGCGCAGCTTCACTTTGCTGCCGCTCACGTTCATCGCCATGAAGCGACCCGGTTGCACGACACCGCGGCCGATGGCTTTTCCGCGCAGGAGGAAACGGTATTCATTTGATTCGAGTTCAAGATTGTCGCGCACCGAAATCGGCGGCACGAGCACGCCCTGGGAGCGAGCGAGGGTCTTGCGCACTCCCGTCACGCGGGACAACAGATCGCCGCCCTGGCGAGCGTCGGCGAGCGGCAACAAACCGTAGCCGATCTCGATGGCGAACACATCCAGTTCGATGAGCTTGCGGAAATCATCGGCCACCCCGCCCTTCGAGGCGGACGCGCCCGCATCGTCGGCCGCCACCGGCTTTCCGCCTGTTTTGGCAGCCGCGCCGGACGCCGTTGCCAGCGCGGTGGCATCGGCGGTTTTTGGCAGCGAGCGGGCGATTAAAAACACCAGGCCGGCCAGCACGATGAACGGCAGCGCGGGCATCCCGGGCATAAGGCCGAAAAGCAGGAGCATGCCGCCCGCGATCTTGAGCGCGCGCGGATAGCGAAGGAGTTGTCCGCCGATTTGTTCGCCGAGATCGCCGGTGCCGGACGCACGCGTCACGAGCAACGCAGCGCCGACGGAAACGATCAGCGCGGGAATCTGCGACACCAGGCCGTCACCGATTGAGAGCAGCGTGAATTTTGCGGCCGCTTCGCCGAGCGACATGCCCATCTGCATCGCACCGATGGCGAAGCCGCCGACGATGTTCACCACGGTGATGAGAATGCCCGCGATGGCGTCGCCGCGCACGAATTTCGACGCACCGTCCATCGAGCCGTAGAAATCGGCCTCTTTCTGGACCTTCACGCGCCGTGCGGTGGCGGTCTGCTCGTCGATGATGCCGGCGTTGAGTTCGGCATCGATCGCCATCTGTTTGCCCGGAAGCGCATCGAGGGTGAAACGCGCGCTCACCTCGGCGATGCGGCCCGCGCCCTTTGTGATCACGACGAAGTTGATCACGATGAGAATCAGGAACACGACGAAACCGACGACGTAGTTGCCCTGAATGACAAAATTACCGAACGACTCGATGATGCTGCCCGCATGACCTTCCGTGAGAATCAGACGCGTCGAGCAGATGTTGAGCGCGAGCCGGTAAAGCGTGAGACCGAGCAACAGCGTCGGGAAGCCGGAGAACTCGGGCGGATCCTTCACGTAAACGACGACCAGCAACACGAGCAGCGAGAGTCCGATCTGCAACGCCAGCATGAGGTCGAGCAGCAAAGCCGGCACCGGCACGATTAGCATCAGCACGATGGCGAACAGCGCGCCGACGAAGATGAGATCGGCGCGCTTGAGCAGACCGGCGACAGGAATGGCCGATGAAGCGGGGACGGCGGAGGGAGAGGTAGCCATGGGATACGAAATGAAAAAATAAAGTCAGCTCACGCGGCTCGACGGGTGGCGGCGCCCTCGGCGATGGCACGACGCATCTTGAGCTCGTGAAAATAGAGGCGGTGCGTGCGGTAAACGAAGGCGAGGATGCCCGCCACGGCCTGGTAGAGGTTGTTGGGAATCGGCTCTCCGACTTTGCCCAGCGCGTAGAGCATGCGGGCCACGGGTTTGTTCTCGACCAGCGGCACTTGGTGCTGCGCGCCCAGCGCCTTGATGCGGCGGGCAAATTGATTCTCTCCCTTGGCCAGCACCATCGGCGCCTGATCGCGGCCGCGCTCGTATTTGAGGGCGACGGCGTAGTGCGTCGGGTTGGTGATGATCACATCGGCCGTCGGCACGGCGGCGAGCATCTGCTTTTGCATGAGCCGGCGGCCCATTCGCTTCATCGCGGCCTTGGTCTGCGCGTCGCCCTCGGCCTGCTTGTGCTCATCCTTCACCTCCTGCCTCGTCATCATCAGGTCCTGGTGCGTCTTGAATTTTTCGTAGGAGTAGCTGATCGCCGCCACGATCCCGAGTGCGAGGACGATCTTGGAAAAAAACGCCAGCGTGGCGCGTCGCAAAAACTCACCGAGATAACCCGCCTCGATCGGGCTGACAAAAATCGGGTCGCTCACCAGCGAGCGCGTGCCGATCCAGAGCACGAGGCCGAGCGCCACGAGCTTGAGCATATCGATGCCCGACTTGACCAGGGAGTCTTTGGAAAACACCCGCCCAAAGCCTTTGATGAAATCCAGGTTTTCGAACTTCAGCCCGATCGCTTTGGGGGCCATGCGAAAGCCGCTTTGAAAACCGCCCATCAGCAGCGTGGCGATCACCACACCGACCATCACCGGCAAAAGCACGCCACCATAAACGCGGATGCATTCCGTCAACTGCACCGGCAGCGCATCGGAGCGCAGCGGCGCGGCGTTGAGTTCGCTCCAGACCAACGTGGCCATCGACGTGATCTCACGCGTGGAGGCGGACAGAAAAAATCCAATCACACCCAACATGGCTGCCAGCGTGGCGACCACCTGCAGCTCGGCCGACTTCGCGAACTGTCCTTTCTCGAAGGCCTCGCTGAGGCGCTTCTCGGATGGCATTTCTGTTTTGGAATCTTTGTCGGCCTCGGACATCGCAACCCACGCCAATGCAAAGGCGATGCCACCCGGAAAACATCCCTCGCTTCATGTTGTATTAAAACGGGTTAAATTTATCCGCTACTTCGCGCCTCAAAGCGGCTCCGCACCGTGCTCTGATGATGGGCAAAAACTACCCATGCGTGTTCGCCTCCTCCCAAACCTACCCGGCCACCGTCAAAACGATGCCGGTCACGATGCCGAGCACCGGAATGATTTTCTGGCGGCCGTTGGCTTCCTTAAAAAGCCACAGGCTGCCGGCGAACGCGACCAACGTGCTGCCGCGGCGCAGGCTGGAGACGAGCGAGACCAGAGCCTCTGGATTGCGCAAGGCGTCGAAATACAGGAAGTCGGCCACCAGAAGCGCGAACGAAATGCCGAGGATGCTCCAGCGCCATTGGAACGTATTGCGCGGCCACCAGCGCAGTTTCCAGCCGACGGCGAGCGGCAGAAAAATCAGCGCGAGGTAGATCGAGAACCAGCACTGCACGGTCGAAGCGGTGAACCCGGCGCGTGACATGAGGAACTTGTCGTAGAGTCCGCTCACCGCGCCGAGCAACGTGCCGCCGAGCAGCCAGGCGACCCATTGGTTTTTGTGAAAATGGATGCCTTCTTTTGCGCCCGCCAGCGAAAGCCCGAAGAACGACGCCAGGGTGATGCCCACGCCGACGAACTCGATCCACGTCGGACGCTCGCCGAGCACGAGCAGCGCACCGAACAGCGTCCACATCGGCCCGGTCGCGCGGATCGGCGCGGCGATGGAGAGCGGCAGGCTTTTCAGCGCGAAGTAACTGCACAGCCACGACGCCGCGACAATGGTGGACTTGAGCAGCAGTTGAAGATGCTTAATCCACGTGAGGTCATCCACGCGTAACGCCGTCGGCAGACCCGCACTCGCGCCGCCGATTGCCAGCAACGTGAGCCACACGACGGCACTGCACACGTTGGCCAGGAACAGAACCGGCAGAACCGCATTGTCGCGCACCGCGTGCTTGGTGCTCAGGTCGTAAAACCCGAGGAAGAAGGCGGACAACAAACTCGCGGCGATCCAATGCATGAAAACGTTCAGGACTGCCGCGGTCCTGAACGTCACGCAAGCGTCAGCTATCAACCTGCGCCCCTAACCCTGCACGATTCAATCGAGCGTCATCTTCACCGAAACATTGCCCTTGGTGGCCTTCGAGTAGGCGCACATCGCGTGGGCCTTGGCCAACACCTGCTCGGCCTTGTGGTCGTCGAGTCCGGGAATGCTCACGAGCAGTTCGACCGAAAACGGCTGCGGGCCCTCGGGGTGCAACTGCACGTGCGCCGTCACCGTGATGCCGTCGTCCGCATGACCCGATTCCTTGGCGATGTGTTTCACCGCGCCGTTGAAACAGGCCGCCCACGCGGCGCCGAACAGGTGCTCGGGCGTCAGCCCTTGGTCGTTCTCCGTCGAGGGAGTTTTGAAATGAAGATTGAAGCCCTCTTGGGCGGTTTCGACGAACCGTTGCGGCCGCCCTGGGAAATGGTTTCTGCGATGGGAGGAAGGGTGCTCATGCCGCGGTTAGTCCCGACTCCGTGCGGAGCGTTCCGGATTCCGGGCCGAAAACCGCGTCAAATATCCGCGCTTGGCGAAACCTTGGCGAAGCCTTCACAGTGCTTGAAACCATGCCCGCGTCGTTTCTCAACATCTCCACCTACAAGTTCACGCCGTTCGAGAGCGATGAATTGCCGGCCATCCGCGACCGGCTGCGCGAGGTGAGCACCGCGCAGGCGTTGAAAGGCACGATCTTGCTGAGCACCGAGGGCATCAACCTCTTCGTCGCCGGTCTGGCGGACAACGTGAACGCGCTCCTCGCCGAGATCCGCACGTTGCGCGGCCTCGAAGATCTCACGCCCAAGGAAAGTTTCAGCGCCGAGCAGCCGTTCAACCGGATGCTGGTGAAGATTAAAAAAGAGATCATCGCATTCGGCGTCGAAGGCATCGATCCGTCGCGCAAACCGGCCCCGAAACTCTCGCCGAAAACCTTGAAACAGTGGCTCGACGAAGGCCGCCCTGTCACGTTGCTCGACACGCGCAACGATTACGAAGTGCGCCTCGGCACGTTCAAAGGCGCCGTCGATCCGCAGATCGACCACTTCCGCGCATTTCCCGATGCCGTGCGCAAGCTGCCCGAGGAAATGAAGGCGCAGCCGATCGTGATGTTTTGCACGGGCGGCATCCGCTGCGAAAAAGCCGGCCCGTTCATGGTGCGCGAAGGTTTCCAGGAGGTGTTTCAACTCGACGGCGGCATCCTCAAATACTTCGAGGAATGCGGCGGCGCCCACTACGACGGGGAGTGCTTTGTCTTCGACCGTCGCGTCTGCGTGGATCCCGAGCTCAAGCCGACCGGTTCGGCGCTCTGTTGGAATTGCCAAATGCCCCTGACACTCGCGGAGCAGCGCGATGTGCGCTACGCCTTCGAGAAGTCGTGCCCGTATTGTTTTAAGACGGCAGGCGCGTAACGGAAACGACCGCGACGCGGTTGTCCGGCAACGCGCGCCAACTGATATTCCAGCCGGCAAGCGCCATCCCGTAGATGCGCTCGGGCTCGTCCTGATAGGCGGGTTGCAGATCAAGGCGCAGCACCTGACGCAACAACTGCACCGTCGTGTCTCCGAGTTCGGCGGCGATCGCGGACGGAATGTGCACCGCCGTTTCTTCGCGGGCAAACGGCGTGCCGGTTGACCAATCCGACGTCGCTTCAGGGCGCGCCTCGCACCACGGCAGGTAAGGCTTGATGTCGTAAACAGGCGTGCCGTCCACCGCGTCGATACCGGCGACTCGCAACGCGCCGTCCTCGACCGCAAGCAGGCGCACGAGCGACAGGCCGAGTCCGTTGGGCCGGTTGGGCGCACGCGAGGCAAAGACCCCCACCCGCTCGTTTCCACCGAGGCGCGGCGGACGCACCGTGGCCGCACCCGTCCACGGCGGATTCTGGTGAAACCCGGTCACGAGCCAGATGTGCGAAAACGCCTCGATCCCGCGCACAAACTCAGGCGCGGAAAACTCCGCCGCAAACTCCACGCGCCCCTCCGCCTCGGGAATAAAGCCGCTCTGCCGCGGCACACCGAAT
This sequence comes from Opitutus sp. GAS368, assembly GCA_945868215.1. Classification (GTDB taxonomy): domain Bacteria; phylum Verrucomicrobiota; class Verrucomicrobiia; order Opitutales; family Opitutaceae; genus Rariglobus. The sequence continues at coordinate 8,300 of CAMBLN010000055.1, forward strand.
TTTTCGGCGAACGGCGTGCGCAACGTGGCGATGGGGCGCAGAGAAATGGGTTCGGACATAACGTGAATGCGCTTCAAAGTGCCGCCGGCAACGCGCTTGACCAGCTTTGATACCGTTTATTCAGGAAAAACCGAATTCCAAAAAATCGATAACATTATATTGATAAATGCGTATAAAATGATTTTTTAGATTAAATGTTATCGCTTAAATCCACCTCCGAAGTCGCCGCCGACTTGGCTCTCCGTGTGCGCGAGCGGCGGCTGCAACGCGGGTGGACGCAGGACGAGATGGCGTTGCGCGCGGGCATGAAGACACCGACCTACGTGTTGTTTGAGCGCACGGGACGCATTGCGCTGGCACGGTTGCTCAAGGTCTTCGAGGTGCTCGATTGGCTGGAGGCCTTTGATCAACTCGGGCGCGGCCAGGATCTCTCCGGCGTATCGCTTGACGATCTCACCCAGCCCGAGCGCAAACGCGGAAGGAGGAAATCAACGTGAGCCGCGTCATCGTTCATTATCAGGATCTCAAGGTCGGCGAACTCGCGGTCGCACGCGGCGGAATTTTTTTTGAATACGCCGCGGAGTTCATCGCCAGCGGACACGAGCTGTCGCCGTTTCATCTGGCGCTCGGCCCGGGTGTGAAGGCTCGCGACACGTCCGCGCCGACCATGCGGCTGCCAGGATTGTTTGAAGACTCGCTGCCCGACCACTGGGGTCGTCGCGTGATGACGGCTTGGTTTCGTGAACGCGGCACCCCCGAGCACGCGGTGACTCCGCTGATGATGCTCGCCTACGTCGGACGCCGCGCGATGGGCGCGCTCGATTACACGCCGGAGCTCGACGTTCCTGCGCCCGGTGAAGTTACCCTGCCCGACCTCTTCGCCGCCGCCGCCGAGGCGGAGAAAAGCGGCGAGATCGATTTGGATGTGCTCGCTCAAGTCGGTTCGTCCGCCGGCGGCGCTCGCCCCAAGGCGTTGCTCAACCACCCCGATTCCGGCCGGGGCACACCGAGGGCCGGTTCGATGGTCGCCGAAGGCTACTCGTCGTGGATCGTCAAATTCGACACCACGCGCGACGGCACCGCCGGTCCGATGGAAGAGGCCTACGCCCGCATGGCCCGCGCCGCCGGTGTGGATTTTCCGGCGACGCGTCTGCTGGAAACCAAACACGCGGACGGGGTGCGCCGGCACTTTGCGGTGAAGCGGTTTGACCGCGACGGCGCGGAGCGTCTGCACCACCACACTCTCGGCGGGTTGTTGCACGCGGGCGGCGGCGATTTGGACTACCAGACGCTCCTGCGCGCCACTCGACGTCTCACGAAGGACGAACGCGAAGTCTGGCGCGCGTATCGTCGCGCGGTGTTCAACGTGCTCGCCGGCAACCGCGACGACCACGCGAAGAATCACGGTTTTATTTATCGCAATCGCGCGTGGACGCTTGGCCCCGCATATGACCTCACATTCACAAGTGCTCAGCAAATGCCCGAACGCGGCATGGCCGTGTGCGGCGAACGTCGCGTCGCCGGCGTGGAGCATTTGAAAAAACTCGCGGCGTCGGAGTCGCTCGATGCCAAGGAAGCGGCGCGCATCATCGATGAAGTGCGCGCGGCGCTGGCGAAGTGGCGGGCGTTTGCCGACGAAGCAGGCGTGCCGGTGCTGACGGCGGCCGAGGTAGAGGCGGCCTGGTAACGGTTCACTTTCCCGCCGCCAGAATGTGGAAATTCGCCATCGAGATGCCGCTGAGCATCGCCCCGATGATGCCCAAAAATCCCTGATCGGTGCCGGCGATATACAGATTGTTGATCGCCGTGCGACCATCGCGGATTTTTTGCGGCGAACCGTAGATCGCACCACCGAGGCGGCCGGTGTATTTGGTGATCGTGCGCGGTGTGAACATGTCGGTCGCCAGCGTGGCCTTCGCCAGCGCGTCGGCGGATGGCAGCGGCGGCAGGAAACGCTGCGCGCTCTTCTGGATTTCCGCATACCAGCGTGCTTTGTCCGCTAGGTATTGGTCTTCCGGCAAGTTCACCCACTGGTCGTAACTCGCGAGACAGGTGCACCGGAAAAGACCTTCAGGCAGATGCGCGTCGGGGCCGAAATCGAAATTGTTCGGCATGCAGATCACGCCGCTGCGCGTGTCCACCTGCGACTCGCTGCGGGCATACGTGAACTTTTCGGAATCGTTGAAGAAAACAATCGTGTCGTCGCCCCACCCCAGCGCCGCCGGCTCGCGATCCAGGACCGTGATCGTCTCGGTGTAGCTCAGGGCACCGGTCGGATGCTTCGTCGCCGCTTCACCCCCGCTCATCAACCGTTCCGTCTCAGGTGCGCCAACCGTGCTGATCACATGCGTCGCCGTGACCTCGGTTCCGTCATCCAAAAGCAGCGCGTCCGCATGACCGTCGCGGGTGACGATCTTTTGCACGCCGCACTTCATGCGACGTTCGCCGCCGGCCGAACGGTATTTGTCCAGAAGCACGCGCAGGATCACGCGCACGCCGTCGAGCGGACGCGCGAAGCCTTCGAGGAAGAGCGCCTTGAACATGATCACGAACTGGCCGAACTCCATGTCGTGCTCGGTCGCGCTGCCGTAATACATGACCGGACAAAACAGCATGTCCTCCAGCAGCGGGTCGGTGACGTGCCGGCGGATCACCGTCCGCGCCGACTCGGGCTGCGCGCCCAGCGACACGTCGTCGTAGGTTCGGATGAGCGCGACGAGGCGTCGGAAACCGTCGATCTGCGCGGGAAACTGGCGGGCGACTTCGCTCTCGAAAACCGTGAAGTCGTTGGTGAACGTGAGCGACACCTCGCCGCGCGGACCGAACGCGACGCGCGAGCGCTTCTGTTCGCAGAGCGCAAACTCGTCGCGCTCGATACGGAGCTGGCGGAGGAGTTTGGTGAGCGGCGTGCCTTTGACTCCGGCGCGCACGAAGTTGGTCATCGCATGAAGGCCCACGTCGTATTTGCGACCGTCGATGCTATAGAAGCTGTTGAGTCCGCCCGTGACGTTGTGCCGCTCGAAGATGCACACCTTCTTGCCGAAGTGCGCGAGGCGGATGCCGGCGGCGAGGCCGGCCATGCCTGCGCCGATGATGGCGACGTCGTAGTGGTTGGAGGTGTTCACAACTGAGATTTTATGTGGAAAGCTGGAAAACTGGTTCAATCCACTCCGATTCCTGATTTCCAGCTTTCCACATAAAAAAGGCCCGACCGAAGTCAGGCCCCAAGTGGCGATGTCGCGTTGGCTTACTTGCCCAGCGCTTCAAACTTCGGCGTGAGGTAATCGGCGCAGCTGTCGAGCGAGGCGAGCTGCGGATAGTCGGCCTCGGGAACCTCTATGTTGTGGCGCTTGCGGAGCTCCATGACGATGTCGAGGAAGTCCATCGAATCCAATTGCATCTGGTCGCGCAGGCGAACGTCGGATTTGAGGTTGGAGATATCTTCGTCCGGCGCGATGTCGGCGATGATTTCGAGGACCACTTGTTTGGTTTCGTCTTTGGTCATTTTTAGAAAGTAAAGGGACAGGTTACGCCACGTAGCGTTTCACAATCAACGTGGAATTTATGCCGAGCATACCGAACGAGTTGTTCAGGATGGCGTCAACTCGCCCGACCTTTTTCGGGTGATTGATCACCAGACCGGGCAACGCGCACTGCGGATCAAGGTCATCGACGTTGATCGTCGGGTGGACAATCAGGTCGTCGAACGACGGCAGGTTGCCCGCCAGCTCCAGCGCGCCGGCCGCGCCCATGCAGTGGCCGATGTAGCTCTTCGTATTGTTGATGTAGGTGTCGGGGCAATTCTCGCCAAAGACGGCGCGGATCGCCTCGCACTCCTGGATGTCGCCCATCGGCGTGGCGGTCGCGTGGGTGTTGACGATGTGGATGTCATGCGGGGCGAGATTGGCGTTGGCGAGGGCCTTGCGCACGCACTCGGCCTGGCGGCCGGGATTGGGCAGCACGTAGTCGCTCGCGTCGGAGTTCACGCAGTAGCCACCGATTTCGCCGTAGATTTTCGCGCCGCGGGCGAGCGCGTCATCGAGGCGTTCAAGCGTGTAGAGCGCGCCGCCTTCGGAGATGACGATGCCGTTGCGGGCCTTGTCGAACGGACGCGACGCCTTCAGCGGGTCGGCATGGGTCGCGAGGGCGTTCTGGGATTTGAAACCGGCGTAGATGCCAAACGTGTGAATCGATTCGCTGACGCCGCCGCAGATCGCGAGGTCCACTTCACCGAGGCGAAGCATTTGCGTGGCGTGGATGAGGCCCATGTTGCCCGCGGCACAAGCGGCGCCGATCGTGTAGGCGGGACCGGTGATGCCGAGATTGAGCGACACCTCGCCGGCCGGGTTGTTGGAGACCGTGCGCGGGTTGTGGTAGTGCGACCAATACTTCGTGTCGTAATTAAACTTCGAAATGGCGTAGATTTCGTTCTCGGTCTCGACGTTGCCGTGCTCGGTGGTGCCGACGTAGATGCCGATGCGGTCCTTCGGGAAATTGGCGAAGTCGATCTTGCTGTCGGTCACGGCCTCGCGGGCGCAGTAGATCGAGACGGAGCCGGCGCGAGTGCCCACGCGGAGTTCCTTTTTCGTCTGATACTTGAGTGCGTCGTAGTGACAGACGCCGGCAAGCAGTTCGCCCATGTAGCGAATCTCCTTTTTCTCGATGCCGCCGACTCCGTTGAGCAGGTTTTGGCGGAATTCGGACAACGTGTTGCCATTGGGGGCGGTGAGACCGACTCCGGTGATGACGATGCGCGGGGATTTAAACGACATGAGCAGGAAAAACCGCTAGCCAACCCGACCATAAACGCAATACAAGCCTAGGCTCCAAATATGAACGTCCTTGTTGTTGGTGGAGCGGGCTACATCGGTAGTCACTGTGTTCGGCAATTGATCGCCGCGGGCCATAACCCCGTGGTGCTCGACAATCTCGTCTTCGGCTATCGCGCGGCCGTTGATCCCGATGTCCCGTTTTACTCCGTCAATCTCGGCAACGAGAGCGAAGTGGGCAAAATTCTCCGCAAAGAGAAAATCGACATCGTGATGCATTTCGCCGCCTTCGCCTATGTGGGCGAAAGCGTGACCGACCCGATGAAGTATTACTTCAACAACGTCGCCTCCACGCTCCACCTGCTGCGGTGCATGATCGGCTCCGGCGTGAAGAAGTTCGTCTTCTCCTCGACTTGCGCCACCTACGGCATCCCCGAAAAAATGCCGCTCGTCGAAACGATGCCGCAGGCTCCGATCAACCCCTACGGCCAGACCAAGCTCGACATCGAGAACGCCCTCAAATCGTTCGCGCACGCCTACGGGCTGAGCTTTGCCGCCTTCCGCTACTTCAACGCAGCCGGTGCTGCCGAGGACGGTCGCATCGGTGAATGCCACAATCCCGAGACGCACCTCATCCCTCTCGTGATCGACGCCGCCGTCGGCAAGCGCGAGAACGTCCAGGTCTTCGGCACCGATTACCCCACCCCGGACGGCACCTGTCTCCGCGACTACGTGCACGTGGACGACCTGAGCCGCGCCCACATCGCCGTGTTCGACAAACTCGAAAAACCCGGCACTGCCCTCTTCTACAACCTCGGCACCGGCACGCCGACGTCCGTCCTCGAAGTGATCCACGCCGTCGAAAAGGTCACCGGCAAGAAGGTCTCCTACGTGACCGGCCCGCGCCGCGCCGGCGATCCGCCCGCGCTCTACGCCGACTCCACCAAGGCGAAAACCGAGTTGGGTTGGGAACCCCAGTTCACGACCATCGAGCCCATCGTGGCCTCCGCGTGGAAGTGGCACTCCAGCCATCCGGACGGGTTTAAGAAATAACCTGCGCGGCTATTCCCTCCTGCCCCGTCACAAAAAAAGGCGTCCCGACTGGGGACGCCTTTTTTTGTGCGGTGACGGTGCTTAAAACTTCAGTCCAAGCTCGTCCACGCGTTTGCGCAGCGTGGCGCGGGTTATGCCAAGTTTCTCGGAGGCCTTGAGCAGGTTGCCCTCGGTGGCGGCGAGCACGCGCACGATCATTTCACGCTCGATGCGTTCAAGGATCGGCTCGGTCTGCAGGCTGAGTTCGGTGTGCAGAAAATCGAGCGCGCGTTCGACCGACAAAACCGGTTCACCGGAGGCAATGGTGTCGGCAACCACCTGGGCGTTGGCCAAGGCGGCACTCTCGGCTGAGGCGACGCGGGCGTTTTCAAACGGTTGCGCCGTGTCCGCGACAAACGGAGGCGCTGACACCACCCCCGCGGCTTCGCGCACTTCGATCGGAAGATCCTTGAGGAGGATCGTGTCGCCCTGCGCGATGACCGCGCTGCGATAAACGACGTTTTCGAGTTCGCGGACATTGCCCGGCCAGCGATAACGCGTGAGCACGGCCAGAGCCTCGGGGGAGACCTTGCTCACGCGGGTCTTCTTTTGCTTGAGCAGATTCTGCAGGCCGAAATCGAGAATCTGCGGCACGTCGTCCACGCGCTCGCGCAGGGCGGGCATCCGGATGCGCACGACGTTGAGGCGGTAATAAAGGTCTTCGCGGAAGGTCTTCGCCTTCACCATTTCCTCGAGGTCCTTGTTGGTCGCGGCGAGGATGCGCACATCAACCTTGATGGTCTCGGTGCCGCCCACGCGCTGGATTTCGCCCTGCTGGAGCACGCGCAGGATTTTCGTCTGGGTGGCGAGCGCCATGTCGCCGATTTCATCGAGGAAGATGGTTCCGCCGTCGCACAGCTCGAACTTGCCGAGGCGCTGGCCGGTCGCCCCGGTGAAGGAACCCTTTTCGTGACCGAAGAGTTCGCTCTCGATCAGGTTGTCGGGGATCGCGGCGCAGTTGACGGCGATGAATGGCTTGGCGGCGCGGTGGGAGTGTTTCCAGATGGAACGCGCGACCAGCTCCTTGCCGGTGCCGCTTTCGCCCGTGATCATCACGGTGACGTCGCTGGCGGTCACTTGTCCTATGATTTTGAATACATCCTGCATGACCGGCGACGAGCCGACGATGCCCTCCTTGTAGTCGTCGCTGTTGATGGTGGGCTTGTAGTTCACCACCGCGCGCATGTCGGCGTGGGCCTTGAGCGCATTCTCGGAGATCGTCAGCACCTTCGCCGGGTCGAACGGCTTCATGATGTAATCGAACGCGCCGTATTTCATCGCCTCGATGGCGGTTTGCGCGGTGCCGAAGGCGGTCATGAGGACAACCAGCTGCTTCGGATTGACGGAACGGATATGCTGGAGTGCTTCGATACCGCTCATGCCGCTCATGCGGATGTCGAGAAAGATGAGATCGGGAAGCGGACCTTTTTTGACCGCGGCTACGCCGAGTTCGCCGCTGGCGGCCTCGACGACCTGGTATTTTTTGGAGGAGAGAACACGGCCCAGCGAATAACGCACTTCGGCGTCGTCATCGATGACGAGGATGGTCGGCGGTTTGGTGGCGAGGTCGGACATGGAACAAGTGGGAGGGGAACGGGGTCGCCTGACAAGCGCGCTGGCGAATCCCGAAAACGCGTGTTAACTACGTTTCCAATGCTTGGCTGGTCAATGAACTTGTTCCGCGTTCGCGGCATCCAGATTTCGGTGCACGCGAGTTTTCTGCTGCTCTTCGCCTACGTGGCGTGGGAGGGCTGGTCGGCGGCGGCCTGGGTCGGGGCCGCCTGGCTGACGGGCAGCGTGCTGGCGGTTTTCGTGTGCGTGACCCTGCACGAATTGGGGCATGTCGCCGCCGCCCGGTATTTTGGCGTGCGCGTGCCGCGCATCTTATTGCTGCCGATTGGCGGCATGGCGGAGATGGAGTCGATTCCGCGCCGGCCGCGTGAGGAGATCATCATTGCGCTCGCGGGACCGGCCGTGAACTACGTGATCATCGGCATCCTGATGATTTTCGTGCGGTTTCCCGAGGGATGGAGTCCGTTTTACCTCGAACTCAGCGTCGCCGGCCTGGGTCGCTACCTCGTGGTGGCGAACGTGATCATGGGAGTTTTTAATTTGCTGCCGGCGTTCCCGATGGACGGAGGGCGCGTGTTGCGCGCGTTGCTGGCCATGCGCATGACCTACGTGGGTGCCACCCAGGTGGCCGCGGGTGTGGGCAAGCTCGTGGCGATCGCCGGGGCGGGGTTTCTAATATACCACGGCGTCTACATGGGCGCGGCCTTGTTTGCTTTTATCATTTTCGCGGGCGAACGGGAGCGCCGTGCGGTGATGCGCGCCGAGCAGGAGGCCGAACATTGGCTGCGCGTGAGGGCGCGGCTTTCGATGCCGATTCAAATCAAGGAAACCGATACCAAGCCCCCGGCGCTGGTTTGAGAAAGGCGGGCGAAACGGACACAAAAAAACGCCACCGGGAAAACCGGTGGCGTTCACCAAAATTGGTGGACCCTAGCGGGGTCGAACCGCTGACCTCCTGCATGCCATGCAGGCGCTCTACCAACTGAGCTAAGAGCCCGGACAACTAACAAGAGGTGTGGAAAATCAGGTTTTGATTAGCGAAGGCAAGAGGTTTTTTGGAATTTCTCACCCACGCTTCCCTCACGTGTCCTCGCGCATCTTGAAGGTCAGCGTGTAGTCGCTCGTTTTCAGATTGGCGGGCGGTGGCGGCAGCGAGATGCGCCTGAAGGCCGCCAGCACCGATTGATCGTATTCGCTGTTACGCGAGGAGCTGATGATCGTGACGTTGGTCACCGAACCGCTGGAGGTGAGCCGGAACTTTACCGTGGCTTCGAGCAGGTCGCTGAGTCCGTCGGGCTTCTGGTGCGCCTGCTTTAGGCGCTGGATCAACATCGAGATATAGGCCTCCGACAACTCGATGTCGGCACGCGTCAGCGCCTTGCCGCCGGCTCCGCCGGTCTTGTTCGCGGTCGATCCGCCGGACACGCCGCCGGCGATGCCCGCCGCATCGATGCGTTTGACGGAACCCGTGCCACCCGAGGGCGCTTTTTGCGAAGGGGATGCCTTGCCTTTGTTGAGACGGTCGAACTCCGCCTTGGTCATTTTTTTTGCATTGAGCGCGGCTTCTTTTTCAGCGCGGGCGTCGGCGGCCTTTTGGTCGGCTTTGATTTTTTTCTCGATGTTGGCGGCGCGTTTATCGGCGATGCGATCAACCATCTTGGCCATGTTGACCGGCTTGTAATCGGTGGGCGCGGGTTTGGGCGGTGTTTTAACCGGAGGCGGCGGAGGCGTGGGCTCGACCGGACTGGCGGCGGCCACCACCGGCGAAGATTCGGGCTCGGGCGGCGCGGCCTCCACCACGGGTGAGGGAGTCGGTGCGGGCGGTTCGGGGATTTCCAACTTGATGCCGCCGCCGGGCACGCCGAGGGCAGGCGCCTCGGTGGCGGCGAAATTATCCCCTTCCCCCGCCACCAATTCGAATATCTGCGGTGCGTCCTTGTCGTCTTGGTTTCGCGCCCAGGTAAACCAAAGCACGACGGCGATCAACACGGCGTGGAGCGTCGCGGAGGCGAAAAAAGAGCTGGTGGTGCGGTCGGACATGGCGCTTGAAATCAACTACGCGCGGGCAAGCGGTTTATTAGTCCGGAGATTGGGTATCAAAGGTGATCTTGGTCAGATTCGTCTTTTTCAGCTCGTCCATCAGCGACACGACCTGCTGCCATTGGAGCGTGAGATCGGCACGGATGCGGATGACCGGCGGTCTGCTTTCCGTGGCGAGTTGACGCAGGCGGGACTGCAAATCGGCAAGCGTGACCGGTGTATCGCCAAAATAATACGTTCCCTGGCGGTTGATGGAAATCGATTGAAACGTCGCGTCCGGATCAGGCTTCTGCGGACTCTTTGATTCCGACGGGAGATTGATCGGAATCGTCTGCTCGGCGGTGATCAACGGCGTCGCGATCATAAAGATGATCAAAAGCACGAACGCCAGATCGAGCATGTTCGTGACGTTCAACTCGGCGACCGCGTGCATCTGGCGGCGTTGGCGAAAAGTGCGGGCCATGATCGTGAGTCCTTAATTCTTCGACTCGAGTTCGAGCCGGTCCGCCAGCGAACTCGCGTAATTTTCGATCTCGGTGCTGAGCTGCTTCACTTTTCCGAGCAGGAAATTGTAGCCGAACATCGAGGGAATCGCGACCACGAGACCGGCGATGGTGGTGAGCAGCGCCGCCGACACACCCGGCGCGAGCGTGCGGATGCTCGCGCTCGTTTCATTGGCCACCGCGCTGAACGATTCCATCACGCCCCACACCGTGCCGAGCAGTCCGAGAAACGGCGCTCCCGAAACGATGGTCGCCAAAAAAATCATGCTCGTCTCATAACGCAGCGACTGGCGGGCGATGCCGCGCTGGATCGCGTTTTCCGCGTGTTCGAGGCGGGCGCGGCTATTGTCCTCGCCCTTCTCCTTCAAAATAGACGCGGCGCGCCAGTAAGCCTCGACCGCATCCGCGAAAAGATCGGCGTAGGGAATCGAGCGCTTGTTGCGCAACGACTCCGGCAGATCCAGCAGCGTGCGCTCTTCGCGGAGGCGTTGTTCAAAGGCGAGATTCAGATCACGCAGGCGTTTAAGCTCGTTGTATTTCCCGAACATGACCGTCCAGGCGACCAGGCTGAAAACCCCGAGGCCGACCGTTAGAATTTGGCCGAAAATATCGGTCTGGCCGAAAATTTGGAGCAGATTGGCGGAAGCGAGAAAGAGAGTCATCGAGAGGTGCGTATGGCGACCGACAAGCGTTGGAGGCTTTGTTTGGCACCTTCAATGGAAATCAAGATCACCGGGCGGGAGAATCTGGTTGCGGCACGACGCGCCGGAATCTTCCCTCGTTTTTCCTCTTCCCCCTATGGATTACAAAGCTCGCACGTTGGACGCCCTGCAAACGCACGGTTCCGCTCTCGCCGGAAAACTCTCGGTCGTCGGTCTCGACGGTTTTGTCGATACCATCGTGACGCCGGTCGCCCTGCGCACCGCCCAAGGCGAAGCGTTCACGCCGATCACCACGATCACCGAGTTCGGCCAGCGCATCCTCGGGGCGGCCGGGAAAAGCACCAACATCGAGTTCTATCCGCGCATGGACAAACTCGGCGGCAACGGCCCCATCATGGCCAACGCCCTTATCTCCGCCGGCGGCCGCCTCAAATATATCGGCGCCCTCGGCCGCTCCGCCATCCATCCCGTTTTCCAGGAATTCGCCGGTCGCGCCGATGTCGTCTCGCTCGCAGATCCCGCCGCCACCACCGCCGTCGAATTCACCGATGGCAAACTCA
>CAMBLN010000056.1 GCA_945868215.1 Opitutus sp. GAS368
TGGCCAGCGCGGCGAAACGCACGCTGGGGTTGCGCATCGAGATGGGTGATACCTTCATGACGGGAGAAGTGCGGTCGTTTTCACCGGCGAAAAATCTCACGGTGCACCTGGTGTGTCGGGAAGAGTTTTTTGATCGTCGGAATCCTTACGGGACGCCGGAGCGGGATTATGAGGATAATCACCATCGGTTTATTTTTTTCTGCAAAGGCGTGGTGGAGACGATGCGTTTTCTGGAGTTGAGCGCGGATGTGGTGCACGGGCACGACTGGCAGTGCGGATTACTGCCGTTGCTGCTGCGTCATACGGAGCAGCGCTACGGCGTGACGCTCGCGATGAAGACGGTGTTCACAATTCACAACATCGCGTTCCAGGGCGTGTTTCCGATGCGGTCGTTTTACCGGACGAATCTGCCGGACGAACTCATGGGTATCGATGGCGTGGAGTTCTACGGGCAGATGAGCATGATGAAGGCGGGGATTTTGTTTTCGGACCGGGTGACGACGGTGAGTCCGCGGTATGCGCGGGAAATCCAGACGGCGGAGTTTGGCTGCGGGCTAGACGGCGTGGTGGCGACGCGCGCGGATGATGTCGTGGGGTTGATCAACGGCATCGACACCGATGTGTGGAATCCGGCGACCGACACGTTGATCCCTGGCAACTACACGGTGGATGATTTGAAAGGGAAGGCGGTGTGTCGGGCGGATCTGTTGAAACGAAGCGGGTTTGACCCGAAGTTTGCGGGACCGGTTTTCGGCATGGTGTGCCGGCTGACGGAGCAGAAGGGAGTGGACATGGTTTTGGCCAACGGGGAATTCTTCGAGAAGAACGACGTGCGGTTGATCGTGCTGGGCACGGGCGACAAGACGCTTGAGGCGGGGTTGCGTGAGCTGGCGGCGGCGCTTCCCGGGAAAGTTTTCCTGTCGTCCCGGCTGGACGAAAGCATGAGCCACCTGATCGAGGCGGGCAGTGATTTTTTCCTGATGCCCTCGCGGTTTGAGCCCTGCGGATTGAACCAGATGTATTCGCAGGCTTACGGGACGATTCCGCTGGTCACGCGCGTCGGCGGGCTGGCGGATACGGTGGTGGACCTGGACATCTATCCGGATGCGGGGACGGGCGTGATGTTTCACCCGAGTCCGGAAGGGGTGGCGGCGGGACTGGCGCGGGCTTTGACGCTGTTTGGCGACCGGACGCTGATGGCGACGGTGCGGGAACGCGGAATGCGCAAGGACTTCGGTTGGGAAACCACCGCCAAGGCCTACGAGGATCTTTACGAAGACGCCGTGTGAGGCTCGGACGGGATTATTTTTTGCCGGCGTAGGTGTAGTCCGAATACGCCACGGTCATGTCCTGGTCGAGCGAACGGAACAGCATGGCTTTGCCGCGAATGCGGACGGTGACCTCGTTCAGGAACGAAGGGCGGTCGCCGTCGGGCAGGGAATAAGTCATCACGGTGCGGGCCTCGGCGACCTTGACCATGAGCACGGGGGAGAACTCGCCGGTGCTGGCGAGCTCGACTTTTTCAATGGTGGCGGTCGGGCGGTGCAGGGTGAACGTGACGCGCATGAACTTGGCGGAATGGTCGTCGTCGGCGCCCGGTTTCAGGTCGAAGCGGTAAACGCCGCGTTCGGGGGTTTCCTGGATGATTTCGCAGGTGCCCGGGGCGATCTGGTCTTTGACGTTGGGGGCGTTTTCGTTGGAGGAGCGGCGGGTTTTGATCTCGTTGTATTTTTGGGTGTCCTCGGCGGTCGGGGCGCGTCCGTTTTCGAGCAGGAGCTTCCATTGGAGGGAGTGTTTGCCCAAGGGGTCGAAGCGCTCGACCCGGCTGCGGTCGGCCGAGTTCGTGGTCTGCGTGAAAGCCCAGCCCTTGGGACCTTCGGCGCGGAAGTCTTTGAGAGCGCGCTCGAGTTCGGGCGGGGTGGGGCCGGCGATGAGACGGCAGGAAAGGGCGAGAATAAGGAGGCAGACAAACAGACGCATCCCGACTGAGGAACCCGACGGAACGCGGGGAGGCAATCCTAGTCTGCGGGCGGGGGGCCGGACGATCAGGCGAGGGCGACGACCTGGTGGACGACGGGACCGGTGCGGCCGGGAAGCTGGACGGAGTCGCCGGTCACGCGCCCGAGCAATTGGCGGCCGAGCGGGGAGGACGGGGTGACGACGAGGCAAGGGGTGCCGTCGAGGTCAATTTCAAGACCGCCGTTGCGGGGACCGAGGAAGTAGAGGGCCCGGCGCGATTTGTTTTCCAAGGTGACCAAGGCGCCGACGGCGGCGGGACGACCGGAAGAGAAGTCGGGCAGATCGAGGGCGCGGTAGAGCGCGACGGCCTCGGCGATCTCGGCGGCGAGGCGGGCCTGGCCCTCGGCGAGGTAGGCGGCCTCCTGGCTGCGCATGTCGTATTGGCCCTCGGCCTTGTTTTCAGGGCTGGTGGCTTCGTCGCGGGATTCGTGGGCGGCGCGCGACTGGAGGTCGAGTTCGCGTTGGAGTTGGGCGACGATGGCGTCGCGGACGGCTGACTTCTGCATCCCGAAGAGCGTAGGAAGCGGGCGGGGCTAGGCCAGCGAAACCTCAGCCGTGGAGCGCTGATTGAGCAGCAGTTGGACGCGGCCGGTGAGTTCGCGCGGGCTGAAAGGCTTGGTGAGATAGTCGAGGGCGCCGAGTTCGAGGCCGAGGCTGCGGGCGTCGGTGGTGGCCCAGGCGGTGAGGAGGATGACGGGGATGGCGGCGGTGAGCGGGTCGCGGCGGAGAATCTCGCAGACGCCGAAGCCGTCGATGTCGGGCAGCATGAGATCGAGGAGAATGAGGTCGGGGCGACGGCTGGCGATGAGCTGGAGGGCTTCGCGGCCATCGGCGGCGGTGAGCACCTCGCAGCCGATCCGCGTGAGATGAAACCGCACGAGGTCGGTTACGTCCTGTTCGTCGTCAACGCTGAGAATCAAAGGAGACATGCGCGGATGATTGCGCGAATAAACGGCGAAAGCGCGCCAGCCAGGTGACGATGCGGTAAAAAATCTGTTCAGGACCGGGTCCCGGGGCGGGAGTCTTGCAAAAAAACCGTGAAAACAAGGCCTTGCGCAGGTCGGTTCTCGCGGAGAAGCGGGATGCGCACATGGTATTAGCAAGACCCGTGTAGCGAGTTTTTCAATACACCCCAATGGCCCGAAAAATAAGTTTTCTTAATTACAAGGGAGGAGTGGGCAAGACCTCCCTGATCGTGAACACCGCGGCGTGTCTGGCGGAGAACGGACGACGTGTTCTGCTGTGTGATTTCGACACGCAATCCAACGCGAGCATCTGGCTGATGAGGCTGGAACGCTGGAACAAACTCAACGCGGACGGGCACGGGTCGGTGTATTCGTTTTTCGAGCCGGGCGGGGTGAAGTTGAGCGATCTGGTGGTGCGGGACGTGGTGCAGGACAAGAACGGCAGGGAGGCGATGCCGGGTCTGGATCTGCTGCCGACAACCTTCAACCTGGTGGATTTGGAAAATGAGTTCACGGGTGATCCGCGCAAGCCGGCGTATGTGCTTTTCCAGGAGCAGCTCGACGAGCTGGCGAAGGATTATGATTACGTGCTCTTCGATTGTCCGCCGAATCTCCTGAGGGCCTCGCAGTGCGGAGTGTTCAGCTCGAACGAAATTTATGTGCCCTCGAATCCGGACGCGTTGAGCCTGATCGGGTTTACGCTGCTGGTGGAGAAGCTGGGGAAATTCCAGCAGTTGTCGGCGGGTTTCCGGAGGGCGCAGATGGGCGCGGCGGCGCAGATCCGCGGGATTATTTTCAACTCGATCAAGACGGGCGTGGACATCGAGGTGCCGAAGATGCGGATGCAACTCAGGTTGAACCAATTCAAGACCGCGAAACGGGCGGCGCAGGATGCCAAGATTTTCGACACACAGATACGCGACGCGATGGTCGTGCGCCGCGCCGTCACGCTGGGGTTGCCCGTGAACCTCATCGGACAGGAAAACACCGACCCGCTCAGGGACAATGTCGTCCAAGACTACCGCCGCCTCGCGGCGGAAATTGAAAGGCACGCATCATGAACACCACCACCATCACCAGCCCGCTTCCGGGCGGCCGCACGCAGTCACCCTTTTTTCGCGCACGCCACACGGCGAAAGACTGGAACGACGTGCGCATGGCCTTCGGCTCGTCGATCCTCGTGGATACCTCCCTGACGAGCCTCGCGCAAAATCTGGAAGGCTCGGAATGGCCGCTGGCCGGCCGCGATGAAACGCCGGCGAACTACATCGATCTCTCGTTTGACGAGATGCGCGAGCGGCTGGCGCTGCGGGGACAGCCGCCGAAAGTGGCCGACCAGTTGATCGACATCCTTAAGGAAACGCTGGCCTTCGACAATCCGTTCGGGGAAATGGTGACGCAGGCGGAGAGCGCGGCGGCGGGGGAAAATCCGTTGGTGAAGAACCTGGCGAAGTTGCAGATCCCCGCGACCTTCCCGGTTACGCTGACGGCGCTTTCACCGGAGACGCTGCTGTTTTGCCGGTTGGAGAACATTTGCACGCTGGGAGAGTTTGCGCTGACGGCGCAACGCATGGCCGGCTCGGTGATCGTGGGCGGGGATTTCCGGGCGCTGTTGAATGCGCTGTCGAACATCGATGAGAAGACGCTGGCGCGGTTGCTGCCCTTCCGGCCGGGGGAGAAAGGAGTGCACTACCTTGAAGGACTGGCGCAAGGCGTGTGGTCGCAGCCGGTGGAGATCCAGGCGGCGCTGGCGCTGGAGCTCGGCGAGAAGCTGCCGCCGGCTGCGACGGAGCTGGCCCGGGCGGTGTCGTCCGCGCAGCTCACGCAGGCGAAGAATGAATTGAAAACGCACGCGGCGGCGTTGCGCGGGTTTTGCGAGGAAGAGTATGCGATGTTGAAACGTCAGATCGAGGCGGGGGCGAATCCCCGCCGGGTGGTCGCGGTAGTGGGTGATGTCGCGATCGAGGCCGTGGTGGCCGGTCTGATCAGTCCGGAAGTCCGCCCGACGGGATGGCGCGCCCGATTGCTGCGCTGGTGGAGGAAATAACCATGCCGAACACAGCTTCATTTTCCACGTTTGTGCGGCCTCCGGGCAGCCCGATTTACACGGCGGCGGGACCGGCGCTGGTGCTGCCGAGGCGCGCACCGGCCGGACGTTCGCAGAGGACGCCGTCGGATGAGCGCGAGTTTACCGTGCCTGATGTGCGCAGGCAGTTGTCGCAGGTGCTGGAGATGATCCGGGCGGCGGCGGACGTGCATCCACCGATGCCGCGGATCGATCCGCAGCACGAAGAACTGGCGCGCTCGTTGCAGCAATTGGAGCAGCAACTGGCGGAGCGGGAAAACGCGGTTGAAGGCCGCGAGTATCTCGCGCGGGAACGTGAACGCGACCTGGCGGAGGAAGCGGCGCTGTTGCAACACCGCGAGGCGCTGGTGGCGGCCACGCGCAAGACTCTGGTGACGCGACCGAGTTTGTCGGCGGAGGAGCGGGTGGCGCTGGCGAATTTAAAGACGGAGTTGAACCGGCAGGAGGCGCAGTTGCGCGAAGATCGCGAGGCGTTGAGGCAGCGGGAGAAATTTGTGGAGGAGAGTGAAAAGCGCCTCTTTGAAAAAGTGCAGGAGCAGCAGGAAAAAGAGTCGGAGCTCGAGCAGCGGGAAGAGGAGTTGAAGGCGCGCGAGCCGGTTGCGGAGACGACGAGCGGCGCGGCGGCACCGGTGGTCAAGCGGGAGTTTGACGAGTTCCGCGAGTGACTGACCGCGTGACGGGGGAGTTCAGTCCCGTGCCACGGCGGTGGCCTCGACCTCGGCCTGGACGGACGTGATCGAGCGCAGGGACGCGGAGGGAAAAAGGCTGTTGATGCGGGTGATGACCTGCTGGATGACGCCGTCGGGGCAGGAGGCGCCGCCGGTGATGAGGATGCGGCGCGGGTGGGACGGTGCGGAGGAGTTGTCAGGCCAGAGAGGGTTGACCTCGATGTGACCGCCGTGGGCGGGGCCGGCGGCGGGGAAGACGTAGTGTTCGACCTCGGAGAGGGAGCGGATGTTGGATTCGCTCTGGATGAAGAAGGCTTTGTCGCCGAGTTTTTGGGCGCAGAGACGGTAGAGCTGGTAGGTGTTGGAGGAGTTTTTTCCGCCGATGATGAAGGCGGCGTCGAGCGGTTCCTCGAGGGCGCGGGCGAGGGCGTCCTGGTTGACCTGGGTGGCGTAGCACAGCGTGTCGTTGCGGCCGCTGCCGCCGACGCGGGCGGGCTCGCCGGGTAGGTCGGGGCCGAAGACGGTGGCGTAGAGCTCGCGGAGGTGGGCGATGATCTCGCGCGTCTCGTTGACGAGGAGGGTGGTCTGGTTGACGACGGCGACGCGGGCGAAGTCGCGGACGACGTCGAGGCCGGGCGTGTGGCGGTCGGCGAAGGCGTGGTCGAAGCGGGTCTGGGCGTCGGCGGGGTTGAGTCGGGCGGCGGCGATGATTTCGCCGAGGAGGCGGGTTTCGGCGAGATTACGCACGATGACGGCGGGGGCGTGGCGGCGGGTGTTGGAGAACGTGGCCTTGGTTTCCTCGTGCTCGTGTTTGCCGTGGATGACGACCGTGTATCCGGCGCGTCCATACGAGCGGGCGGCCTTCCAGACCTTTTCCACGAGCATGCACGTGGCATCGTATTGGCAGACGGCGATGCCCTTGCGGACGAGACGTTTCTTGTCCTCGTCGGTGGCACCGAAGGCGGGGATGATGACGATGTCGTCGGGCGTGAGGGTGTCCCAGAGAAGCGGCAGGCCGGGGGCGAGGGAGGATTTCTGGCCGTTGACGGCGAAGGGGACGCCCTTTTCGGACTGGAGGTAGCGGAGGCCGCGGCGGAGGAGGTCTTCGTTGACGAACGGATTATGGATCAGCTCGGAGAGCATAAACACGCGGCGACCGGGATGGGCGGCGAGGGTTTCGTAGGCGCGGTCGATGGCGTTTTTGACGCCGAGGCAGAAACCGAAGTGGCTCGGGATGAGATAGCGCACGACGCCGAAATCGAGCGGGATGGGGGCGGTGGCGACGCCCTCGCGACGGCGGGTGACGGCCTTGATGGCGGAGCAAAGGGCGGATTGGTAGAGGGCGCTGGTGTGGGCGTCCTGAGAGTAGAGGGCGAGGTTGCGGTCTTTCTCGGGGCGAAATTTGTAGATGAAATCGTTTTCGCCGAGCTGGAGATAGGGGATGTGGATCAGGTGCGGCTCGAGTGCGGGCAGGAGCGCGGCGAGAAGCGGGGAAAGCGCTGAAGGCGAGGCGGCGAGTTGTTCGAGAGAGCGGAACGCGATGGCGGGAGCGGGGGAGGAATTCGGGGTTTGGGCGAAGCAGATGGGGTGATCTTGGGCGCCGTGGGCGAAGGTGAAGAATTCGCGCGGTTCGGTGAGTGTGGCGAAGACGTCGGCCGGTGCGGGCGCGAGGCCGCCGGGGCTTGGGATGACGGCGAGGCGGTTGCTGGTGTCGAAGGTGAGGACGACGGTGTCGAGGATGGCCGGGGAAGGCTGCATGGTGTTATCTTTACCAAATTCCCGGCGGGAGGGAGAGCAAGGGCAGGTCTGCGATGAATTTAAAATCTTTGTCCTCGGTGAGGACGGAGGCGCCGCGACGAAACGCGCAGGCGGCGATGAATGCATCGGTGGCGGAAACGGGTGTGACCTTTCGGTCGGTGCGGGCGGCGAGGGCGATGGCCTCGGACCAGAGTTGGGCGTCGGCTTCGACGTATTGCATGACATCCATGAACGCGGTGAGACGGTCCGCGGTTTTGGGGATACGAACGCCGCGCAACACCTCAAGGCGGACCATGCCGCAAGTGACGAGGTTGGTCGTGTCGTAGTGTTCGAACAACACCGACACCGGGTCGTAGCCGCGACGCATCAACCCGATGTAGATGTTGGAATCAACGAGGATCGGGAGATCCATAGGGGGCGGAGTCTTCGGCGGCGGTCAAGGGCGAGGCGGGCTCGCCGCGCACGCGGTAGGACGGATCGACGGAGGCGAGCAACTCCTCGCGCGTGAGGCCGAGGCCGTTCTTGCGGAACTCGCGGATGCGCATCTGACGATCCATCTCTTTTAAGGCGGCTTCGACAGCCTCGGTTTTGCTGGGGAAGTTGTAATCTTTCATGACGCGCTCCAGCAGGGCTTCGTCGATGTGCATGGTCATTTTCATGATGCCATACAGTGTATGGCTTGTGGGCGGGTGAGTCAATAACATATGCCATACATGACCCAACTATTTAATTAATAGCGTTATGGAATTGTATTGGATGAAAAGTGTAAATCAGGCGGTGAGGGTGAAGGCGGTTTCGGCGAGGCGGCGGCCGTTGATTTGGAGTTCGATACGGTGTCGGCCGGCGTGGTGGCGGCGGGTGCTGAAATCGCGGATGGTTTGGCGCTTGGCGAGCGTGAGGTTGGAGTTGGGCGGAAGATCGAGTTGGGTCCACTTGAAGACCTTTTCGGAGGCTTTGCCGGAGGCGCGGGCGTAGTGGACGACGTAGTCGATGAGGAGCGATTGGGAGCGCGAGGACGTTGACGTGAGCGTGGCGGTGAACGTGACGGTATCGCCGAGCTGGATACGTTTGGGTGTGGCAGTGAATGTCGCGGTGAGTTTCGAGGTGGTTCCGACTCCGAGGAGGGCGAGGGCGCGGGGGTGTCCGCGTTTGATGAGGGTGCGCAAGGCGTGGCGGATGATCCACGCGGTGTGCGGATGACTGCGATCCCAACTGGAGACGAGATCGAGCGCGACGTCGGGGTGGTCTTTGGAAATGTCGTTGAGGTGGTTGGCGACGGATTTGCGGACGTAGAGAGAATCGTCGGCGCGGAGGGCGGTGAGGATGGGGAGCGTGGGAGAGGGATCGGCGACGAGGGATTGGAGGCGGGCGCCCCACGGAAGACGCGGGCGGCTGCCTTCGCTGGCGAGGCGGCGGACGTGTTCGTCGTCGGAGGAGGTCCAGGATTGGAGGACGGCGAGTGTCGCGGATTGGTCGCGGAGGATGAACGGACGGATGGCGAATTCGGCGGAACCGAAACGGGTGAAGAAGCGGAGGGCGTCGATGGAGGCGGGGACATCGTCGAGGCCGTGTTGGGCGACGCAGTCGGAGAGGAAGATGCCGATGAAGTTGTGGCCGATGCGCGGGGCGAGGGCGCGGAGGACGGCGAGTTGTTCGCGGTAGGAGAGCGGGAGTGCGAGGGCGACGCCGGTGGAGGTGCGACGCATGCGGTCCATGAGCTCGCGGGAGGACAGGTCGGTGAGCGTGTGGTCGAGGAACGTGGTCGCGTTGAAGACGGGGGAGAGCGCGGTGAGTTCGGATGCGAGCGAGCGGTAGCGCGCGGCGTTGAACATGTTTTTTAGCGAGTCCATCGGCAGGTCAGAAGCGGGCGTCGAAGGCGAAAGGTTGGGGCGGGTGGAGTTTGATTTTGGCGAAGTCGGGGTGGAGCGGATTCAAGAGGTAGTTGAATTCGCCGAGGATGACTGCGCTGGGAACGCGGAGGGCGGGGGACTCGGCGGACTTGATCCAGGTTTTACCAAAGACTCGGGTGCCTTCGCTTGCGGGAACGGATCGCCAGTCCAGAGGGAAGCGATCCGGCTTGGAAATCAGAGATGATGGTATTTCGGCGGAAGCTATCACCCAGGCGTGACGACTCAGTTCCGTGCGATCCGGCACGTTGACCATGATTTCCAGCGCCGCCAACGCGCGGGACTCCGAGGTATAGACCATGCGTATGCCGGCGGGATGCCAGCGACCGGAGACATACAACCCGCCGTTGCCGGAAAAAATCGACGCCTCGCGAGAGGCGGTGGCGATTCGCCAGACGGTGACGGCGCTCACGAGTAAACGCCGTGCTCGATGCGACCGATGATGCTTTCAACCTCTCGAGCACCAGGTTCGGTGCGCGCAAAATCAATCGGGGTGCGCCCCCCCAGCGCGGGCAACCGCGAATTAAGCCAAGCTCGCGTGCTTTCGTGCGTGTGGAAAAACGCCTTGGCCAGATCGTAGAGTCGCATGATGCGCACGGCACGTTCACCCTCGGGAATATCGAGACGCGCATTGGCTTTGACGCGACGGGCATAGGTGCGCGGAGGAATGTGGACCAGATCGGCCAGTTCTTCGGTCGTAAACCCTGCCTCACGGCCAAAGGCCACGACGTCGGCAATGGGCACACCCTCCTCGACAAGATCCGCCCAGTCGGCGTCGGTGCGATCGGGATACTTTTGCGGATTAGGCTTTGGCATGCCGGTGATTTTCCGAAGGAGAAGGATGGGGAGTCAAGGCATATGGCATTTTATTATGTGCCAAATGGCATGAATGATTGTCGGAAAAAAACGCCGGACCCAACTTTGGCCCGGCGTTTTTCGACTTTGAGTCAAAGTCCTGACATTAGCCTGCGAGGACTTCGGCGAGTTTGGCGGCGTCTTTGCCGCCGCCCATGGCGAAGTCCGGTTTGCCGCCGCCTTTGCCGCCGAGTTGGGCGGTGAGGGCGCTGATGATCTTGCCGGCTTGGTGGCCGGCTTTGATCGCGGCGGGGGAGGCGAAGGCAACGAGGCGGACTTTCTCGGGGCCGAAGGCGGCGCCGAGGATGACCACGCCTTCGCCGAGTTTGGCGAGGACTTGGGAGCCGATTTCGCGGAGGGCTTCCGGAGCTTCGACGGTGACTACGGCGGAGACGCGGGCGAGTCCGTCGGTGGTGACGGCTTTGGCGGCGAGTTCGGTGGCGAGGGCGGC
The DNA here is from genome assembly GCA_945868215.1 of Opitutus sp. GAS368. Classification (GTDB taxonomy): domain Bacteria; phylum Verrucomicrobiota; class Verrucomicrobiia; order Opitutales; family Opitutaceae; genus Rariglobus. Next base: position 10,710 of record CAMBLN010000056.1, read on the forward strand.
GGCGGCGCGTTGTTCGAAGGCTTTCAGCTTTTTGTCGGTCTCGGCTTTTTGGGCGAGGAGCGAGTCGAGCTTTTGGTCGAGTTGCGCGAGAGGCACGCCGATCTTGGCGGCGGTGGCGGCGAGTTGGGACTCGACAGAGGCGACGTGGTCGTAGGCGGCTTGTCCGGCGACGGCTTCGAGGCGGCGGGTGCCGGCGGCGACGGCGCTTTCGGAGACGATTTTGACGAGGCCGATTTCGCCGGTGGTGGTGACGTGGGTGCCGCCGCAGAGTTCGCGGGAGTAGCCGCCGGCGTCCACGACGCGGACGGTTTTGCCGTATTTTTCGCCGAAGAAGGCGAGGGTGCCTTCGGGCTTTTTGTCGAATTCGGTTTCGTAGGACGTGACCGTGGCGTTTTCGAGGATGCGCCCGTTGACGAGGGCTTCGATTTCGCGGAGCTGGGCGGGCGTTACGGCCTCGAAGTGGGCGAAATCGAAACGGAGGCGGTCGGGGGTGTTGAGCGAGCCGGCCTGGCGGACGTGGGTGCCGATGACTTTGCGCAGCGCCCAGTGGAGGAGGTGCGTGGCGGTGTGGTGGCGGTTGATAGAGCGGCGGCGCGGCGCGTCCACGCGAAGCGTGGACGCGAGTTTAAGATCAAAGTTTAAGTTTAAGGAGGCGACCTTGTGGAGGTAACGGCCGGACTTGTCTTTGATGGTGTCGGTGATCGTGACGGTTTGGCCGTTGATCATCGCGGTGCCGGTGTCGCCGAGTTGGCCGCCCATTTCGGCGTAGAAGGGGGTGGCTTCGAAGACGAGGTAGGTGTCCTTCTCGGTTTTGACGATGTCGATGAGCGTGGTGTCGGTCGTGAGCGAGAGATAGCCGGTGAATTGCGTGGGCTTGATTTCGGTGGTGTCGGCTCCCTCGGTGGCGGCGACGACGATTTCTTTTTTGGTGGAGGCGCGTCCGCGTTCGCGTTGCTGCTCCATGAGGGTTTCGAACTCGCCGGTATCGACGGTGAGTCCGCGCTCGGTGGCGAGGAGCTGCGTCATGTCGAGGGGGAAGCCGTAGGTGTCGTAAAGTTCGAAGGCGAGGGCACCGGAGATTACGGAAGCACCGACGGCGGCTTTGTTGAAGATGGCGAGGCCGCGATCAAGTGTGCGGCCGAAGGATTCTTCCTCGCTCTTGATGACGCGGCGGATGATGTCCTGGCGTTCGACGAGTTCGGGGAAGACTGCGCCGAGCGAGAGGACGACGGGGGCGACGAGTTGTTCGAAGAAGCCGGTCTTCAGGCCGAGCTTGGTGCCATAAAGAATGCCGCGGCGGAGGATGCGGCGGATGACGTAGTTGCGGCCTTCGTTGCCGGGCATGATGCCGTCGGCGATGCTGCAGCTGATCGTGCGGGCGTGGTCGGCCAAGACGCGGAAGGCGACGTCGGTGTTTTCCTGGTCGGTGAGGCCTTCGCGTTTCGTGGGGACGGTGCCGAGGTAGGTCTTGCCGGAGAGCTCGGTGATCTTGGCGAAGAGCGGGGCGAAGACATCGGCGGCGTAGTTGGAAGGCTCGGGGGTGAAGTCGGTGAAGCCCTTGGTGTTGGCGTAAATGCCGGCGACGCGTTCGAAGCCCATGCCGGTGTCCACGTGTTTGGCGGCGAGCGGGGAGAAGGTGCCGTCGGCGTTGGCGTTGAACTGGATGAAAACGTGGTTCCAGATTTCGATGCAGCGGGGGCTGGAGGAGTTCACGCCCTTGCGGCCTTCGGCTTCGTTGTCGTCGGGGAGAAGGTTGAAATGGATCTCGGAGCAGGGGCCGCAGGGACCGGTGTCGCCCATCTGCCAGAAGTTGTCCTTGCGGTTGCCGTGGACGATGTGGAGGGCGGGATCGAGACCTTCGGCGCGGAAGAGTTCGGTCCAGATGGCGGCGGCTTCGTGGTCGAATTCGGAGGGGTCGCCGGGCTTGGGGGCGTAAACGGTGGCGAAGAGACGTTTGGCGGGGATGCCCCAGACTTTGGTGAGGAGGTGCCAGCCCCAGGTGAGCGAGTCTTTTTTGAAGTAATCGCCGAAGGACCAGTTGCCGAGCATCTCGAAGAGCGTGTGGTGGTAGGTGTCGTAGCCGACGTCCTCGAGGTCGTTGTGTTTGCCCCCGGCGCGGATGCATTTCTGGGTGTCGGCGGCGCGGGTGTCTTTGGCGGGGCGGGCGCCGGCCCAAGTGGAGACGTCGGCGGTTTTGTCACCGAGGAAGATGGGCACGAACTGGTTCATGCCGGCGTTGGTGAAGAGCAGTCCGGGAGAGTCGGGGAGCAAGGACGACGACGGGACGATCGTGTGGCCTTGGGAGGCGAAGAAATCGAGGAAGGACTGGCGGATCTCGGCGGAAGTCATGGAGCGGGAATAAAGAGGGTTGAGCACAGAGGGCGGGCGAAAGGGAGGCAAGGCGTGAAATTGAGGAGGCGGAGGGTTAGGAAACGCGGCGAGGACGCCGCGTCCCCACGTGGGCTGCGGAATGAGGGACTAGTAACAACTAGCTAGATTTCAGTTAGAACCAACTCTTGCAGGACGGCTGTCCGTGTGGCTTTGTCGGGATTGTAGAGAGTGATTTTGCAGGTGCAGTGATACCCCTAGTATGACGAACCCCCGCCTTAGTAACCGAAACACCGGTTTGCGACCGGACAACGGAGCGCGCCGGGGGTTGTTGGGGTTGGCCGTGGCGGTGCTGGCGGCGGGTTGCGCGATGGTGTGGTGGCTCGGGGACGGGCGGACGAAGCGAGGGGAAAGCGGGGCGTTGCGGATTGGTTATGCAGTGGAGGCGCCGTATGCGTTTTTGACGGCGGACGGGCGGGTGACGGGGTAGGCGCCGGAGATCGCGCGGCGGGTGTCGGCACGGTTGGGACGGGGCGAACCGGAGTGGGTGTTGACGGAGTTCGCAGCGTTGATCGAACAACTGGAGGCGGGGCGATTCGATGTGATCGCGGCGGGGATGTTTATCACGGAAGAACGGGCGGGACGTGTGGCGTTTTCGCGGGTGACGGGGCGGGTGAGGCCGGGACTGTTGGTGGAACGAGGGAATCCACACGGACTGCATACTTATGCGGATGCGGTGGCGCGGGCGGGAGTGCGGCTGGCGGTGCTCGAAGGCTCGGTGGAGGAGCGGACGCTGTTGAAAAAAGGATTGCCGGCAGAGCGACTCATGGTGGTGCCGGACGCGGTGTCGGGGCTGGCGCTCTTGAAAACGCGGCGGGTGGACGGCCTGGCGTTGTCGCAACCGACGGTGGGCTGGATGGCGGAGCAGGCGGATAACCGTGACGAAGTGGAGGCGGCGAGTCCGTTCACGCCGCCGCAGGATGCGGGCGAAGGACGGGTGGCGTTTGCGTTCCGGCGCGGGGACGGGCGGTTGAGGCGCGCGTGGGACGAGGCGCTGGCGGAGTTTTTGCAAAGCGACGAACACCGGCGGATCGCGAAGCAGTTTGGTTTTGAAACGGACGCGCTGACGACGGAGGGCGCGCGATGATCAACGGAAAAACCGAACGCGGCGCTGCGACGGAGCGGTGGGTGCTGCCGCAGGTGACCTCGGTGTGGTGGAGCCGCAGCGCGGTGCTCTGCACGATGGCGCTCGGGGTGTTGATCGTGGCGTTGCAATCAAGGCAGGCGGAGCGGGCGAAGGAGGCGTTTGCGAGCACACGCGAGATGCGCGAGGCGCGGCTGGATCTGTCGAAGGGATTTCTGCACCTCACGCAGGCGGGCGCGGCCAACGCACCTTATGCGCGGGAGCAAGGACTGGCGTTGATTGCACAGGCGACGAAACGGCTTGAGCAAAAATCGCGGGCGATGGATGGCGGGGCGGCGGCGGATGAGTTCGCGGGACGCGTGCGTGTGTTTCGCGAACATTTGGAAACCTGGACGGACGATACGACGGGTGACGCCGGTGCGGCGGCGGACATGCGGGCGGCGTTTTACCGGTTGGAGAGGGATGCGGACGCACTCGGGTGGCGGTGGCAGGGTCGGCTGGAGAACGTGGAGAAGGCGAACCGGAGGGAGTTCCTGTGGGTGGCGGGAGTTGCGGCGGGGCTGCTGGCGTTTTTTTGCGCGGCGATGATCCGCGTGCAAGCCGTGCGGATGCGAATCGAACGCGAGCTGCGCGAGCGTGAGTCGCGATTCCGGCGCGTGACGGAAAGCCTGCCGCAACTGGTGTGGACCTGGAAGCCGGACGGGCGATGCGACTACCTGAGCCAACGCTGGCTGGATTACACGGGCGGCGACGAGGCGGCCCAACTCGGGCAGGGATGGGCGGAGCAAATCCACCCGGAGGATCGCGACGTGTTTCTAGGCGTCGCGCGCGAGGCGATGGCGAACGGCATCGAGTTTCATGCACAGGTTAGGTTGCGCCGGTATGACGGAGCCCACCGCTGGTTCGACACGCGGGTGGTGCCGCTGCACGGCGAGGACGGGCGGATCGTGCAGTGGCTGGGATCGAACACGGACATCCAAGCCGACCGTGAACTGCGCGAGGCGGTGGAGAACGAACGGAACTTTTCGGATGCGATGATCGACAGCCTTCCGGGCGTTTTTTATCTCTACGACGAAAACGGGAAGTTTCTCCGGTGGAACCGGAATTTCGAGCGGGCCACCGGATACGCGCCCACCGAGATCGCGGCGATGAGTCCGCTGGATTTTTTTGAAGGGGAAGAACGGGCGCGGGTGGAGGCGCGCATCGGCGACGTGTTTCGCACGGGACAATCGGAAGTGGAGGCGGAGTTCAGGGCGAAGGACGGACGGGCGATGCCGTATTTTTTCACGGGGATGACCATGGTGCTCGCGGAAGGACCTGCCTGGTGGGCGTGGGCATCGACATCACGCAACGCAAGCAGGCGGAGAACGAAGTGCGTGCGCTCAACGCGACCCTGGAGCAACGCGTGGCGCAACGCACGGCGGAGCTGCAGGCGAAGAACCGCGAGCTGGAGACCTTCACGTATTCAGTTTCCCATGACTTGAAGGCGCCGCTGCGCGGCATCGACGGCTACAGCCGGCTGCTGCTGGAGGACTACGCGGAAAAGCTGGACGACGAAGGCAGGCGTTTTCTGAACTCGGTGCGGCAGGCGAGCGTGCAGATGGGGCAGTTGATCGACGACCTGCTGTCGTATTCTCAACTGGAGCGGCGCAAGGTTTCGATGGTGCCGGTCAAGCCCCGCACCGTGCTTGATTCGCTGCCCGTGGGATATTCCGACGAGATCCGGGATCGCGGGGTCAAGTTCACGGTGGCGCTGCCGGACGCGGAAGTCCTGGCGGACACCCAAGGCCTCGCGCAGGTGCTGCGCAACCTCATCGACAACGCGCTCAAGTTTACGCGCGGCGCGGCGGCGCCAGCGATCGAGGTCGCGGGCCGCGTGGAGGGCGGGAAGACGGTGCTGTGGGTCCGGGACAACGGCATCGGCTTCGATATGAAATTCACCGACCGCATCTTTGATATTTTCCAACGTCTTCACCGCTCGGAGGATTACCCCGGAACGGGCATCGGACTGGCGATCGTGCGCAAGGCGATGGAGCGCATGAACGGCCGCGTGTGGGCGGAGAGCGCCCCCGGAAGCGGAGCCACTTTTTACCTCGAAATACCCAATCACACATCATGAATGCACAACCGGCCATCCTGCTCGTCGAAGACAATCCCATGGACGTCGATCTGGCGTTGCGCGCGTTTCGGAAACGCCGACTGACCAATCCCGTCGAAGTCGCCCGCGACGGCGAAGAAGCCCTGGCGTGGATGCCGCGCTGGGAGGCCGGGGAGACGTTGCCGGCGGTGATCCTGCTGGACCTGAAACTGCCCCGCGTGGACGGACTCGAAGTGTTGCGGCAGTTGAAGGCGCATCCGCGGTTTCGCAGCATTCCCATCGTGGTGCTGACGACTTCGGCCGAGAGCCAGGACGTGACGCGCGCGTATGAACTCGGGGTGAATTCCTACATCGTGAAACCGGTCGATTTCGACAAGTTCGTCGAAGTGGCCTCGCAGATTGAAATCTACTGGACCGTGATCAACGCACGCGTGTCCCACGAATCCTGAAACCATGCGCGTTCTCTACATTGAAGACAACCGGCAGGATGCGGAGCTGGCCCGCATGGAAATCGCGCGGACGGGCAGCGACCTGCGGATGACCGTGGCGGGCACGCTGGCGGCGGCCTGGCGGGAGTTGGCCGAGCCGGAACGGTTCGACGTGGTCGTGGTGGACCTGAACCTGCCCGACGGGTCGGGCCTGGATCTGGTGCTCGGCGTGCGCGACAAGCAGCTGCCGCTGGCGGTCATCATGCTGACGGGCTCGGGGGACGAACGCAGCGCGGTGGCGGCGTTGAAGGCGGGCGTGGACGATTATCTGATCAAGCAAGGTGATTATCTGCGGCAGTTGCCGCAGGTGATCGAGTCGGCGGTGGGTGCGTTCCGACTGGGTCAGGAACGGAAGAGCCGGCCCCTGAGGGTGCTCTATGCCGAGCACCACGCCCTCGACCAGGATCTTACACGCATGCACCAGGCGCGACATGCGGCGCACATTCTCGTGGAGGTGGCCGCATCGGCGAACGAGGTGCTGGCGAAGTTGGAGAAATCACCGGATGCGCACGATGTGCTGCTGTTGGATTACCGGCTCGCGGGGACGAACGCGCTGGAGCTTTTGCGATTGATTTCGAAGGACGGAACGCCGCGCCTGCCGGTGGTGCTGGTGACCGGGCAAGGAGATGAAATCGTCGCGGTGGAGGCGCTGCAACTGGGGGCTTCGGATTACATCGTGAAGCGCCCCGGGTATCTGCACGAGCTGGCTTCCACGCTGGAGAATGCGCGCAACCGGGCGTTGCTGGTGCGGGAGCAGGCGGCGCTGCGCGCGAGCGAGTCGTCGCGGAGGCTGCGCGAGGAGGCGTTGGATGCGTTGCCGCAAGGGGTGCTGCTCAGCGACGCGGACCGGCGGATCATCTATGCAAATCCGGCGTTCACGCGGCTGACGGGATATGCCGCCGCCGAGGTGCTCGGACGCAATTGCGCGTTGCTGCAAGGCCCGGAGACCGATCCGGCCACGGTTGCGCGGATGCGAGCCGCGTTGCAAGCGGGGGCGGCGTTCGACGGCGAGCTTGTCAACTACCGCAAGGACGGAACCCGGTTCCGGAATCATCTTTCACTCACTCCGGTGCGGACCAGCACGGGAGCGTTGGTCAACTATATCGGCTTGTCGCAGGATGTGAGCGAGCGCTGGCGTATCGAGGACGAGTTGAGGGCGAGCGAGGAGCGGTTCCGCCAGATCGCGGAGAATATCCACGAGGTGTTCTGGATGACGGATCCGGCAAACCACCAGATGCTTTATATCAGCCCCGCCTATGAGCAGATCTGGGGGCGACGGTGCGCGGATATCATGAGGAACCCGTCGGACTGGTTGAAGGCGATCCATCCGGATGACCGCGGCCGGGTGTCGGCCGCGGCGAAGCGGCAGATAGCCGGCGATTATCACGAAGTCTACCGGGTGGTGAGGCCGGACGAATCGATACGCTGGGTGCGGGAGCGCGCGTTTCCGATCCGCGATGCGGACGGGCACGCTTATCGCATCGTGGGAACGGCGGAAGACATCACGGAACATCGAAAGCTGGAGTCGCGGTTTATCCAGGCGCAGAAAATGGAGGCGATCGGCACGCTGGCGGGCGGCATCGCGCATGATTTCAATAACATACTCGCGGCGATCATGGGATACACCGAGTTGATGCGGATGCAGATCAAGGGGCAGCCGCAGGTGGAGGATTATTTGCAGGCGTTGCTGAAGGCGAGCGGGCGGGCGGCGGCGCTGGTGCGGCAGATACTGGCGTTCAGCCGGCAGGGCGAGCACGAGCGCAAGCCGATGTCGCTGGCGAGAGTCGTGGCGGAACCGCTGGCGATGTTGCGCGCGACGTTGCCGACGACCATCGAGTTCGATGTGAAACTGGACGAAGATCTGCCCTTCGTGATGGTGGATGTGACGCAAATACACCAGGTCCTGATGAACCTCTGCACGAATGCGGCGCACGCGATGAAAGACCGGCAGGGCCGGCTGGGCATTCGGCTGGAGGCGTGCGAAGTGACGCGCGGGCAAGCGGCGTCGAGCGTGCGATTGAGGGAGGGCCCGCATGTGCGGCTGACCGTCAGCGACAACGGGCAGGGTATGACACGCGAAGTCGTCGAACGAATTTTCGAACCGTTTTTCACCACGAAGGCCCCGGGTGAAGGCACGGGTCTCGGACTGGCCGTGGTGCACGGCATCATGCAGACGCATGACGGTGAAGTGATGGTGCAGAGCACGCCGGGGAAAGGGACCACGTTTGAATTGTATTTCCCCGTGCACACGCAGTCCGACGGGGAGGCGGCGGTGTGCGAGGCGGAGGATGAAGTGCCGCGGGGTGCGGGTGAACGGGTGCTTTTTATCGACGACGAGCCGGCGCTGGCGCAGCTCGGGCAATCCATTCTGGAGGCTCTCGGTTACCGGGTGCTGGCGGTTTCCGACGCGCCGCAGGCACTGGAGTGCGTGCGAGCCGGGCCGCAGGATTTCGATCTGGTGGTGACCGACCTGAGCATGCCGGAGATCATGGGCACGGACCTGGCCGCGTTGATCCTGGAAATCAATCCCGACATGCCGGTGATCCTGACCACCGGATATACTTCCAATCTCACTTCCGACAGCGTGCGTGCGCTGGGAATCCGTGAACTCTTGCTAAAGCCC
>CAMBLN010000057.1 GCA_945868215.1 Opitutus sp. GAS368
CGAGTTCAAGCGTGACGGTGGCGGAGCGGAGGTTGTTGGCCATCGAGAGGGAAATGGCGTCCACATCGGTGAGGCCGGAGATGAAGCTGAGCGGGAGTAGGCCGGATTGCAGTTCGAGCGCGGTGGCGGCTTTGACGAGGAACGCGATGATGGCGTAGAGGAGGGCGAACTTGATCGCGGTGACGAGGCTGAGGGGGTTGCTCATCGCGGGAGAGGCGACGGTGGTTTTGTCGGAGCGCGGAGCGAACCAAAGGTGCCAGACAGTGTAGACAAGCGCGGGGACGGCCATCGCGGCAAAGGCGGGCCAGATGCGGAGGGCGAGGGACGGGCTCAGCAGGAAAACGACGATCACCACGCGTGGCAGCATCACGGTGCAGGCGACGATGACGGCGAAGGCGTAGTCGCGGGAGAGTTTGGGTTCTTCGCGGCTGCGTCGGCTGAAGGCGAGGGTCGAGGCGGTGCTGGAGGCCAGTCCGCCGAAGAGGCTGGTGAGAAGAATGCCGGCGCGCGTGCCGAAGATGCGCATGGCGATGTAGCCGCTGAACCCGAGGCCGGAGATGAGGACGACCATCAACCAAGAGGAGTAAGGGTTGAAGGCGTCGAAGGGCCCGAACGTGCGGTTGGGGACGAGCGGGAGGATGACGCCGGTGATGGCGACGAATTGCAGGGTGCCGCGGATGTCGGCGGGGGTGAAGGCGCGCGTCCAGTTGTGGAGAGGTTGTTTTATGCCGAGCACGACTATGGTGAGTGCGGCGACGACGACGGCGGTTTGGGTGTGGCCCCACGCGACGAGGGCACCGGTGAGCAGCGTGAGCAACGATGCGGCGAAGGAGGTGCTGCCGGGTGAACCGGCGTCGCCGTGGCGGACGTGGGCGACGATGAGGTGGGCGGCGACGACCGTGATGATGACGGGCAGGGCGAGCGGGGTGAATTCGCGGCGGGCGATGGCGCCGAGGCAGCCGAGGATCGCCCAAAGGGTGTGGGTGCGCACGCCGCCGAAATCGGTTTTGCCGCCGTGTTCGGTTTGTTCGCTCCATTGGCGGATGAGGCCGATGAGCGCGCCGAGGCCGGCGCTGGCGAAGATGGGGCCGAGCAACGGGGGTAACATGCTGGCAGGATAAAGTTGTCGACGAAGGGCCGCAAGCGCGGGCGACGATGGGGGCGAGGCGGGTTTTTGCGTTTGCGCAGGGCGGGAGGGCGGGCCACGGTTTCCGATTCCCATGAGCGAGACTCCCACGACCGATATTTCCCACGACCAACATGCGGTGCGCCGCGGCAAGTTGGCTGATATGCGCGCCGCAGGTTTCGATCCGTTCCGCGCCAATGTCGCGACGACGCATTTCTCGCAGGACGCCAAGGCACTCTATGTCGAGGGGCAGGACAACGTCACGACCGTGACGGTGGCGGGCCGGTTGGTCACGTTCCGCGTGCAGGGCGGCAGTTCGTTTGTGAAGATTCAGGATCAGCAGGGCGTGATCCAGCTCTACTTCCGCAAGGATGTGCTCGGTGAGGAGCGTTATTTGTTTTTCAAGAAGGGACTCGATCTCGGTGACATCATCGGCGTGACCGGCACGTTGTTTTTGACGAAGACCGGTGAAATCACGGTGCGCGTGGATGCGTTTACGCTCGTGTCGAAGGCGCTGCGTCCGCTGCCGGACAACTGGAGCGGACTCACGGATTCGGAGCAGATTTATCGCCAGCGTTACCTCGATCTCATCGTCAACCAGGAGTCGCGCAACCGGCTCATGACGCGCTCGAAGATTGTGTCGCACATCCGTCGTTTTCTGGAGGACAAGCAGTTCCTCGAAGTCGAGACGCCGGTGTTGCAGGCGGTGGCGGGTGGCGCGGCGGCACGTCCGTTCCAGACGCATCACAACACGCTCAACACGGACTTCGTGCTGCGCATCTCGCTCGAACTTTATCTGAAGCGCATGCTTGTCGGCGGTTACGATCGCGTGTTCGAAATCGGTCGCAACTTCCGCAACGAAGGCGTGTCGCGCCGCCACAATCCCGAGTTCACGATGCTCGAGGTTTATCAGGCTTACAGTGACTACCGCGGGATGATGACGCTCGTGCAGGACCTGCTGCGTTCGCTGTGCGAAAATGTGCTCAAGACCTCGCAGATCACGCACGCGGCCAGCGGCGAAGTGATCGACTTTGGCGGCCAGTGGCGCGAGGTGACGTATAAGGAGCTCATCATCGAGAAGACGGGTGATGCGCAGTGGTTCAGCCGCACGAAGGAAGAGAAGGTCGCGGGCGTGCAGGCGCTCGGTCTTTACGCGGATCCGAAGTGGGAAGAGTTTGAGCTGACCAACGAGATTTTCGGGAAGTTGATCGAGCCGAAGCTGATTCAGCCGACGTTTGTGACGCATTTGCCCAAGGAGCTGTGTCCGCTGGCGAAGATCACGGAGAACGATCCGACGACGATCGACGTGTTCGAGTTGATCATCGGCGGCATGGAGATCGCGCCCGCGTATTCGGAGCAGAACGATCCCGACGTGCAGCGCGCGATGTTTGAGGCGCAGGCCGGCGAGGAGCAGCAGAAGATCGACCACGACTTCCTGCTCGCGCTGGAGCACGGCATGCCGCCGGCGGGCGGCATGGGCATCGGCATCGATCGCCTGTGCATTTTGCTCACGGGCGCGGAGAGCATTCGCGACGTGATTCTTTATCCGCAGCTGCGTCCGGGAGCCTGAGTTTTCACCACGGATTACACGGATGAACACGGATATTCCGATCACTGTTCAATCCGTGCCCATCCGTGTAATCCGTGGTTAATATGCCTTGGTATTTATATCTCGCCCTGAAGCAGCTCTTCCCGACGGGGAAGCGACTGTCGTTTTTCACGGCGATTTCGATTCTGGGCGTGGCGCTGGGCGTGGCGACGCTGGTGGTGACCAACAGCGTGATGGGCGGGTTTGGTTACGAGATCCGCCGGATGATCATCGACACGCAGGGCGAAGTGCAGATTCGCGCGCGCAGCCTTATTGAAAATGCGGACGGGGTGGTGGAAGCGGTGGGCAAAGTGCCGGGGGTGACGGGCGTCACTCCGTTTGCCGAAGGCGTGGGGATGCTCGAATACGGGCGGAAACCCGCGTTTCCGCTGATTCAAGGCATCGATGTGAACCGCGTGAACGACGTCGTGCCGCTTAACCGGTTTATTCGCGTCGGTTCGCTCGACGAACTCGATGACGACACGGTGATCCTCAGTTCGCAGCTCGCGTATTCGCTCGGCGTGCTGGTGGGTGGAAAAGTCACGATCTCGTCGCCGCTGCTCATCGAGCGGTTGAAGAACGACGAAGTGTTTCTTCCGCGTGAATTGGTCGTGGTGGGTATTTTTGAGATCGGGCATCAGCAGCTGGATGCGAACACGGTGATCGTGACGCTGAGGCGCATGCAGGATCTTTACGGACTCGGGGAGGCGGTGCACGGGCTCAACGTGAAGATTGCGGACGGGCTCGACGCCGACGCGATGGCGGCGCGCATCAATGCCGCGCTGCCGGCCGAGCCGGAGATGCGGGCGCGTTCGTGGCTGGATGCGAACAGCGAGTTTCTTTTTGTGATCCAGATGGAGAAGAACTTGGTTTCGGTGCTGCTGCTTTTCATCATTTTGGTGGCTTCGTTTTCGATCATGAGCTCGCTGCTGACGACGGTGGTGCGCAAGACGCGCGAGATCGGACTGCTGGGCGCGCTCGGGGCGAGTCCGCGGCAGATCGCGGCGTGTTTTTGCGTGCAGGGATTTCTGATCGGGCTGATCGGCACGGCGACGGGACTGGCGCTGGGCTTCGGGTTTTTGCACGTGCGCAACGACGTCTTGCTTGCGTTCACCAAACTCACGGGCAGCCAGGAGACGCTGGAGCGGTTTTATCAGTTCAGCAACGTGCCGGCGCATATGGAGTCGTCGGACCTGATCGTGATCATCGTCGGAACGATTGTGATCTCGACGCTGGCGGGGATTTTCCCGGCGTGGCGGGCATCGAAACTCAAACCGGTGGCCGCGCTGCGCGCGGAATGACCAATGACCAATGACCAATGACCAACCAGTGACTACGGGGGAGGTTTTGCTGGCGGCGCATGACCTGAGGATGTCTTACCTCAGCGGGGAGCGCCGGCTGGAGGTGTTGCATGGCGTGAGCCTGGCGGTGGGCGAGGGGGAGAGCGTGTCGATTCGCGGTGAATCGGGTTCGGGGAAATCGACGCTGCTGCATTTGATGGCGGGACTCGACGCCCCGGACGAGGGCGCGGTGACGTGGGCGGGTTCGACCGACACCGGGGCGGGGCGGCGGGCGCGGTTTTTGGGGATGGTGTTCCAGTCGTTTTATCTGATTCCGGAACTCGATGCTCTGGGCAACGTGCTCATGGCGGCGCGCGTGGCGGGCAAGGTGGGGGCGGCGGAGAAAAAGCGTGCGGAGGAACTGTTGGGACGCGTGGGGCTGGCGGAGCGTTCGCATCACCTGCCGTCGCAGCTTTCGGGCGGGGAGCGTCAGCGCGTGGCGGTGGCGCGGGCGTTGATGAATTCGCCGCGTCTGATCCTGGCGGACGAGCCGACGGGGAATCTCGATGAGAAGACGGGGGATGCGATCATCGATCTGTTGCTCGGGCTATGCGCGGAGCAGCGGATCGCGCTGGTGTTGGTGACGCACAACGCGGCGCACGCGGCGCGCACGGCGCGGACGCTTTTTATGCGCGACGGCGTGCTGCAATGAGCGTTTGTTGAAGTCATATGGGGCGCATGAATGTGAGGCAGATGTGGGCGGCGAAACTGGCGGGAGGGCCGATGCCCGCGCCGAAGGCGGGACCGTCGCGTGCGGCAGGCGGCGCGGGGACGCAGGCGGTGTTTTCGCTGCAACGGACGCCTTTTGACGGGGTGGTTTTGGGGATCGATCCGTCGTTGCGCGGGACGGGTCTGGCGGTGATCGAGTTTCAGCCGGGGAAGCAGCCGGTGTTGTTGCGCTGCCGCACGCTGAAGATTCCGGCGAGCCGGCCGATGTCGTATGCGCTGGGGGAAATCCACCGGGCGGTGGCGGTTTTTCTGAGTGATTTCAAGGTGAGGCACGTGGCGCTGGAGCAGACGATCTACGTGCAGAATTTTCAGACGGCGCAGATTCTGGGGGCGGCGCGCGGCGCGGCGATTTCGGCGGCGGCGCTGGGCGGGATGGAGATTTTTGAGTATGCGCCGCTGCGGGTGAAGCAGGCGGTGACGGGGGCGGGCCGGGCGAGCAAGGAGCAGCTGGCGCGGACGGTGATGGCTATGCTCGGACACGGGGCGGTGCTGGCGAGCGACGAGGCGGATGCGGCGGGCGTGGCGTTGTGCCACGCTTTTAATTGGCGGGAATGAGGGACGGCCGGGGAATGGGTCTTATGGGACCGGATACGACCTATGACGTTCAGCTCTTGCCCAGGGCGGCTTTGAGGGTGCGGCCCAGGTCGCCGACGCGGTAGGGTTTGGTGAGGTAGCCGACGAAGCCCATGTCCAAGTAACGGCGGGCCATGTCTTCGCTGTCGTAGCCGCTGTTCACGATCGCGCGGACTTCGGGGTGGAGGTCGCGGAGTTGTTTGAAACATTCTTCGCCGCCCATGCCGCCGACAACATTAAGATCCAGGATGACGGCGTCGTAGGGGCGGCCGACGTTCAGATAACGGCGGTAGAACGTGATCGCATCTTCGCCGGTGCGCACGACGTCGTGCGTGTAATCGAGGCTGGTGAGCATGCCGGCGGTGAGTTCGCAGATCTTGGGGTCGTCGTCCAGAAAGAGGATGCGGCCGGTGCCGAAGCGGAGGGCGGGCGCGGTGCGGAGGGTGGTTTCGACGGGGCGGTCGGCCTTGGGGAGAAACAGCGTGAACGTGGTGCCGGTGCCGACGGTGGAATCGACGCCGATCTGGCCGCCGTGCTGGCGGACGATGGAAAGCACGGTGGCGAGGCCCAGGCCGGTGCCGTGTTTTTTGGTGGTGTAGAACGGGTCGAAGATTTTTTCGATGTGGGCGGGTGGGATGCCGGAGCCGTTGTCCTGGACCTCGATCTGGACGTAGTCGCCGGGGGGGAGCGGGGGGACGTCGTTTTCGGCGAGGCGGACGTTGGCGGCGCGGAGGACGATGCGGCCCTTGCTGACCTCGGGCATGGCCTGGAGGGCGTTGATGACGAGGTTTTGGAAAACCTGGATGATTTGTCCGCGATCGACTTGGACGGGGGCGACGGATTCGGGGACCTCGACGGCGACGACGGCGGTGGTGCCGGCGGCGGCGATGCGGACGGCGTCGTGGAGGATTTCGCCGGTGGCGACGACCTGCTGGGCGGCGGAGGCGCCGCCTTTGGCGAAGGTGAGGAGCTGGCGGGTGAGGGACTTGGCGGCCATGCACGCGCTCTCGGCGTCCTCGAGCTTGGTGTAGTCGCGGTTGTCCTTGGCGGTGGAGATGCCCCCGAGGATGGTGGTGAGGAGGTTGTTGAAATCGTGGGCGATGCCGCCGGCGAGTTGTCCGAGGGAATCGAAGCGGTTGGCGCGGATGATCTCCTCGGGGGTGAGGGTCATCTCCTGCGGGTCGCGGAAGACGACGACGAGGCCGGCGGGGCCGCCCTCGGGGGACGAGACCTGGCGGGTGGTCCAGACGACGGGCGCGGGTTTTTTGTCACCAGAAATGGATACAAGCGAATGTTCGGCGTAGAGGCGCGGCGTCTCTTCGGCGGCCAGCACGATGTCCACGGCGGTGTCGTCGGGGCGGCCGTCGTCGCGGCGGACGAGTTTGAAGACGTCGTTGAGTTTGCAGGCGCGGGCTTCGGCGAGGGACCAGCCGGTGAGATCGGATGCCTTGGTGTTGAGGTAGAGAACCTGGGCGCGTCCGTCGGCGACGATGACGGCTTCGCCGAGGGAATCGAGGAGGCCGGGAAGAATGGCGGGCGGGACGACGCCGCCGCCGGTGCCGGGAGGCAGGGGGAGCACATAGCCCACGGCGCGGACGAGGTCGCGTTTGCGGGACCATTGACGTTGGACGCCGAGGAGGGCGGGCTGCTCGCGTTCGCCGGGCAGGCGAAGGACGACGGGCAGGTGGGCGAAAGACTCGCCGGGTGAAGGCGAGGAAAGGAAGGAGACGATGCCCTGGTCGGTGGCGGCGGACGGGAGGACTTTGAGAAGCGTGGCGGTCGAAGGGTCGGGGTCAGGTTCGCCGGTGAGTTCGGACCAGGCGGGGGAAAGCCAGTGTTGCGCGGTGAGGAAATCGAGATCGAAGAGGGCGAGGCGTCCGGGGCCGGAGAGACGGTCGAGGCGGTCCTCGCTGGCGAAGCCGAGTTCCTCGGTTTCCTTGCGCTCGGTGATGTCGATGTTGATGCCGATGACGCGCTGGAGAATGTGTTCGGGGGAGAAGAACTGGAGTCCGCTGGATTGGATCCAGACGTAGTGGCCGAGACGGTGGCGGAGACGGAATTCGACGGAGAAATCGCGGGTGCCGCCGACGGGAGGTTTGGCGACGCGGTCGGGGAGGGCGGCGGTGTCGTCGGGATGGATCAAGTCGCGCCAGGCGGCGTGCGTGGGAGGGAGTTCATCGCCGGCGTAGCCGAGCATTTTTTTCCACGCGGGGGAAGTGGCGACGCGGTTGGTGAGGAGATCGAGATCGAAAAAACCGAGCGGGCCGCGGGAGGCGAGGAGCGCGGGGCCGGAGTCGGCGGGAGGCGGGGCGAAAGGTGAGGCGGACTGCGCGGGAGCGGCGGGGGCGGGTGAAGACGGGGCGGAAGCGGAGACGAGTTCGACGCGGGCGAAGTAGGCGGCGTCGGGGCCGTGGGCGGGTTGCAGTTCGATGCGGACGTCGATGGCGGGGACGGGCTCGAACGGTTGCGCCTGAAGTTGCAGCGGACGCTCAAGGGACGTGGCGATGAGGACCTCCCATTGGGATTCGCGCCAGCCGGGATCGTTGGAGATGATTTCGAAGGCGAAGAGGCTGACGACGAGTTGTCCGGCGAGATCGGACGGGGAAGTATGCCAGAGACGACCGGCGGCGGTGTTGGCGGCGCGGACGACTCCGGCCGCATCAAGCACAAGCAAGGCGGAGTCGTGGAGGGACGGGTTCGTGGCAGGAAGGTTCACACTGCGATTTTTGACAACGGCAGGGGCGACAAGGACTGCGGGGACTTTCGGCGCGCGGGGAAGGCGCGACAACCTTATTCAACGGGGGCGAGCGTCTGGGCGCGCTGGCCGGCCTGGACTGCAACGGGCTTGCGGCCGCCGAGCCAGGCGCGGACGCGGCCGGCGAGAAAATCGATGTAGGGAGGCTGGTCGTTGAGGCACGGGATGTGTTGGAACGATTCGCCGCCGGCGTGCAGGAACTCCTCTTTGCCCTCGCCGGCGATTTCTTCGAGGGTTTCGAGACAGTCGGTGACAAAGGCGGGTGTCATCACCAGCAGGCGTTTTTTGCCTTCTTTCGGGAGACGCTCGAGCTCGTAGTCGGTGTAGGGCGTGAGCCACGGTTCGCCGGCGAGGCGCGACTGGAACGAGACGGTGTGTTTGTCGGCGGAGATGCCGGCGCGTTTGACGAAAGCCTGGGTGGTTTTGAGGACCTGGGCTTTGTAGCAGGTGGCGTGGGCGGGGCTGCAGGTGTTGCAGCAGTCGTTGACGAGCGTGCAGTGGGCGTTGGACGAGTCGCCTTTGCGGAGGTGGCGGACGGGGATGCCGTGGTAGCTCACGAGCAGCATGTCGTGCGGTTGCGCGAGGTAGGGGGCGGAGACCTGATAAAGCGCCTCGATGTAGTCGGCGTCCTCGTAGAACGGCTGGACGGTATCGATTTTAAACGGGTTGCCGAGAGATGCGGCTTCGTCCTGGACTTTGACGACGACGGTTTCCCACGAAGACATGGCGTAGTGCGGGTATTGGGGGAAGAGCAGGATGTCGGTCACGCCGTCGGCTTTCATTTGCGCGAGGACGGAGGCGACGGACGGCTGGTCGTAGCGCATCGCCAGATAGACGGGCGCGGCGGCGCCGAGCTCGGAGGCGAGTTTTTCGCGGACCTTTTTCGAAGTGACGACGAGCGGGGAGCCCTCGGCGGTCCAGATTTCCTCGTAGGCCTTGGCGGATTTGGGGGCGCGGGTGGGGGCGATGATGCCGTTGACGACGATGCTCGCGAGCCAGCGGGGCTTGATGTCGATGACGCGTTCGTCGCCGAGGAACTCCTTCAGGTAGCGACGGACGTGGGGAACGGCCGTGGATTCGGGGGAGCCTAGGTTGACGAGGAGGACAGCGCGCTTGGACATGGAAGGAAGATTGGTCGCGGGTTTTAGGCCAAAGTCAAATGGCGGTCAGTTCTTTGCGGATTTTGGGCGAACGGGTTTGGGCTGGGTTTTTTCGTAGGCGGCGATGAACAGCCGGCGTTCCTCGGGAAGAAGGTTGGCGCGCGCTGACAACGACAAAGAGCGGAGGGCTTCGGACGGGCGGTTGGCGGAGGCGAGGAAGAGGGCGTGGTAGAAGGCGCGGACGGGGGCGTCGCGTTCTTCGGGCGGGAGGGTTTCCATGATCTGGACGGCCTCGGAGGGGCGTCCGAGTTGCCAGACGGCGAAGGCGTGGGTGGTGGCGAAGAACGGATTCGCGGGTGAGGCGGCGTAGAGCTTGGCGGCGGTGGTTTTGGCGAGCGTGGGGCGGGCGACGGGCTCGGTGAGCAAGGTGAGCATGGCCCAGTTGCCCTCGACGAGCGGGTTGTTGGGCTCGGCCTCGCGCCAGAGACGGTAGACCTCTTTGAGGGTGGACGTGTCGCCGGTGTGGTAGGCGTGGCGGACGAGGGCGCGGTGGGCCCATGTCTGGTCGGGGCGGGTGCGGGCGACGGCGAAGAGGACGGAGCGGCTTTCGTCTTCCCAGCCCCAGGCGAGGGCGAGACGGTGGAGAACGCGGAGACTGGCGAGGTTGCCGGAGGCGATGCGCACGGCTTCGTTCCACGCGTTTTCCTGGAGCTTGGCGCGGCCGCGTTCGCGGAGGGTGCGGGCGCTGACGGCGAGTTGCATGGCCTCGGGAGGGATCGGACCCCACGCGCCGGTGGCGATGAGGGCGGAGGCGGCGCGCCATTCGCCGAGGGCGTTGAGACAATCGACATGGGCGACGCGAAGGGGCGGAAGGGCGCGGGTGGTTTCGGGCAGGGATTCGAGCCAGGCGAGGACGGCGCGTGAACGGCCGGTGGCGAGGAGCCACGTGGAAAGCGGGATGGCTTCGGCGGGGTTGGCGAGGACGCGCGTCTGGATGGGGCGGAGCACGTCGTCGAGGGCGGAGCCGGTGGCGAGCGAGGCGGCGGCGCGGAGCAGGAGGTCTTTGAACGAAGTGTCGGGCAAGGCGGCGAGACGGTCGGCGAAGGCGAGGGCGCGGGCGGGTTGTGCGTCGCGGAGGGCGGCGATGGTGAGTTCGCGCAAGGCGACGACGCGGGTGTCGGCGGAGTCGGCGAGGGTTTCGAGTTCGGCGCGGGCGTTGGCGGAGACCTCGGGCGGTGCGTAGCGCAGGATGATGACGGCGCGGTCGAGCCGGATGCGGTTGTCGCCGGGATGGTCGCGGAGGATGCCGGCGAGCAAGGCCTCGGCGTCGGCGGGGCGGGACTGGGCGAAGGCGAGGGCGGCGGAGGCCTTGCGGAAATCGAGGGAGGCGCGATCGGCGACGGAGGCCTCGTCGAGGGTTTGTTGCGCGGTGACGAGGTCGTTGAAGCGGAGGGCGGTGTTGATGAGGGCGACGCGGTTGGCGGGGGAGGCGGGCTCGATGACGAGGACCTGCCGGCGGAGTTTCACGGCCTGGCGGTCGCCGGCTTGTTCGAAGAAATCGGCGGCGGTGCGCCAGGCGGAGGGGTTGGCGCCGTCGGCTTCGAGGGCGGCCTTGAGGGCGAGGACGGTGCTGGGGGCGTCGTTTTTGGCGGCGAAGGCGCGGGCTTGCGCGAAGCTGCGTTCCTGACGCCAGTGCCGGTAGGCGGAGCGGAGTTCGGCGGAGTAGATCCAGGCGAAGGTGGCGCCGATGCCGAGGAGGAAGGCGGCGATGATGAACGCGATCAGCCGGCGTTTGGCGGCGAGTTCATCCTTGGGGTCGTGCAACATGCCGGGGAAAGGTTCTGCGGGATAACAAAGAATCCGCAGAAGCGGCTGGCAAGGGTGCGCGGGAGCCGGCGGCGGGGCGCGGCGGGTTTATTTTTGGGCGGGGGCTGCGGCGGACGGGCGGGCTTTGAGTTTGCGGCGCAGGATCAGCAAACCGGTCAGGCCGATGCCGAGGAGGGCGTAAGTGGAAGGCTCGGGGACGACGGAGAAATTGGTGATGATGTCGGGCGTGTAGGAATACTGGGAGCCGATCGCCATGTCGAAGTTGAGTTCCTCGGGGAGGAGAATCTGGAGCGTGTAGGTGGTCCCGGCGGAAACGGCGTAGGTCTCCTTGAAATATTCCCAGTCGTGTTGGGTGACGCCGATGTTGGTGTTGGAGGAAGTCTGGATGGCGCCGGTGCCGTCGGGGGTCCAGGTTTCGAATTGGGTGACGCCGGGAGTGCCGACGCCGGCGGTGATGGGCGTGGCGCCGTTGTAGCCGGTGTTACCGCTGAAGACCACGTCGCCGGTGCCCTGTTCGATGAGACGGTAGTAGCCTTTTTGGTTCTGCGAGTTGGCGTCGCGTCCGCCGAAAGCGAGGGTGACGAAAAAGACGTCGTCGGTGGTGGCCTGGAAGTTGAGGGAGAGTTGGGCGCTGAAGCCGGAGTTGTCGTAAACGTCGAGGAAGTGATCGCCGAGACCGGGGGCGGCGGCGAGGTTGCCGTTGGCGGGGGAAAATTTTTGGTTGATGTTGATGGCTTCGCTGAACTCGGTGTTGCGACCGGCGACGCCGCCGGGGTAGTCGATGCCATCGTTGACGCCGTTGCCGGTGTGGGAGGAGAGGAAGGAGTTCCAGACCGGGGTGTTGGTGGTGCCGGAGCTGTTGTTGGTGGTTTGGTAGCCGTTGAGCGCCCAGCCGAACTCGGGGGATTTGTAATAATCGGGAACGGCGTTGGAGCCGCCGGTGCCGTCGTCGGAGTCGGCGGTGCCGGCCGAGGTGTTCTTGAAGGACTGGATGTTGTTACCGTCGACGAACGTGTAACTGAACGGGGTGTTGGCGGGGGTTCCGGTCGGGATGCCGGTGGACGTGGAGTAGGGGATGTTGTTAATCGTGCTCGAAGCCTCGAAACCGATGGGGTTGAACTGCGCGCGGACGGTGGCCGTTAAAGCGATGCCGATGAGGCCGACGAAAAAAGTCGGACGGATAATTTTGGAGAAAATGCCGGTGCGCGGAGTCATTGGCTGGCGTTGAGGAAGGATAGGGTGAAATACCTAGTCAAAGGCATTTTACTGCTGGCGAGCGGTGTTTTGGGGGGCGGATTGGGATGGAGAGGGTGGCGGGACAGACGGAGCGAGTGCGGCTTTGGGGGTGGGCTTGGGGGCTTTGGGCGGGACGGGTTTGGGTTCGCGGCTGGCGATTTTGACGGTTTGGAGGAGGGCGGATTCTTCGCGAAGGAGTGTGCTTTCATCGACGCGGGCAAGGGCGTCGCGAGCTTCCGATCTGCGGCCCAGGGAAGCAAGAAACAGGCCGTGATAGAGAGCGATGCCGGAATGAAGGCGAGTGGCGCCGGGGAGTGTTTCCATGAGGCCGAGGGCTTCTTTGGCATTGCCCTGTTGCCAGCGGGCCAGGGCGATGGAAAAAACGGCCTCGGGGTTGGCCGGATCGGCGGCGTGAAGCCGTGCGGCGGCAGCCTGGGCGGCGGTATTGAGGGCGGAAGATTCAGTGAGCAGGGAAAGACGCGTCCAACGGGCCTCGACATCGGGACGACCGGGCTCGGCTTCGCGCCACAGGGTGACGATGGCTTTCAGATTCGCGGTGTCTTTGTTGGCGAGGTGGTGATCGGCGAGCGCGGCATACGCCCAGGTGGCGGACGGGTGGTTGCGAATGACGACAAGCAAGGTGGCGGCGGTTTCGGCGGGCCATCCCCAGGTGACGGCGAGGCGATTCAGGATTTGGAGACCGGAGAGGTGGGATGCGGATGCGCGCAGAGCTTCGTTCCAGAGATCGTGCTGGAGTTGGGAGCGCGTTTGCCGGTCGAGGATGCGGGCGGACAAGGCAAGCTGGAGGGCGTCGGGCGGGATGTGTCCCCATGCGCCCTGCGCGATCAGCGGCCGGGCGTCGTCCCAGTAGCCGGCGGCGGCGAGCGCGTCGGCGCGGGCGGCGAGGGTCTCTTGTAGTTGAGAATGTGATACAGCGTGACGGGCGAGCCAGGCGCGGGCCTCGGTGATGCGTCCAAGCGCGATCAGCCAGCCGGTGAAGTCGGCGGTTTCCGCAGGATGGGCGAGGGTGTGTTGTTCGAGGGCGGAGAGAGTTTCGTCCAAGGTTGTGCCATGCGAGGCGAGCCGGATGTGGGCGCGCAGCAAGTGATCGCGAAACGTCGTCTGGTTGCTTGCGCAGAGAAGGTCGGCCTCGGTGTTCGCGGTGGACAGGTCTTTGGCGCGAAGTGCGGCGATGGCGCGCCCGCGAGGGGAGGTGGAGACGGGTTCCGGGTGGTTTTCGGGCAACCAGGGTTGCAGGCGCAGGAGTTGTTGGCGCGGGAGCACGGCGCGGGGATCCCCGGCTTGTTCAAGGAAATCGGCCGCGAGTTTGAGTGCCGAGGGAGTGGCCGATTGGCCCGGATGAAACGTGGTCAGAAGCTGGATGACCGAATCAGCGGGGGACGAGGCTGAGGTTGTTTCTTGGGACGAAGCGGGGGCGGACGGTTTCGATGGATGATAAAAATCGCTGGCCCAGGGGAAGAACAGGGCGATCAAAAGTATGACGACAATGCCTGAAACCAAGATGAGCCCGAGGCGCATGCGTGGGTTTTCGGGATCGAAGATCATCGGGGCGTGAAGTTAGGCGCGGGCCGGATGCGGGCGAGCTTTTGTGTGGCGAAGGCGCGGGTGTTGCCAAGTCGTGCGCGATGAATGGCAAACTGCGCGGCGAGTTTAATCTTTTATCCGGGACGGCGAACAGTCATGCGTGGTGGTCTTTTTATTTTATGAGCACACCGCGCACACCCGTTCTTCTCATCATCCGCGACGGCTGGGGTAGCAATCCTCACCCGGAGCAGGCTGCCACGAATGCCGTGGCTCTCGCCAAGAAGCCTGTTGATGACGCGCTGCAGGCCTTCGCGCCGCGTGCGCAGGTGTCGGCCAGCGGTCTCGACGTCGGCCTGCCTGTCGGCCAGATGGGCAACTCCGAAGTCGGTCATGAGAACATTGGCGCGGGCCGCATCGTGGACCAGGAGTTGGTGCGCCTGAACAAACTTTTCACCGACAAACAACTCGCGAACAACGCCACGTGGCACGGTGTGGTTGCGCGCATCAAAGCCAACCCCGCGGCCAATCTTCATCTGATGGGCATCGTGTCCGACGGCGGTGTGCACGGCATGTTGGAACACCTTTATGGACTGCTGGTGCAGGCCAAGCTCGATGGCATTCCGGCGGACCGGGTGTTCATCCACGGGTTCACCGACGGGCGCGATACGGCTCCGACGAGCGGTCTCGGTTTCGTGCGAGCGGTGGAGGCCAAGCTGAAGGAGCTGGCCTACGGGCGCATCGCGTCGATCTGCGGCCGCTTTTGGATCATGGATCGCGACAACCGCTGGGAGCGCGTGCAAAAGGGCTACGATCTTCTCACGGGTCGTGCCATCGCGGCGCGAGCCACATCGGCGGAGGCGGCCGTGCAGAGTTACTATGAGAATCCGCTTAGCGAAACGCAGAAGGGCGACGAGTTCGTGCCGGCGACGGCGATCGTCGATGCGTTGGGCGAGCCGCTGGCGACCTTCAAAGACGGAGACGCCGTGGTGTTCTATAACTATCGCGGTGATCGTCCGCGCGAGATCACCAAGGCCTTCGTGCTGGATGTGTTCACCGAGTTCGACCGCGGTCCCAAGCTCGATCTCTACTACGCGACGATGACCGAATATGAGGCCGGCCTGCCGGTGAAGATCATTTCGCCGAAGCCGGAGAAACTCAAAAACATCCTGGGCGAAGTCGTATCCAATGCGGGAATACAGCAGTTCCGTTGCGCCGAGACCGAGAAGAATCCGCATGTAACGTTCTTCTTTAACAACTATCGCAAGGAGCCGTTCCCGGGCCAGGTCAACGCCTGTCCGTCCAGCCCGAAAGTGCCGACCTACGACATGCAGCCCGAGATGTCGGCCGCCGAGGTGACCGCACTGTCCAAGGCGGCGATTCTGTCAGGCCAATATGGATTCATCGCGGTCAACTACGCCAATCCCGACATGGTCGGCCACACGGGCTCGATCCCGGCAACGATCAAGGCGTGCGAGGCGACCGACGCCGGAGTAGGTGAGTTGCTGGCCGCGATCAAGCAGGTCGGTGGCAAGGCGGTGGTCTGCGCCGATCACGGTAACGCGGAGCAGATGTGGGACCTGGAGCTCAACGGTCCGCACACCGCGCACACCCTCAATCTCGTTGACGTGTTCGCCGTCGGTGAAGGGCTCACGAAGAGCGGCACGAAGATGCGTTCGGGCGGCCGTCTGGCCGACATCGCGCCGACCGTGTTGCACCTGATGGGACTGCCGAAGCCGGTTGAAATGACCGGTGAGAGCCTGATCGTTGCTTAAGCAACCGCCGCGAGCACCTGCACTTTGGCCAACGGCGCGGCCAGGTGCAGGGTGTTGATCGCTTCGTCGGACCCGGGAATGGATGAGTCGATCACGACCATGTCGGCGTGTTGCCATTCCAAGCGGTTGCACGCCGCAGCCAAGGTGGGCATCCAGACAACCGTCAGTTTGTCATCCGTTTCCCGCAGATTATCGCCCACGATTTGGGCGGTCGCGGGACTGGAAGTGATGACAAGCGCGATACGGCGCCGGGAGGGCTGCACTCTGACGGACAGAATGGCCGGACTGCGAACGGAGCTGAGTTGCGTGTGCATCATGGAAAACGCGGTGAATGTGCCTACATGGTGTCAAATTTGAGCAATCTAGGTATGCACTTCATTCCCCTTGGCCTGTGACGGTGCCGGGATTGGGAGCGGTCGGCCGCCGCGAAGGGTGCGAGCATGAACCGGCGCCAACGTAACAGACTGTTGCATGAGGCGATGGAACAACAGGCCGCGGGACCCCGAGGTGCGTCGGTTAAATCGGAAAGTAAACTCATCGAGATAAAAATCCAGATGGTCGGCAGTGACGGCACCTTGATGAGTGCCCAACAGCCAACGTTTGAGCAGTGAGGCGACTTGGTGGGCGTGAGGCAGTAAATTGGCCCCCGCCTCAGGATCGGTGGCGGCGCGGATGATGCGATGAGTGTAGCCGGCTTTGGCGACGACTCCATAGGCGCGCCAGCCGTCGGTGCGAATCTCGGTTCCAGGCTCCACCATATCTGCGAGCGCGGCTTGCAGGGTGCGTGCCGAAGCGTCGGCAATGCGCTGGAGCCGAATGCGTCCGAGTCTTCGTCCATCAATTTGGGCGGCAATCAAGATCAGGCTCTTGCCAAGGGCTCCCCGACCGCGAGGTCCGGCCACTTCACCACCGATAAACGTCTCGTCGACTTCGACGAGACCCGCCAGACGATCACGACCCGGACGAACCATTGCGCGCCGCAACTTGTGCAACCAGTTCCAAGCCGTTCGATAGCTTCCCAAACCAAGGGCACGCTGCAGACCCAAGGCACTCACGCCCGATTTTTGGCTGGTAACGTGCCAGACCGCCTCAAACCAAACACGCAACGGCTTGTGGGTGTCGGCAAAAAGTGTGCCTGCCGTCACGGTGAAATCATAACCGCAGCGCTGGCACCGATAGAACGGCGAACGCATGGTCCATATCTCTTCAGAGTGGCAATCCGGACAACGCACGCCTTCCGGCCAGCGCAACTGCTCAAGATAAGCCCTGCACTCTTCCTCGCCTCTGAATTGGTCGCGAAACTCCATCACATTCTTGGGGTAGTCGGCCATGCTCCTTCACGCTGTCGGCACAAATCAGGGGAATCAAGTGCATACCTAGATTGAGCAATTATCACCATCGGGCGTTCATCCTGTCTGCTTCAGGAAAACACCCTGATCGGGATCGGGAGTCGTCTAGGGTGTGGGGAAGGAGTGGACTTTAGATTTGCCGTTCCCCCCAGGCGTGCGCTTAGGTGGCCGACCTTTGACTACCATGAAGCGCACCCATCATTGTGCCCAGCTCACCCCGTCCGATCTCAACGCGAGCGTTTCCCTCCTTGGCTGGGTGGATTCCATCCGCGACCACGGCGGCATTCTCTTCATCGACTTGCGCGACCGCAAAGGCATCACGCAGGTGAAGTTTGATCCGCAGGTGAACAAGGAGCTTTCCGCGCTCGCCGCCACGATCAAGCCCGAGTCGGTCATCGGCGTGGACGGACTGGTCGTCGCCCGTCCCGAGGGCACCGTCAACAAGACCCTGCCCACCGGTGGCATTGAGGTCGATGCGACCGCGCTTACCATTCATAACCTTTCCGACACGCCCCCGTTCCCGCTCGACGACATCGGCGGCGACAAGGTCAACGAGGACCTGCGTCTCACCTACCGTTACCTCGACCTGCGACGTCCGAAGATGCGCAAGAACCTTCAGGTGCGCCACCGCGCCGCGAAGTCGATCCGCGACTATTTCGACTCCCAAGAGTTCATCGAAGTCGAGACCCCCGCGCTCTTCAAATCCACGCCCGAAGGCGCCCGCGAATATCTCGTGCCGTCGCGTATCCACCCCGGCGAATTCTACGCGCTCTCGCAGTCGCCCCAGCAGTTTAAGCAGATTCTCATGGTCGCCGGCGTGGAGCGGTATTTCCAAATCGCGCGCTGCTTCCGCGATGAAGACCTGCGCTCCGACCGCCAGATGGAGTTCACCCAAGTGGACGTCGAGGCGTCGTTCATCACGCGCGAAGATGTTTACCGCATCTTCGAAGGCATGGTGAAGAAAGTGTGGAAGGACGTTCTCGATATCGACATCCCTACGCCCTTTCTCCGCCTGCCGTATTACGACGCGATGAACCGCTTCGGCGTGGACAAGCCCGACATGCGCTTCGGCATGGAACTCACCGACCTGTCCGCGACCTTCAAGGATTCCGCCTTCAAGGTTTTTCAAGGCACCGTTGCCAGCGGTGGTGCGATCAAGGCCTTTAATGCCAAGGGACTTGCCGACCTCACGCAGGGTGAGCTCAAGGCGCTTGAAGATATCGCGAAATCCCTCGGCGCGAAAGGCCTCGCATTCATCAAAGCCGAGAAGGGCGAATGGAAGTCTCCCATCGTGAAATTCTTCTCCGACGCCGAGAAAGCCGCGATCACCGCGCAGCTCGCCATCGAGGAAGGCGACATGGTGTTTTTCGCCGCCGCTCCGTGGGACAAAGCCTGCGCGATCCTTGGCCGCATCCGTCTCGAAGCCGCGCAACTACTCTCCAAGCGCGGGAAGCTCTCCATTCGCTCCGACGACTGGAAATTCCTCTGGGTCGTCGAATTCCCGCTCATGTCTTACGACGAAGAGCGCGGCGGTTACGCGGCCACGCACCATCCGTTCACCGCGCCGGTGCCCGAGGATGCGCACTTGCTCGACAGCGATCCGAAGGCCGTGCGCGGACAGCATTATGACCTCGTTCTTAACGGTATGGAACTCGGCGGTGGTTCGATCCGTATCCATCAGCCTGCGCTGCAAAAGAAGGTCTTTGAGGACGTGCTGAAGATTCCTGCCGATGTGGTCGAGAGCCGTTTCGGCTACATGTTGAAGGCGTTTACCTACGGTGCGCCTCCGCACGGCGGCATCGCCTTCGGTCTGGACCGCATGGTGGCGCTACTCTGCGGCACGACCAGCATCCGTGATGTGATTGCTTTCCCGAAGACCCAAAAGGGTCAGGATCTCATGGCCCAGAGTCCGACGCCGGTCACGGCCAAGCAGCTCAAGGAACTGCACATCCAGACCGTCATCCCCGAGGTTAAGCTCTGATTTAAAGCGGATTAAATTTTAATCCCCGGGCTTTTAACAGCCGGCCCTCTCTCGCGGGGGGCCGGCTTTTTTGTGCTCGGATGGAGTTATGCATAAACCTAAATTCCGCAGTTGAACCAAGCGGCTGACACGGAAGCTGCTGCAAGTGATGCGTATGAACGAGGTTTCGAACACAAAAGAGCCTTCACCCGGCAGGTGAAGGGGATTTCACGTTTCCGACGGCGGGAGGTCGGGTGCGTTT
>CAMBLN010000058.1 GCA_945868215.1 Opitutus sp. GAS368
GGCCGGCAAAAAGAAGTCCAAGTCTCCATCCGCGGCGGCTGGGCCGCGCAATTGCGCGACGGCTACCTGCGCCTCCACGACTGGATACGAACAACTGCGCCGCAGTTGAAATCCGCCATTCCCGTTCCTTCATAAAACCACCCAACCTCGTCCTTCACCCCCGCCAAAACCACCCTTCAACTGCGGAATTTAGGATAAATGTAGCGACGGCGCGGGCGCAGAGGAGTCCGGCTTGGTGGAGTGTGGCTTCGAGTTGAAACGCACCGCCCCGCCGGCTGACGAGGCGTGCTTCAATGCGGCAGGGTGCGGCGGGTTTCACGGGCTGGCGGTAGCGCAAGTGGAGATCGGCGGTGCGCGCGGAGCAGCCGCGCGCGAACAAGGCGTGCACCATCGCGCTGTCGAGCACGGTGGCGACGAGCCCGCCGTGCACCGTGCCGTCATAACTCACGGACCAGGCGGGCGGATGCCAGTCGGCGAGAACCGACGTGCCGTCCGGAGATAGCCGGAACGACAGGCCGAGACCGTGGACGCCGGTGGAGCCGCAGGCGAAACAAGTCGCATGTTCGCGCGCGTGCATCTCTGCCAGCGTCGCGGAGCTGGGCGCGGGAAGCTCAGTGGGAACAGTGGCAATGGCTGGCGTGGGCGTGATCGTGTTCATGGGAGTGAGTGTGTTCGTGTGCGTGCGCGTGCCCGTGCTCTCCGTGGCCGCAGGCGTTGGCGCCTGGTTGCAACGTGCCGGCGAGGTAACGGGCGGCCAGTTCGGCGGGTTTGCCGGCGGGCACACCGGTGATCACCTCGATGCCGAGGGCGGTGCAGCGTTCGCGTGCTCCGGCCCCCATGCCGCCGACGAGCATCACGTTGATGCCTTCGGCGTGCAGCCAGTCGGGCCACGAGCAGGGGGATCCTAGGGGGAGGAGTTGGCTTTCCGCGCGCAGGGTGCGGGTGGGGGCATCGACCTCGAAACAGGCGAGGGCGGAGGACGCGCCGTAATGCGCGGAGAATTCACGGGAGTCGGTGAGCGGGATGGCGATTTTCATGGGAGGAAAGGGATCGTGGCGAAGGGGTGTTTAAGCGGCGTGCGGGCACGGCTCGTTCTCCATGAGCGGCGGGACGACGCGGCCGGTGCGCGCGGCGATCAAGGACTGCAAGTCGGCGGCGAGCGCATGCGGTGGCAGTGCGGGATCACGCATGGCCAGGTGAAACAAGGCTTCGCCGAGGATGGCGTCTTGAAGCGCGGAATCCCCGGTGGCGGCGCGCACGGCCTTCACGGTTTTGTCGCAGAGGCAGGGAATGCAATCGAGGCGGGCGGGCATGGTGGGCGGAGGGCTAGATATCGACGAGGACACCGTCTTTGAAGTCGGCCAGGGCCTGGGCGGCGGTGATGCGACCGGCGGAGGTGACGCAGATGCGGGCGGCGTGCAGGATGCGCAGGGCGGAATCGCCGAACTGGCCGGCCACCACCACGCCGATGCGCGCGCCGCGAAGGAACCGGGCCGCCTCGATGCCCGCTTCGGCGGGGCCGCGCTCCGGAGACGGATGCGGCAGGGAGTCGAAGCGATGAGCGACCGTGTCATACACCAGAAACCACGGAGCCCGGCCGAAACGCGAAGCGACCGGACTCGATGGCGAGGGGGTGTTGCAGGCGACGGCGATTTTCATGGGAAGGAGAAAGAAGGGAGGTGTCGGACTGTTATGAGCATATGCTCATAATTAAGGCGCAAGCCAGACTTTTTATCGGGCGGCTTGCGTGCGGGCGGGTTTGGGCTTGGGGTGGGCGGCGTGCCGCGTCCGACCTGTCCACGCCATATCGCCCACTCCGTGCCCTGCGCTTTTTTCAAGCCGGCGGGCGTGCCCTTGTATGAATTGGAGGAAGTGGTGCTGGCGGCGGACGAGATGGAGGCGGTGCGCCTGGCCGACGACGAGGATCTCTACGGCACGGAGGCGGCGGTGCGCATGAAGGTGTCGCGGCAGACCTTCGACCGGATTTTGAAACGGGCGCGCGGGAAAATCGCGCACGCGTTGGTCAAGGGGAAGGCGTTGCGGATCGAAGGGGCCAAGGCGGTTCCGGGCGTTGGACGCCCCAAGGCGGGTCGGAAAAAAACGCGCGGACGAATCACGCGCCGCGTAAGCGTCGAGTAGGGGCTACAGCCGGAAGCGAACGCTGTTTCTCTTCAAGGCGCGCCTGGAGCCGTTCCTCCCAAGGGGTGGCGAAGACGGTGTTTTTGGCGATGGCGCAGCCCGGGCGGCCGGGGATGCATTCGCAGCGCACGCGGAGGCAAGCGTCGGTGTCGGGGGTGAAGTGCGGGCAGGCGAAGCTCATCGATGCTGACGATTCAGGCCCGGAGTTTTGGCTCGTCGTGCGGGAGGTTACGAAAGTGAAGGACGGGCGGACGGCTCCGACCCGTTGCAGAAGAAGAGAGGGCCTTCAGGGTTTTTTCGCGTAAACCATGCACCAGCCCTTGGCGTTCACGGGCTTGTTGGCCAAGGCCATGCACGGGCCGGTGGCGGCGCCGGCTTTGCCGGTGTAGAGAGCGCAGGTGGCGCAAGTCTGGCCGGCTTTGTATTGCGGGTATTTTTTGGCGTCCACTTTGGTGGCGTCGTGTTTGTAGCCGAGCGCGGCGGCGGCCGGATCGGTCTCCTCGACGAGGGGGGCGGAGGCTTGGGCGAGGAGTTCGGGGGCGAGGGCGCAGGCGCCGAGGGCGACGGGCAAGAGTTTGAGGAAGCTGCGGCGGGAGTTGGCCGGTGTGTTCATGGTCGTGGTCGTTTTGGGTGGATTGGGTTCAGGGAAAACGTTCGTGACGGGATTGATGGTTTGGGCATCAGGGAGGGTAGACGACCGGCTGGCCGGCGCTTTTCCAGGAGGAGAAACCGCCGGCGTTGGCGGTGCGAAAACCGTCGGACGAAAGCAGACGTGCGGCGATTCCGGAGCGGTTGCCCGAGCGACAGTAGAGGATGAGCTCCTTGTCCTGATAAGATTTCAAAATGGGGGCCCACGTCGTGCGTGCGCCCCGCAGATCACTGAGCGGAAGCAGGAGCGCGCCCTTGACCACGCCGTCGCGCCACTCGCCGGGTTCGCGCACGTCGATGAGAATCGTGGTGCCGGCGGCGACGCGGCGGGCGGCCTCGTCGGGCTTGAGGATGTCGCCCGCGAGCAGGCGTTGCGCGAGGAAGAGCACGGCGAAAACGACGGCGAGGACGAGGGCGGTTTTCATCGTTTATTGCGCGGGCAAGTGCTCAGGCCGAGCGGGAGATAGGCGGGGCAGATACGCACCAGTCCGGTGAGCAGCGGGAGCAGGCCGGCGAGGCCCCACCAGGATTTGAAATAAAAGCCCAAGCCGAGGGCGGCCAGGCCGAGAACGATGCGGACGATGCGATCGAGGGAACCAATGTTGTGTTTCATAGGAGGAAAAGGAGGAGTGCGGTTATGCGGCGGCGGTCTCGATGTGGCGGTTGGCCATGTAGTAGAGAACCGGGACGGCCATGCGGCTGATGAGCAGCGAGGCGACCTCGCCGAACATGAGGCTGATGGCGAGGCCCTGGAAAATGGGGTCGGCAAGGATCACGCTCGCGCCGACCACGACGGCGAGCGCGGTGAGCAGCATGGGGCGGAAACGCACGGCACCGGCCTCGACCACGGCGTCGCGGAGCGTCAACCCGTGGGCGCGGCGCAGCTCGATGAAGTCCACGAGGATGATGGAGTTTCTCACGACGATGCCCGCGCCGGCCATGAAGCCGATCATCGACGTGGCGGTGAAAAACGCGCCCAGCGCCCAGTGCGCGGGCAGGATGCCGATGAGTGAAAACGGTATCGCCGCCATCACTACAAGCGGCGTCACGTAGCTCTTGAACCAGCCGACCAACAGCATGGCGATGAGCACCAGCACGGCGGCGAAGGCGAGGCCGAGGTCGCGAAAAACCTCCAGCGTGATGTGCCACTCGCCGTCCCATTTGAGCGCGGGGCCGAGATCGTCGGACGGGACGTTGAGATGATAGATGGGAAGCGCGGCGTCGGTGCCGCCGAAGCGGCGGGCGTCGAGTTTCATCAACGCGAGGTGCATCGGGATCAGCGCGTAGGCGGGGCTTTCGATCTCGCCGGCGACGTCGGCGGTGACGTAGGTGACGGGCTTGAGGTTTTTGCGGTAGAGCGAACGCGGACCGGTTTCGTGAATGAGGCTCACGAGTTCGGAAAGCGCGACCGGCGAGGCGGACGGATCGTGGGACGACCGCACGCCGAGCGCGAGCAACGTGGCGGGATCGGAGCGGGAGGAGGGGGGAAGTTCGAGCACGACGGGGACATCCTCGCGTTCGGCGGGGAGGTGGAGCAGGTCGATGGAGGCACCCTGTGCGCCGAGCGCGAGGGTGCGGGCGATGTCGTCGGCGGTGATGCCATGGTGCGCGGCTTTTTCGCGGTCCACGACGTAGCGGATTTTCGGCTGGTCGGCCTCGACATACCAGTCGATGTCCACGACGCCGCGGGTCTTTTCCATGAGGGAGCGGACTTCGCGGGCGAGCGCGAGGCGGTGGGTTTCGTCGGGGCCGTAGATTTCGGCGACGAGGGACTGGAGCACGGGCGGGCCGGGAGGAACCTCGGCGACCGCGACGACGGCCCCGTGGCGCGCGGCGATGGGCGCGACGAGCGCGCGCGTGCGTTTGGCGATGGCGTGGCTTTGGTCGGCGCGGTCGTGTTTGGGCACGAGGTTGACCTGGATGTCGGCGACGTTGGGGCCGCGCCGCATGAAGTAGTGGCGCACGAGACCGTTGAAATTGAACGGCGCGGCGGTGCCGGCGTAGATCTGGTAGCCACGGACCTCGGGTTGTTGGCGGATCGAGGCGGCCATCTCGCGGGCGATGCGGGTGGTCTGCTCCAGCGTGGTGCCTTCGGGGGTGTTGAGGATGACCTGGAACTCCGATTTGTTGTCGAAAGGCAGCATCTTGATGGTGACCGCGCCGGTGAGGACAAACCCCGCCGCGCCCAGCAGGAGGGCGACGATGCCGCCGAGGAAAATCCAGCGCCAGCGCGCGCGGTCGAGCAGGGGTTCCATCACGCGATGGTAGAGACGGGTGAACCAGTCGTCGGGCGCGTGGTCGTGGTCGGAGTTTTCCGTCAAACTCGTCGCGCCGGACGCCGGGTCACCGGACAAAGAGTAACCTATTGGGTTACTCTTTGTCCGGTGGCGGCGGAGCACGCGGACGGCGGCCCACGGCGTGATGGTGAAGGCGATGGCCAGCGAGAAAAGCATCGCGGCGGTGGAGCCGATGGGGATGGGCCGCATGTAAGGGCCCATGAGCCCGCCGACGAAGGCCATGGGCAGAATGGCGGCGATCACGGCCCAAGTGGCGAGGATAGTGGGGTTGCCGACCTCGACGACGGCTTCGAGGGCGATCTGGTTGAGGGGCTTGGATGCGCCTCCGGGCAGGCGCAGGTGGCGGACGATGTTTTCAACGACGACGATGGCGTCGTCCACGAGGATGCCGATCGAGAAGATCAGGGCGAAGAGCGTGATGCGGTTGAGCGTGTATCCATAAAGGTAGAACACGAGCAGGGTGAGCGCGAGCGTCGTGGGGATGGCGAGGAGCACGACGAGCGATTCGCGCCAGCCGAGAAACAGAAGGATGAGGATTGCCACGCCGAAGACGGCGATGCCCATGTGGAGGAGAAGCTCGTCGCTTTTCTCGGCGGCGGTGTGACCGTAGTCGCGGGTGACGGTGAGGTCGACGTCGGCGGGCAGCAGCGTGCCGCGCAGGGCGTCGGTTTTGGCGAGGACCTGTTCGACGACGGTGATGGCGTTGGCACCGGGGCGCTTGGCGACGCTGATGGTGACGGCGGCCTCGGTGTCGCCGGAGCGCGAACCGTGCAGCACGTAGTCGGACGGCTCGGCTGCGGTGTCTCGGATCGCGGCGACGTCACGCAGGTAAACAGGTTTTCCGCCGAAGACGCCGAGCACGACCGAACCGACGTCGTCGGAGTCGTGGAGGAACTCGCCGGTTTCGAGAAGGATTTCCCGGTTGGCAAACGGACGCGAGCCGGCGGGAAGCTGGCGGTTGGCTGCCTGGAGCGACGCGGCGACCTGGGCGACGGTGAGGTTGCGCGAAGAGAGGGCGGCGGGATCGAGTTCGACGCGCAAAGCGCGGCGGGCTCCGCCGATGAGCGTGGTCTCGGCGACGAGCGGGACGGATTTGACGGCGTCCTCGACCTGCGCGGCGAGGCGGCGGAGCGTGAGGTGGTCGAGCGTGCGGCTGTGCAGGGTAAGCGCGAGGATGGGGACGTCGTCGATGGTGCGCGGCTTGACCAAGGGAGTGCCGACGCCGGACGGGATGCGGTCGAAGTTGGTCTGGAGTTTCTGGTTGAGGCGGACGAGGGCGGCCTCGATGTCGGTGCCGACTTTGAAGCGCACGATCACCACCGACTGGCCGGGCGAGGACGTGCTGTAGAGGTATTCGACGCCGGGGATTTCCCAGAGAAGTTTTTCCATCGGACGGGTCACGCGGTTCTCGACCTCCTCGGGCGCGGCGCCCGGCATGGCGACGAACACGTCGATCATGGGGACTTTGATCTGCGGTTCCTCCTCGCGAGGGAGTTGGAGAATGGCGAAGGTGCCAAGCAGCATCGAGGCGATCACGGCGATAACCGTGAGTTTGGACGTGACCGCGGCCGCCGCGACGCGACCGGCGAGACCGGGACGCTGAGGGGGTGCGCTCATGGACGAACTTCCACGGGTTGGCCGTCGCGCAATGCAGCGGGCGGATCGATTACGACGTGTTCACCGGCATCAAGGCCGGAGGCGACACGCACGCGGCCGGCGGTGACACCGGAGGTTTTGACGATCCGGAGCACCGCGCAGCCTTCGGTGACGACGAAGACGCGTTCCATCTGACCCATCAGGGAGACGGCGGAGGCGGGCACGGTTATGGCGGTGAGTTCTCCGGCGGGCCAGGCGACGCGGGCAAAATCTCCGGAGCGGGCGGGCGCGCCGGCGGGCAGGGCGATTTTGGCGAGCCGGGTGCGGGTGGATGGATCGGCGGCGGGGGAGAGTTCAACGAGTGCGCCTTCGGTTTCGCCGCCGGCCATGCGCACGCGGAGACCGGTTGAAGGGGAGGGCAGGGGAAGCGAGTCGGGCACCTCGACCTCGGCGCGAAGGTGGTCCGTGCCCTCGACCGCGAATAGCGAGGAGCCGGGCACGGCGAGGTCGCCCGCGTTGATGAATTTACGAGTGATCACGCCGGCAAACGGGGCTGAGATCGAGGTGTAAGCGCGCAAGGTTTTAGCCTCTTCGCGGGCTGCCTCTGCGATGCGCAGGCGGTCGGTGAGCGTGAGCACGCTCTCAGATGTGGCGACGCCCTTCGCGAGCAAAGCGGATTCGCGGGCGTGTTCGCGTTTGGCCTGTTCGAAGACGGCTTGGGCCTGAAGGAGCCGGGCGGCGGTTTCTTCGGCTTCGAGCGAGACGAGCCGTTCTCCGGCCTCGACGCGTTGGCCCACGAGGAAATCGGCGCGGGCAACCGTGCCCAGGACGCGGGCCGAGACCACGGCGCGGGCCAGTGGGCGCACGGTGCCGGCGACGTCCTGCGTGCGGGGCTCGGTGGTGAGTTGCGCGATGGCTGTGCGCACATGAACGGACGTTTCGGGAATGATGGCGGGAGAGTCGTCGGAGCGACGGCAGGCGGACAACAGCATGACGCCTGCGAAGATCACGGAGATCAGGATTCGATGGGCGTGCATGGTCTGGAGGGTTAACGACGCGGGCTGTCGGAGGATTAAGTAAGACGGTCT
This sequence comes from Opitutus sp. GAS368, assembly GCA_945868215.1. GTDB lineage: Bacteria > Verrucomicrobiota > Verrucomicrobiia > Opitutales > Opitutaceae > Rariglobus. Next base: position 7,769 of record CAMBLN010000058.1, read on the forward strand.
GTGTGACCGTCCCGGCGGGTCCCGGGGGATTTGCTATCCTCAGTGATCCAGCCGAGACGCCGAGCCAGCCATTCGGGCGGACAAAACCCAGTAAACGCGGACTGGATGAGGTTGAGCGCGATGAAACAAGTGAACAGCAGCCACCACGGACTGGCGAAGTGCGCGAGCCCCACGCTCAGCAGCACCATCGAACCGGCCAGAATGCGGATAAAGGCGTCTGATTTCATATTTGACCATATGAGCGAATAAGCAAACACTTGAAATTGTGTCAAGCACCTGTTCACTGGTTGCAATGGCCAAGAAGAACCGTCCCCTGAGCGATGAAGCGCTGCTACTGGTTGCGCGGCGTTTCGCCGTGCTGGCGGAACCGATGCGCCTGCGTCTGTTGCAGACCCTGATCGAAGGCGAGAAATCGGTCGGCGTGCTGGCAGAGACGACCGGTGGCACGCAGGCGAATGTTTCGCGGCATCTGCAAACGCTCGCCGAGGCGGGCTTGGTAGGCCGGCGCAAGGAAGGATTGATGGTGTTTTACAAGATTACGGATCCCTCGATTTTTGAGTTGTGCGAGCTGGTCTGCGGAAGCATCGGCAAGCAGCTTCAAGTTCGCGCGGATGCGTTCAGGTAAACGTCTCTCCGCTTGCCCCGTTCGTTCGCGCGGTGTTCCGTGAAGGCATCATGGAGGTTATCTTTTTAGGCACGGGCACGTCGCAGGGAGTTCCGATGATCGCGTGCGATTGCCCGGTTTGCACCTCGACCGATCCGCGCGACGCGCGCTACCGCGCCTCGATCCATGTCGTCATGGACGGCCTGCACATCCAAGTGGACGCCGCGCCTGAGTTCCGCCTCCAGTGTCTGCGAGAAAAGATCAACTGGATCGACCTCTTCATCCTGACCCACGGGCATGCCGATCACATCTCGGGCATGGATGACCTGCGCCGCTACTGCGATTTACTCGGTGGCGTCGCACTGCCGGTTTACACAACCGACGAAGGCATGGGCCGTGTCCTGGCGATGTTTCCCTACGCCATCGCGGAGCGCCCCGTTTCCAAGGGCTATGCGGCATTCAAGCTCATCGACATGCCGCGTCGCATCGAACTTCCGCAGGGCGTTATAGAATCGACGCTTCTCCCGCATGGCGGTGTGAACACGCTCGGCCTCACTTTTACCGAGAAAAGCAGTGGCAAAAAGTTCACCTACTACACCGACTGCAAGCGCGTGACACGCGAGGGCGTTGAGCAGGCAAGGGGGTCGGACCTGGTCGTCCTCGACGGACTTCGTCCCGATCCGCACCCTTCGCATATGAACGTAGAGGAGGCTCTCGCCGCGGCCGCCGAGATCGCCGCCCCGCTGACATTTCTTACGCACATCACGCATCTCATGGGGCATTCTGATTGGGAAAAAAAGCTACCACCCCATGTCCGATTCGCTTACGACGGACTTAGGTTTTTACTTTAAGTTATTATTAATTATTTAATTATAATTATATAATTTTTAAAAAGCATCTTTATCAGGGAACTGAAGATTTTGCTTGATCAATACCCTACTTATTTAATGTAGTTTAATTAAGTCTGCTAAATGAAACTCTCCAAAAAAGGTGAATACGCGCTCCGCGCACTGATCGATCTCGGCATCGCTGCCGAGGTGGGTCGGTCGCTGGTGCAGGTCTCCGAACTCGCCGAGAAGGAGCGCATCCCTGTGAAGTTTCTGGAGCAGATCATGCAGCTCCTCAAAGAAGAGGGCTTCGTCGAAAGCCAGCGCGGCAAGTTCGGCGGTTACCGCCTCGCCCGCCCGTCGGCCAAGATCACGGTCGGCAGCGTTGTCCGCATGATCGACGGACCGCTCGCGCCCATCGGCTGCGTGAGCCACACGGCTTACGAGAAGTGTAGTTGCCCCGACGAGGTGCACTGCGGATTGCGCATGTTGATGCTCGATGTCCGCAACGCCATCGCCGGGATTCTGGACCGTTACTCACTCGCCGATGTGGTCGAGGTGACGCTCCGCAAGATGAGGCGCGACGAGGTGCCTCTGCCGTTTTCCGAAACCCTCGTTCCCGGCCGTGCCGCCAAAAACGTCGCCAGCCGTTCGTCCGACAAAGCCCGTCCCGATCTCAAGCCCGTCGAAGGGCTCCTCTCCAATCTCCTGTCCGATTACACGATTTAAACCCTCCTCATCATGAGCACCACGGCCGACACCTCTCTTTCCCAACAACCCGCCTGGCTCGAAATCGTCCGCCAGAAGGTTGAGTCCCTGCGCTTCGGCGTGGTCCAGATCGTCGTTCACGACGGCAAGGTCACGCAGATCGAACGCACCGAGAAAACCCGCCTCGCCGGTCAACGCGACGGCGCCGAATAACTTTCCCTCAATCCCTTTCGCCTGCCGGACAACCCGGGGGCGTCCACACACACCTACACGACCAGCAGCCAGCTTCGGGTATGCGTCCAGACCACTGGAGTCCTTCCCAACCACCACGAAAAAAATCATGAGAACCCTTACCACTGCCGTTCGCACGGCGTTGTTCACCACGATCACCGCCGTCGGTTTGACGGCTTCCCTGTCGGCGCAAAACGCCAGCGCGGCCGACCTCGACGCGCTTCGCGAGCAGATCCGTCTCCTCGACCAAAAACTCCGCGTCCTCGAACGCAACTCCGAGCTCGCCGCCGAAACCGCCGCCGCCGACGCCAAAAAACTGCCCAAGATCACGGCTACCGAAGGTCGCTTTGAAATCGCCTCCTCAGACGGTGCCAATTCGCTCCGCCTGCGCGGTCTTGTGCAAGGCGACGGTCGTTTCTACTTCGACGATGCCAACGCCGCCCAGGACCGATTCCTCCTGCGTCGCGCCCGCCTCATCTTCGAGGGCAAGTTCGCCGAGCGTTTCAACTACGTCGTCCAACCCGAGTTTGCCGGCACCACCGTCTCCATTCTCGACGCCAACATCAGCACCGCGCTGATTCCCGAAACCTTGAACGTTCGCGTCGGCCGCTTCAAGACCCCCGTCGGCCTTGAGCAACTCCAGTCCGATCCGGTCGCGTTCTTCAACGAGCGCTCCATCGCCACCAATCTCGCTCCCAATCGTGATGTCGGCGTGGAGATCTTCGGCTCCGTGTTGGAGAAGCGCCTCGGCTACCAGGTCTCCGCGACCAACGGCGTCATCGACGGCGGCAATTCCAATCCGGCCAGCGACAATCTTGAAGGTGACTTCACTGTTGCCGGTCGTTTGTTCGCGACTCCTTTTGTGAACGACAAGGATTCGGTCCTTAAGGGGCTGGGCTTCGGTATCGCCGCCGCCACCGGCAACTACGCCGGCGCACAGCTGAATGCCTACCGCACCGACGGCCAGCAGAACTTCTTTGCCTACCGTGGAACCACGGTCGCAAACGGTCGTGCCTCGGTCATTTCGCCGCAGGCTTATTTCTACAACGGTCCGCTGGGTATCCTGGCCGAGTATTTCTCCAACTCCGCGGAACTCATCAACGCCGCCAATGCGCGTGAAATCACCAACACCGCCGTCAACCTCTCCGTCGGCTATGTGCTGACCGGAGAAGACTCCACCTACCGCGGTGTCACGCCCAAGACCACCTTCAATCCGACTGCCGGCACCTGGGGTGCGTTTGAAGTAGTGGCCCGTTTTGCGCAAGTTGACATCGATGACGACGCCTTCCTCGGCGGCGTCACTTCGTTGGCGGCGGCCACCAATGCCACCGAGGTCACCAGTTACGGCCTGGGCCTGAACTGGTATCTCTCCAAGACCGTCCGCGCCGGTTTCAACGTTTTCCAAAACGACTTCAAACTTGCTCCCGGCGCAGCTCCTGCCGCCGGCACCGCGCTCGCCGACGACGAAACCGTCTTCATCACCCGCGTTCAGGTCTCGTTCTAATCCCTTCTGATTCCCGTGCCGGGCGGCTCCTTCGGGTCGCCCGGCATGCCTATCTCTTCCCATCTTTTTTCTGTTCGTCATGAAACTGAAATCTCTTCTTTCCGCTCTCCTCGCGGTTGTCGCCGTCACCGGCGCCACCGCCAAGGACATCGAGCTCCTCAACGTCTCCTACGACCCGACCCGCGAGCTCTACGTCGAATACAACGCCGCCTTCTCCGCCTACTGGAAAGGCAAGACCGGCGACAACGTCACCATCAAGCAGTCCCACGGCGGCTCCGGCAAACAGGCCCGCTCCGTGATCGACGGCCTCAAGGCCGACGTCGTCACCCTCGCGCTCGCCAACGACGTTTCCGCCATCAGCAAGAACGCCGGTCTCCTCCCCGCCAACTGGCAGGAGCGCCTGCCGCTCGGCTCCGCTCCCTACACGAGCACCATCGTGTTCCTCGTCCGCAAGAGCTCGCCGTTCTACGGCAAGATCAAGGACTGGAATGATCTTACGTTGCCCGGCCTTGCCGTGATCACGCCCAACCCGAAGACTTCCGGTGGCGCGCAGTGGAACTACCTCGCCGCCTGGGAATACGGACGCCGCAAACTCGGCAGCGATGAAAAAGCCCAGGAGTTCGTGAAGAGCATCTACAAGAACGTCCCCGTCCTCGACTCCGGCGCGCGCGGTTCGACCACGACCTTCGTGCAGCGCGGCATCGGCGACGTGTTCCTCTCGTGGGAAAACGAAGCCTTCCTCGCCGTGAAGGAATTCGGCGCCGACAAGTTCGAGATCGTCGTTCCCTCGCTCAGCATCCTCGCCCAGCCGACCGTCGCGGTCGTTGACAAGGTGGCCAAGAAGAAGGGCACCGAAGCCGTCGCCAAAGCTTATCTCGAATACCTCTATTCCGACGAAGCCCAGGACATCATCGGCAAAAACTACTACCGTCCGACCTCCGCCGCCGCCAAGGCCAAGTATGCCGCCAGCTTCCCGAAGGTTGAGCTCTTCACCATCGACGACGCCTTCGGCGGCTGGACCAAGGCCCACAAGGACCATTTCTCCGACGGCGCCACCTTCGATCAGATCTACCTGAAGAAGTAATCGTCACTGATTCACCCAACACAGAAGCGCCGGCGGCCAGGTTCACGAGGGCACGCCGCCGGCCTTTTCCAAAACAAACACCACCATGAGCAGCCTTCTCCCCATCGCTCTCCGCTTCGATGCCGCCTACTCGCCGGCCGCCGTTGCTCCGCTCTCGCCTTCCATTGAGTTCAACGACCGCCTGACCTCGCTCTACGCGCTCGCCCAGCGCTCCCGCTACGTCTTCGCCTCGCCGCTCGGACCGTTTTACCGCAAGGCCCGCCACTACCACGTGCCGCGTTTCGTTTATTTCGGACCGCACACGTCCGACGAATCCCTGCGCCTCGCCTTCCACGCCGGTTTCGATTCCGCCGACCTGCGCGGCACGCTGGCGCTGCTCCATTTTGTCGAACGCCTCGCGCTCACACCCGACCTCGGCCAGGGCCTCAACCTCTCCTTTTTCCCGCTGGCCGACATCACCGGCCTGCTGCGCGGTGAATCGCAACAACTCGCCGGTCATTCGTGGATCGATCCTAAGGTATCCGAACTTGAATTGCTCGCGGGCGACGTGCGCAGCCGCGCCTACCATGGTTTCGTGCGCATCGAGAGCACGGATTCGGACGACGATGTCATCAGCATCCGTCTGCGCGGACACTCCGCCGATGCCTTGGGGTTGGAACTGCTCAGCTCTCACGACATTGCGCCGTGGGATGTGCGCTGGGAGTCGGGCCCGGTGGACACCGCTCCCGCCGACGGACCGCTCTCGCTGAGCGACGACCTGCCGTTCCGTCCCTTCGAACTCACGATCGGTTTGCCGTCCGCCTGGTCGGTCGAGCTGCATCGCGAAGCTGTCACCACGATCCTCAAAAACTTCATCCAACGCTACCGCGGCTTCCACGCCTACGCGCAACATCTCTGAAAATCCGGGGTGGGGCGCGGACTCCGCTTCGCGCCTTTCCCCGTCTTCCACTTCCCCCGCCATGTCCACCCTCACAGCCCAACCGGTTTCGCGCGATCAGCGCGCTCTGCTCGGCCCGCTCCTCGAGCTGGCGGGGCGTTGCCCGGCGCTGCAGGGTGGCTTGGCGGGGGCTTTTTATTCGCACGGTGAGACGCATGATCTTCTCCGGTTCCGCTTCAAGGGACCCAAGGCCGAGCACGATCCGCTGCGCATCGGTCTGTTCGCCGCGCTACATGGCGACGAGCCCGCCGGCGCCGAGGCGCTCGTGCGCTGGCTCACCGAACTCGCCGACGAACCTTGGCGGGTCACCGGCTACGACCTGACCATTTTTCCGGTCTGCAATCCCACCGGTTACGCCGACAACACCCGCCACAATCGCGCCGGGTTCGATCTCAACCGCGAGTTCTGGAAACACTCCGTTCTCCCCGAGGTCGCCATCCTCGAACGCGAACTCACCACGGGCAATTTCGACGGCATCATCACGCTTCACTCCGACGACACCAGCGAGGGGCTTTACGGCTACGCGCACGGGCGCCTGCTCAACGAAGCTCTGCTCAAGCCGGCCCTGCGTGCTTCCGAGCGTTTCCTGCCCCGCAACCGCTCCGCGGTGATCGACGGTTTCGAGGCGAACGAGGGCTTGATCCATCGTTGCTACGAAGGCGTGCTGTCCGCTCCCCGTGCGCAGCGCCCGCAACCCTTCGACCTCATCTTCGAAACCCCGGCGCTCGCGCCGATCGATCTGCAAATCAACGCCACGCTCGTCGCCATCGAAACCGTTCTCGACGAATACCGCGTGTTTCTCGCCCATTCCATCAACCTGTAATGTCCACCCGCACCGCACGCACCATACTCCCCGGCTTCGGACTTTCGCTCGGGTTCACGGTATTCTACCTGAGCCTGATCGTGCTGATTCCGCTTTCGGCTGCGTTCATCAAGACCTCGGCCATGAGCTGGTCCGAGTTCACCGATGCCGTGGCCTCGCCGCGCGTGCTGGCGTCGTATCGGGTGAGCTTCGGCATCTCGTTCCTCGCCGCGGCGGTCAACGCGTTCTTCGGACTCATCGTCGCGTGGGTGCTGGTGCGTTATCCGTTCCCCGGAAAACGCGTGGTGGACGCGTTGGTCGATCTTCCCTTCGCGTTGCCCACCGCCGTCGCCGGCATCGCGCTCACCGCGATCTACGCTCGCAACGGCTGGGCCGGTTTCCTCGAACCGCTCTGGGCCGGCGGGGTGGGGCGCTTGGAACAATGGATACCGTGGGGCAACTGGGCCGAGTGGCTCGGCCTGAAAATCGCCTTCGACCGCCCCGGCATCTTCATCGCGCTCACGTTCATCGGACTGCCTTTCGTGGTGCGCACGCTCCAGCCGGTGCTCGAAGAGATGGAACCCGAGTTGGAGGAGGCGTCCGCCACGCTCGGCGCGACGCGTTGGCAGACGATCCGCCGCGTCATCCTGCCCGAACTCGCCCCCGCGCTCATCACCGGTTTCGCGATGGCCTTCGCCCGCGCCCTCGGTGAATACGGTTCGGTCGTCTTCATCGCCGGCAACATGCCCATGCACAGCGAAATCACCCCGCTGCTCATCATAACCAAGCTCGAGCAATACGACTACCAGGGCGCGACCGCCATCGCCGTCGTCATGTTGATCGCCTCGTTCGTGCTGCTGCTGCTCATCAACCTGCTCCAGAAGTGGTCGCGTCGCCATCACAAGATCTAAACCGCCATGGCTTCCGCTGTTTCTTCCCTCAACAAAGCCGGTCCTCGCACGCACACAACGCGAGCGACCCGTGACTCCGACTGGGTGCGCTGGACGCTCACCGGCGTGGCGCTGCTGTTCCTCGCCGGTTTCGTGCTGCTCCCGCTTGGTGCGGTTTTCGCCGAGGCGTTGCGCAAAGGCTGGGCCGTCTTTTTCGCGTCGTTCATCGATCCCGACGCGCTGGCCGCCATTCGTCTCACGCTCATCACCACGCTCGTCGCCGTTCCGGCCAACGTCGTCTTCGGTGTCGCCGCCGCGTGGTGCATCACCAAGTTTTCCTTCCGCGGCAAAAGCGTGCTCATCACGCTCATCGACCTCCCTTTCGCGGTTTCCCCCGTCATCGCCGGTCTGATTTTCGTCCTCGTTTTCGGACTGCAAGGCTGGCTGGGTCACTACATCAACGCCGAGAATCCGTGGTTCCCCTGGCTTCAGCAGTGGCTCGTCGAAAAGGACTTCAAAATCATTTTCGCCACGCCCGGCATCATCCTAGCCACCATCTTCGTCACGTTCCCCTTTGTCGCCCGCGAACTCATTCCGCTCATGCAGGCGCAGGGCACCGACGAGGAATACGCCGCCGTCACCCTCGGGGCCGGCGGCTGGCAGGTTTTCTGGCGCGTTACGTTGCCTAATATCAAGTGGGGGCTTTTCTACGGCATCGTTCTTTGCAACGCCCGCGCGATGGGTGAATTCGGCGCCGTCTCGGTCGTCTCCGGTCACATCCGCGGCGAGACCAATACCATGCCGCTCCACGTTGAAATTCTTTATAACGAATACCAATTTTCCGCCGCCTTCTCCGTGGCTTCGCTCCTCGCCCTACTCGCCATCGTCACCCTCGTCCTGAAGTCCTTCATCGAGTGGCGACACTCCCGCACCCACGCCTGATCGGGTTCGCCTACTCACTACCCGCTACTCGCTACCCACTACTTCGCTCAGCATGTCCATCATCGCGACCAACATCAAAAAAACCTTCGGCGCCTACACCGCGCTTGAGGGCGTCTCACTCAACGTGCCTGCCGGCAAACTCGTCGCGCTGCTCGGCCCCTCGGGCTCCGGCAAGACCACGCTGCTGCGCATCATCGCCGGCCTCGAATTCGCCGATGAGGGCAGCGGACGCATCGAGTTCCACGGCGAGGACGTCACCGAGACTCCCGCAGGCAAGCGCGGCGTCGGCTTTGTGTTCCAGCACTACGCGCTCTTCCGCCACATGACCGTGGCGCAGAACATCGCCTTCGGCCTCACCGTCCGCCCGCGCAAGGAGCGTCCGCCGCAAAAGGAAATCGACGCCCGCGTCCAAGAACTGCTCAAGCTCATCCAGCTCGAAGACCTCGGCAACCGCTTCCCCACGCAGCTTTCGGGCGGACAACGCCAGCGCGTCGCACTCGCCCGCGCGCTCGCCGTGCAACCTAAGGTGCTCCTCCTCGACGAGCCTTTCGGCGCCCTCGACGCCCGCGTGCGCAAAGACCTCCGCCGCTGGCTCCGCCACTTTCAGCGCGAGATCGGCATCACCACGATTTTCGTCACGCACGACCAGGAGGAGGCCCTTGAACTCGCCGACGAGGTCGTCGTGATGAACAACGCCAAGATCGAACAGGTCGGGACTCCCCAGGAGGTTTACGACCGTCCTTCGACTCCGTTCGTCATCGAATTTTTGGGCAACGTGAACCGCTTCGCCGCGCTCGGCCATCCGTTGCACGGGGCCGGCAGCGACGTGCTCTATGTTCGTCCCCACGACGTGGACATCCAGCGCGACTACCACGGCGAACACGGCATCCGCGTGCGCGTCCAGCATGTGTTTTCAGCCGGCAACTACGGACGCATCGCCCTCATCCGCGCCGACAACGGCGAGACCATCGATGCCGAACTCTCCCGCGTCCGTTTGGCCGAGCTGAGCCTGCAGGTTGGCGACGAGGTCTGGGTGGTATTCCGCCATATCCGCCTCTTCCCCGCCGGGGCGTTCTCCGAACGCGACGTCGCCACCGACGACGCCATTCCCGCCACCTTGGACGCCGGCCGCGGAATCTGACGTTCCGACATACCATTTGCCCCCACTTCCCGTGGGGACATCCTCAATAATCTCCCTAACCCAAACATCCATCATGGCCCGCATCTACAACGATATCACCGAGACCATCGGTAACACGCCCCTCGTCCGCCTTAACCGCACCGCCGCCGCTCACGGCGCCGTCGCCGAAGTGCTCCTCAAGCTGGAGTTCTTCAACCCGCTGTCGTCCGTCAAGGACCGCATCGGTAACAACATGATCGAGGAGGCCCTCAAGTCCGGCCGCATCAACAAGGACACCACGCTCATCGAGCCCACGTCTGGCAACACCGGCATCGCGCTGGCCTTCGTCGCCGCCGCCAAGGGCCTCAAGCTCATCCTCACCATGCCCGAGACGATGTCCCTTGAGCGCCGCAAGCTCCTCAAGATCCTCGGCGCCAAGCTCGTCCTCACCGAAGGACCGAAGGGCATGAAGGGCGCCATCGCCAAAGCCGAGGAGCTCACCAAGCAGATCCCCAACAGCGTCATTCTCCAGCAGTTCGCCAACCCCGACAATCCCGCCATCCATCGCGCCACCACGGCCGTGGAAATCTGGAACGACACCGACGGTCTGGTCGACTTCGTCGTCTCCGGCGTCGGCACCGGCGGCACCATCACCGGCGTCGGTGAAGTCCTCAAAGCGAAGAATCCTTCCGTCAAGATCGTCGCCGTCGAGCCCGCCGGTTCGCCCGTCCTCTCCGGCGGCAACCCCGGCCCGCACAAGCTCCAGGGCATCGGCGCCGGCTTCGTTCCCGCCGTCCTCAACACCAAGATCATCGACGAGATCATCCAGGTGAAGGAAGACCAGTCCGGTCCGATCTCCAAGCAGGTCATCAAGCTCGACGGCATCCCGGTCGGCATCAGCTCCGGCGCAGCCATTTGGGCCGCCCTCGAAATCGCCAAGCGTCCCGAGAACAAGGGCAAGAAGATCGTCGTGATCGTCCCGTCCTCCACCGAGCGCTACCTGTCCTCGTGGTTGTTCGCCGATGTCGATGTCGAGAGCGACAACATCAGCGACCTTCTCACGGTTCCCGTCACCGCCTGAGCCACGCTTGCATCGTTCTCGTTCTCATTCTCGACCTGTTTGATTGAGAGAACGAGTAAGAGTAAGAGAACGAGAACGATCCGCCCCGGCGGGGTAGCCAAGTGGGAAGGCCCGGCGCCGCAATCGCCCTACGAGATGGTGAAATGCTTCGGGCTTTGCCCGGAACGATTCCAACCCCCGCCTCCAATTTCGCAGCCACGGCGCACGTGCCGCCCGCACACCGCCACGCTGCGTGTTTTTCATATAACCATTCCTTTTAGGCCCGCCGGACGACCGGAGGCTGATCCATCAGCACAGCAACTGACACTCCCGTATCCTCCATGAAACGCCTCCTTACGCTTGGCCTCGCCGTCACCCTTGCGCTCTCGGCCTCCGCCCAGACCGAAATCCTCAACGCTTCCTACGACATCTCGCGCGAACTCTTCGCCGATGTGAACGCCGCCTTCATCCCCGCCTACAAGGCTTCCGGCGGCGGCGATCTCGTCATCAAACAATCCCACGCCGGCTCTTCCCGCCAGGCCCGCTCCATCCTCGAAGGTCTCAAGGCCGACGTCGTCACCTTCAACCAGGTGGGCGATGTCCAGCTCCTCGCCGACAACAAGCTCGTCGCGAAAGACTGGACCTCGAAGTTCGCCAACAACAGCTCGCCC
>CAMBLN010000059.1 GCA_945868215.1 Opitutus sp. GAS368
CTGTTCATCTGCGAAAAACCTCTCCGGCTCGAATTCACGCGCGCCAATCCCTGACCCCGCGCGCCAGTCCCCCGCATTCCGCATGTAGGCCCCACTTAGGCCGCGTTTCGAGCGAAGCGACAGTCCGCCACTTGCTCGCGCTCCGAACCTCACACCAGCGTCGCCCGCACCGCTTCATCCAGCCGCACGAGATCAAACGGCTTCCGCAGCACCACGTGGTCGGCCAGGTCCGCATCCAGTCCCGCCAGCCGTTCGGTGTGCGCCACCGTCGTAAAATAAGGCCGTATACCCGGCTGCAAGCGCTTCGCCAGTCTCGCCAGCTCGATCCCGCTCGCGCCGTTGCGCAGTTCGATCTCCGTAAAAATCCCGTCGAAGGTCCGCGTGCGCAACAGTTCCTCCGTCTCCGCGATGTGCGTGCTTTTCACGATGTGAAAACGCCTCCCGAGCACCATCTCCAGCATGTCGTTCACCGCCGGTTAATCGTCGTGCAGCAACAGCGTCCGCCGCAACACGCTCTCCGCCGGTTTTAACGCCGCGCGCGCCCCCGCGATCACCGTCGCCGCATCCGCACCCGCCCCGGCCGCCAGCCCGAGTCTCAGCCCCGCCGCCGGCAGTTTTTCCCGCAACTCGCGCAACCTCCCCAGCGCCCCCGCCTCGTCCGCACCCGCGATCACCAGTCCGAGTTGCAACGCATTCAGCGGCCCCGCCGTCTCGCCTTCGCGCAACGCCTCGCGCAGCGCCGGCAGCCCCGCCAGCACTCCGCCCGCGACGTTGTCCGTCTCCGCCACCACCAGCGCCACCGGTCTCCCCAGCCACCGGCCGCGATACAGTTCGCGCTGTAACCCGTCCGCCAGCCGCATCTGCTCCGCGCCCAGATCCGCCAGCACCAGTCCATACACCCTCGCCGCTCCTTCACCGGTCTCCGCGCCGTGCGCCCGCGCCTCCGCATAAATCAACTTCCCGTCCGCCTGAAAATGAAACGCCGTCGCCGCCCGCCAGTCCGCCCCCAGCGTCTCCGGCGCCAGCCGCTCCGCCAGCGCCGCCGCCGACTCCGCGCCCAGCCAGCGATACGCCACGTCGTTCGCCGCCAGCACGCGTCCGTCGCCATCCAGCGCCACCATTCCGACCGGCGCCAGATTCAGCAAAAATTTCAACACTTCCAGATTCCGCCGCGTCTCCCCGTGCCGTTTCGCGTGATCCATCACCGCCGCCAGCACGCCCGCCAGCGCCGCCATCAGATGCAGATCTTCCGGACCAAACACCCGGCCCGGCGAGGCCACTTTCAACACGCCGTGCAGCTCCTCCGCACCCGTGATCGGCAGCGTGAACGGCCCGCCCGTGAATCCTTCCGGAGCCGGCGCCGCCCCGTCCGTCAACGTGATCTCCGCCCGGTCGAAAAACGCCGCCTTGCCCACGCTCGCCTCCAGCATCTCCACAAACGGACGGAAGTCCGCGATGTGCGCGAACGCCTCGGCCAGCGCGCGCAACGCCGCCGGGCCGGACAACGTGCGCACAGAGGAAACAGTCGATACGGTGGTGCTCATTTCGGAAATTCCATACACGGGATCTGCACAAAAAACGTCGTGCCGCGCCCGGGTTGGCTGACAACATCTATCGATCCGCCGTGGCCGTCCACAATCCGTTTCACGATGGCCAGCCCGAGTCCCATGCCGCGTCGCTTGCCAGGCTCGCCCGTCGCCTTCGTCGTCACAAAGGGATCGAAGATCCGCGCCCGCACCGTCTCGTCGATCCCCGGCCCGTTGTCATGGATCGTCACCTGCACCGCCCGTCCGCCATGCGCGGGTTTGACCAGATCAAATCCCACGTCGATGCGCGGCTCTTTCTGGTCTTCCATCGCCTGGATCGCGTTCTGAAACAGATTTAAAAACACTTGGATCAACTGTCCGTAATTCGCCGCCACATCGGGCATCGATGCCTCCGCGATCTCCAGCTTCACGTTCGCCTTCGTGAACTCCGTTCGCGCGATGTCATGCACGCCGCGGATCACTTCGATCAACTGCACCGGCGCGAATTTCACCTGCGCGTTCTCCGCAAACGCCGCCACGTGGTCGATGATCGATCCGATCCGGTTCACGTCGCGCTCCACCACCCCGCGAAACTCTTTCCGGAACTCCGCGTCCCCGCCTTGCTCCTCGATCAACGCGCCGAAGGTCCGGATCGACACCAGCGGATTCCTCAGCTCGTGCGCCAGCCCCGCCGCCAGCGTCCCCAGCGAGATCAACTTCTCCGTCTGGTTCGCCTGACGCTCGATCTGACGCGAGCGGAGCGTCAGCCCGATCTGCAACCCGATCGTCTCCAGCAGTGAAATCGCCAGGTCCGAATACAGCCGGTGGTTTTGCCGCGCACCGCACACCATCACGCCGAAAAACACACTGTCCGCCTTGATCGGCACCACCACTTCGATGCCCGACTCCTTGCGCACCGCCTCCAAGTCGCGCCAGTCGCCGCCTTTCTCCAGCTCATACATCACCGTCACCGTCCCCGCCGCCTGCGCCTTCTGGATGATCCAGTCCTTATCCTTCAACGGCCCGCGTTTCACCCACTCGTCGGGAAACCCCACCCCCGCGCAGAACTGATATGCCGCCACCTGCTCTGTTCGGCAGTAAATAGCCACCCGCGGCACTTCCAGTCCCTGCGAAACCACCTCCACGGTCTCCCGGTAAAGCTTCGCCGGATCCGCGATCAGCGAAATCCTCCGGATGTGCTCGCTCAACCCTTGGCGGTCCGCCCCGAGCGCCCGGTCTTCCAGCACGCTTTCCAGCCGTCGCCGGAAACGGGGACTCGCCCATACCAGTGTCAGCGTCACCAAAAACGCCCCCACATACGGCGTCGCCAACGCAAGCTCCGGCATCGCCGCCGGTGACAACGCACTCAGCCCCGCGATAATGAGCGGATACAACAACGCCACCCCCGCTACGAAACACAGATACGCCGCCCCTTTGATCAGGAACTGGTCCATGTCCGCCAGCCGGAACCGCATCATCGCGTAGCTCACCCCGATGATGTAAACCAACGCCAGCCCGTTGCCCACCGGCGGCACCGGAATGTCGAACCACAGCAGGAAATTCGTCAGCCCTCCCACCCAGCCCACCACCGTGCACACACACACGTAACCGAGCTGCTTCTTCCGCCAGTAAACCGCCTCCCGATACGCCCCGATCAGCCGCGTCCACGCCCGCACCGTGAAATACGCGAAGGTGATGATGTAGGGATAAAACAATACACCGCCTTTCGGCCAGTAGGGAAACATCATCAGCGGCTCCACCGACCGCACCAGATGCGGCGTCATCATCGAAAAACTCAACCCCAGCGCAGCCGCGTATCCCGCCGCGATCTCCACCCGCCCCGACTTTCCCGCCAGCCGCGACACAAAATGAAAATACGTTACCGGGATGTAGATCGACACCCCCGTCAGCAACCGCGTGTAGGTCAGCGCCTCCTCCGCGTTCCCCGCCAGCTGCCACAAAATATAAAAAAACGACCACGCCGCGAAACTCGCCGTGAACCACGCGAACAGGTGGTTTTCCCGCCGCTTCAGGTCCTTGAACAAAACCGACAGCCCCAGCAGAACGCTCGCGAGAACGTTCAGGAATGCCGTGACGATGCAGTAGATGATCACTTGGTCGCGACCGCCACGCAGGCTTGATTGCCCAGCGAGGTGAAACACTGCACCCGCCCGAAGCCCGCCTTCGTCAGCAGCTCCGTCAGCTCCTCCGAACTGAAAAACGCATAATACCCCTGCTCCTGCTTCACCTTGATCGCCCCCGCCGCCCGCAACAGCTCGCGCGCCGACTCGATGTCGTGGTTCGACGCCTTCTGCTCCACGAAATCACGGTAGATCGACGAGAGGTCGCAAAACGGCTTCATGCTCGAGATCATGATCCGCCCGCCCGGCCTTATCACGCGGTGCAGTTGCTTCAGCAACCGCTCCGGCGACTTCAAATACGACAGCAGCAGACTGCACGCGATCTTGTCGAAGGTGTTGTCCGCGATGTGCACGATCTCCTCCGGCGGCACTTCCGTAGACCCGAAAAAATCCAGGTCCACGCGCGAATACAGCAGCTCGACCGATCCCGCCTGCTTCAACGGCAGCGCCGCCACCTTCACTTTGGTCGCCGCATGTTTTCCGACCGCGTCACTCAGTCCGCTGTCCGTCAGATCCATCCCGAAATACAGGGGCGGCACTTCGAACTTCGTCGCCTGCCGCTGCAACAGCTCGCGCACCACCCACACGCCGAAAAGTCCGTTGCCGCATCCCGCGTCCAGCACGATCTCCCCGTCCTTGAAACGCCCGAGCAGCTCCCCGACCAGGTCGAGGTATTGCTGGTAGTCGTCCATCTTCTCCATCACGCGGTATTTCTCCAGGTATTTGCCCCAGAACGCGTCCTCTTCCTCTTTCACCGGACGCGCCCGGCGCAGGCGGTCGCGCTCGATTTTGTTCTGCGCAAAGATCGCCTTTTTATCCGGCACGCGCGCCTCCGCCGGCGTGAACGGACCGGGAAAACTCTGCTCGCGGCACACCGCGACGAGCAACCGCATCGTCTTCTCCGCCGCGTCCTGGTTCTCGCGCACTTCATGCATCGCCCCTTCGATCGGGTAAACCTTTGCCCGCGCCGCGCACGCCGCCACCGCCTCCACGTCCTCGATCCGCACCCACGCGTCGTTGTCCGCCGGAAAAAACGAAACCGGGCACCGCGCCGCCTTCATCGCCGCCTTCGTCCCGTCGAGCGTGTGCATGTTCTCCACGATCGTCACCTCGAAGAAGTGGTCCATGTTCACCTCGTGCCCGAGGATATCGAGCACGCCGTAGCGGCGGCCGTTGATGTAGCCGCCGATCAGGTCGTCCTGATACACCTTCACCAGGGTGTAGGTGAGATCGACCACGCCGACCATTGTAACCAAATGATCGATACGCGCGTCCCGCTCCACCGCGCGGAACGCCGTCAGCGCCGACAGGCTGCTCGCCAGCAGGGTCACGCTCTTCGCCTGGTGCTGCGTCTCCAGATAATCGATGGACGCCAGCGTGTCCTCCACCGCCGCCGGCAGGGTAAAATCCAGCATCTCCCCGTCGCTCTCGCCGAAATGGCAGGAGAAATCGAACCGCAGCACCGTGAACCCGTTCGCCGCGAGGAAATACGCGAGCTGCAGGTTGTTCTTCTTCGTCTCGCCATACTTCGGCGACATGACGATGAAGCGCGCCGTGCCGGACTGCGGCTCCGTCGCCCGGTCGATATACGCCGCCAGCTTGGTTCCGGTGCGGCTTGGATAAAAAACCAGTTCGCTCTGAACCGGAACAGGGGAGGCGGGATCAATCATGTGACGGCGTTTCGCGGCGGTGTGGTTCCTTTCAAATCACGGATGCATGACAACAACGCTCTTTCAAAAATTTCATCGCTCCCGCGATGTTGGCTGAGTTTCCTGTTGCCTCGCCCGCGTCCGTTGAGGTCAAGATGCCCACCAGCTGTGATCCATCTTCTTTTAATTGCAGAGGAATCGCAGGCCTCCGCCTGCGCCGCCCCCCTCGCCGCTTCGCCCGATCATAAACTTGTCCGCAAGGATGATCTCGCCACCGCCGGTCCGCTGCTCGCCACGGGAATATTCGATTTGGTCGCCGTCATCGACACCGCCGGCGAACCGCCCGCCTCCCGCATCCCCGCCCTCCGCGCCGCCGCCGGGCCCGTTCCGCTCGTCTTCATCACCACGGACGCCTCCTCCGTTGCCGAGGACAGCGCCTACGCCGCCGGCGCCGATCTCGTGCTGCGCGCCCCGGTGACGTTGTCCGCCTTCAACACCGCCACCCGCCGGCTGGTCGCCGCCGGCTCATCCCCCGTCGCCGCTCCCGCCCGCACCGCCACCACCAATACCGCCACACCGTTTCAATCTTCCTCGCTGGAGGTGCTGCGCGACTTCTCCCGCGTGCTCGGCTACTCCCTCGACTACAAACTTTTCACCCAGCACTTCGTCCTGAAGCTGCGCGAGATTCTCAGCGTCAACCGCATCGCCATCTTCCTCGAATCCCCGCCCGCCGCCACGCCTTCGCAACCTCCCGACTTGCGCGGCAAAGACCGTCTTTCCGCCGTCGCCGCAGTCGGTGTGTCCAACGATCTCATCGAGTGCATCGAATTGTCCCGCCGCTCCGGCATCGGCCAGCAGATCATCCGCAGCGCGCAAATCGTCCGTATCGACACCGGCGGCGCCAACGCCTTGCTCTCCGAAGACCCCAAGATCCGCCGCGAATTCGAGATTCTCGGCTGCCAGGTCGCCCTGCCCATCAACGACCGCGAGCGCACCCTCGGCGTCGCCTTGATCGGCGGCCGCGTCACCGGCGGTCCGCTCACCGACGGCGAACTCCAGCTCGTCTATCACCTCCTCGAAGAACTCGGCCTCGCCGTAAAAAACAGCTGGTTGCATCACCAACTCTCCGCCAGCCACCGGTTGTTCTCCGATGTCCTCGGCGCCATCACTTCCGGCAGCCTCGTCATCGGGGCCGACCTCACCGTCCTTCACGCCAACCGCGCCTTTCTTGAATTTCTCCGCGGCGGCGCACGTCTCGAAGCCCATGTCGAATTCACCGAGCTTCCCGCCGCCCTCGCGTCCGCCCTTCACGACTTGTCCGAAAAGGGCGTGCTGGCCGAGCCGTTCTTCATCACGTCCGCCCACCATCCGGGACGCACCTTCCGCGTCAGCCTCATTCCGTTCCCCAACACCGACCGCCGCCTCCCCCAGCCCGCCCTCGCCCTCATCGAGGACTTCACCCAGATCCTCGCCGCCCAGCGCACCGAGATCGCCACGTCCAACGCCCGGCTCATCGCCCTCATCGCCCGCCGGTTCGTTCCCCGCCGGCCAGACCGGTGACGGCACCTATCGCAACCGCTACCACGCCATCTCCACTTCGTTTGCTTATGAATTCTGAGACCGCCCTCGCCGACCCGACCACCGCCCTGCAAAACCGGAAATTCACCTTGCTGGTGGTCGATGACGAGGAGGGCCCGCGCCAGTCCCTGCGCATGGTCTTTCGCAACGAATTCAACGTCCAGACCGTCGAGAGCGGCGAAAAAGCCGTCGCCTACGCCCGCGACCACGTCGTCCACATCGCCATCCTCGATATCCGCATGTCCGGCAGCACCGGCATCGAGGTGCTCCAGGATCTCAAGCGCATCGACCCGCGCATCGAGGTCATCATGCTCACCGCCTACGAGACGCTCGAAACCGCCCGCCAGGCCCTCCGTCTCGGCGCCTGCGATTACCTCAGCAAGCCGTTCGATCTTTCCACCATCCGCGAGGCCGCCGCCCGCGCCCTTCACCTCCGCAAGATCGCCGATACCGTCGCCTCCACCACCGAGCGTCTTCAGGATCTCAACCGCCGTCTCGGCGACATCGCCCTCCGCGAGGAAATGGCCCGCACCACCAACGAGATTTACGCCGGCGTCATCCACGACATCAACAACCCGCTCACCGTCATCAGCGGCTATGTCCAGCTCCTCGAGGAACGACTGAAAAACGTCGCCTTCCTCCACGGCGACGATCTCGAAAAGGTCCGCTCCAGCCTCGAATACATCGGCAAACAGGTCTCCACCTGCTCCGCCATCGCCACCCGCTACCTGCGTTTCATCCACAACCGCGACATCCCCGGGCGCCAGCTGCCGCTCAACCAGGTGCTCGCCGACTTGCAATCCCTCCTCAAGGCCCACCCCGAGGTCCGCTTCAACCGTCTCTCCGTCAAACCGCTCGAAATCGACGTCCTGCCGCGCATCGACGCCACCGATTTCATCCAGATTCTCCTCAATCTCACGATCAACGCCTTCCAAAGCACCGATCGCAAACAGACCGTCTGGGTCGTCGCCGACAACCTCGACCACGCCCCCGTTTTCCCCGCCCTCGATCACGACTCCGAGGTCCTCCTTGGGCGCGAAGCCTTCAAGCACACCGGCGGAGTCATCAGCATCAGCGTGCTTGATCAAGGCACCGGCATCCCTCCCGAAACCCTCGCCCGCATCTTCGAGCCTTACTTCACCACCAAGGCCGAACGCGGCACCGGCCTCGGCCTCGCCATCGTCTCCCGCCTCGTGCAAACCCACGGCGGCTTCCTCCACGTCAAAACCCGCCTCGGCGAGGGCACCACCGTCACACTCTATCTCCCGCGTCAGGATTGACCGCGCCCCCGCCCGCCCCACGCTCACCGGCGTGACTTGGCTCTACGTCTTTCTCGCCCTCGCCACCGGTGCCGCCGGCGCCTGGTTCTACCTCAACGCCCGTCTCGGCGAACGTCTCCGCGCCCGCGACACCGACGTCGCCCGTCTCGACTCCGCCCTCGCCTCCGCCGAGGCCGAGCGCTCCCGCCTCCTCGCCCTCAGCTCCCAGCAGGCCGCCCAGCTCGTCGCCGCCGACCAGCGTCTCGCCGAACGCGAAACTCTCGCCGCCCGCTACCTCGCCGACGCCGAAAAATTAAAGACCACCCTCCAGACCGAGTTCCAGGCCGTCGCCGCCAAAATCCTCGACGAAAAATCCGCCAAGTTCACCGACCACAACAAAACCCAGGTCGAAGCCTTGCTCCACCCGCTGCGCCAGCAGCTCGTCGATTTCCGCCAGCGCGTGGACACCGTCTACAAAACCGAGAGCGACGACCGCGCCGCACTCAAGGCCCAGATCGAGCAGCTCCGCCTCCTCAACACCACCATCACCGCCGAGGCCCACGCCCTCACCACCGCCCTCAAGGGCCAGTCGCAGGCCCGCGGCGCCTGGGGCGAACTCATCCTCGAACGGCTCCTCGAATCCGCCGGTCTCATCAAGGGCGAGGACTACCTCACCCAGGAGTCGCTCACCACCGACGACGGCCGCCGCCTCCGCCCCGACGTCATCCTCCGTCTGCCCGACACCCGCCATCTCGTCATCGACTCGAAGGTCTCCCTCCTCGCCTACGAACGCGCCGTCAACGCCCCCGACGACGCGACCCGCGCCTCCGCCGTCATCGAACACGCCCGCGCCGTCCGCACGCACGTCGAGCAACTCTCCGCCAAAAAATACGAGGACACCGGCAAACTCGTCACCCCCGACTACGTGCTCATGTTCGTCCCGCTCGAGTCCGCCTTCACCCTCGCCCTCGAAACCGATTCGTCCCTCTACGAATGGGCCTTCGACCGCCGCGTCATCCTCTGCACCGCGCCCACCCTGCTCGTCACGCTCAAGACTGTATCCAGTTTGTGGAAACAAGACCGCCAGACGAAAAACGTGCAGGCCATCGCCGACCGCGGCGGCGCCCTCTACGATAAATTCGCCGGCCTCATCGACGACCTCGAGTCCATCGGCCTCCAGCTCGGCCGCACCCGCGAGAGCTACGACGCCGCCATGAACAAACTGAAGTCCGGCAAGGGCAACCTGCTCGCCCAGGTCGAAGACCTCAAAAAACTCGGCGCCCGCGCCAAAAAATCCCTCCCCGCCCCCTCCGAAGAATCCTGATCCTCGCGTAGCAGCCGAGGTAACGAGGCTGTCCGTCTAAATTCCCCTTTCGTGTATTCCGTGTGTTTCGTGGTTAAAACTCTTCCGTGTATTCAGCGTGTTCCGTGGGCGACAACTCCGCCCTCCGTATCCGTGTCCATCCGTGCAATCCGTGGTTAAAAAACCCAACTTCTTCCTCCCATGAGCCTCCCCGGAAAATGGCTTCCCGTCCGCGCCGAACTCGACGGACAACCCGCGCCCGCCCTCGCCCTTGAGCGCATGGAGTTCCACCTCACCGCCACCGACTACGCCGTGCACTTCGGCGGCGAACCCTACGACTGCGGCACGTTCACACACACGGAGACCACGCTCCACCTCACCGCGCAAAAAGGCCCCAACGCCGGCCGCGTGATCACCGCCATCTACCAACTCGCCGGCGACCGCCTCCGCATCTGCTACGGCCTCGACGGCACCTCCCCCTCCGATTTCAAAACCTCCCCCGCTAGCGCCCGCTACCTCGTCACCTACCGCCGCCACTCCACTTAATATAGGGCCTCACCTTGCGTGAGGCCGTTCCCGTTCCCATGTCCGACTATCCCCCCGAAAAAGACCGCCCGAAAATCCCGCACTCCGAATCCTCCGGATTGATCGTGCACATCATCGACGAGATGCCCGTGCACGTCGTCTTCGCGGTCATGTTCGTCGTCTTCTTTTTTGTATGGGGCGGCGTAAACAACGTCATCAAGCTCTTCGGCCGCGATGTCAGCTCGATCGAAACACCCGTCGGCCTCTACGCCGGCTTCCTCGCCGCCCTCGCCACCCCCTTCGTGATCTGGCGCGTCAAACGCCGCAAAAAATAACCCGTCCGCCCTCGGGTCATTGGTCATTGGTCATTCCGCGCCGCCCCGCCTTGAGGGCGGCGCGGCTCCGTTTCCCTTCCACCAAAATCGCCTTCTGCCGCGCACTCCGCTTACGGTTTGTCCGCCGCGCCTTCGCCACCGCCTGCTGCCGCACCAGTTCCGCCGCGCGCAATTTCCCTTCCAGCTTTGCGCACAACTCTTCCCACGCGGTCACCCGGTTCGCCGCCTGCGAACGCTCCTTCTGGCACCGCACTTCCACCCCGGTCGGCCCATGCCTCAAACACACCGTGCTCGAAGTCTTGTTGATCTTCTGCCCGCCCGGCCCCGATCCGCGCACAAACCGTTCCTCCACATCGGCCGCCAGCACGCCGAGCGCATCCAACCGCTCCTGAATTTGAGATGGTAAATCCACAGTCCCGCCTTTCTCTCAACGAAACACTTTCCCCGCAAGCGAGTCCCACCCATCTCTCCTCTGTATCTCCGCTCTCTCTTTCGTGTATTTCGTGTGTTTCGTGGTTAAAAAAATCCCCTTTTCCTCATCCCAATGATCACCGGTCCCACTTGGTCCCAAAAACTCCGCGACGAAATCGGCAAAGCCGTCATCGGCCAGGATGCCGTCGTCGAGCGCCTGCTCGTCGCCCTCCTCGCCAACGGCCACGTCCTCCTCGAGGGCATGCCCGGCCTCGCGAAAACCCTCCTCATCAAATCCCTCGGCACCGCCCTGGGCGTCCAATTCGAACGCATCCAGTTCACCCCCGACCTCCTCCCCAGCGATGTCGTCGGCACCATGGTTTTCTCCCCCAAGGACGGACACTTCACTCCCCACCGCGGTCCCATCTTCGCTAATCTCGTCCTCGCCGACGAAATCAACCGCGCCCCCGCCAAGGTCCAGTCCGCCCTACTCGAAGCCATGCAGGAGCGCCAAGTCACCATCGGCGGCCACACCCACACGCTCCCGCGTCCGTTCTTCGTCATGGCCACGCAGAACCCCGTCGAGCAAGAGGGCACCTACCCGCTCCCCGAGGCTCAGACCGATCGTTTCCTCTTCAAACTCATCGTCGATTATCCGTCCCTCGACGAAGAGGCCCTCATGATGCAGCGCTGGGGCCAGGTCACCCGCCAGCCCGCCCTCGCCGCCGTCGCCAACGGCGATGAACTCCTCGAACTCCGCACCGAGGTCGACAAGGTCCACCTCTCCCCCGCCCTCCAGGGCTACATCCTCGCCATCGTCCGCGCCACCCGCGACCTCGCCGCGCCCGCCCCCGGCAAAAAACGCTACCTGTCCTTCGGCGCCTCCCCGCGCGCCTCGCTCGCCCTCTACCAGGCCGCCCGCGCGCTCGCCTGGATTCGCGGACTCGACTACGTCTCCCCGGGCCTCGTTCAGGAGATCGCCCCCGACGTCCTCCGCCACCGCATCGGCCTCACTTACGAAGCAGAGGCCGAGGAAATCACCACCGACCACCTCATCGCCGAGGTCCTCAAAAAAACCCCCGTCCCCGAGACCTGACATTCCGAAGTGTAGGAGCCTGCTTGCAGGCGATCCTCCCACCATAGGTCCCCGCCGTCCTATTCGGCCCATACGTCCCCTCCGTGCCGCCCCCCCTCCCAGTTTCCAACGAAACCATCGCCGCCACCTCACCGCTCGCCCTCCTGCGCCGGCTCGAGTGGCGCGTGCGTCACGCCGTGGAAAATGTATTGAGCGGTGAATACCGCTCCGCCTTCCGCGGACGCGGCATGGAGTTCGACCAGGTCGTCAAATACGAGTTCGGCGACGACGTCCGCGACATCGACTGGAACGTCACCGCCCGCCTCGGCGAACCCTACCGCAAAAAATTCGTCGAGGAACGCGAGGTCACCGTGATGATCGTCTTCGAGGACACCCCCGGGCTCCAGTTCGGCTCCGGCACCCAGTCCAAACGCGAGGCCCTCCTCGAACTCGCCGGCCTCGTCATGCTGCTCGGCGCCGTCAACCGCGACCGCGTCGGTTTTCTCCATGTCACGCCCGACGGCTACTCCCTCCGCGAGCCCGTCCGCGGACGCGGCCCCATCCTCCACGCCGCCGCATCTCTGCTCGGCGCAAAGGCGCCGGCGCTCAAATCTCAAATCCCAAATCCTAAATCTCAAATCCCCTGGCGCCTCCTCTCCCGCGCCGCCCCCAAACACAGCATCCTCATCTGGCTCGGCGACTTCGCCCCACGCCCCGAACCCGACGGCTGGGCCGTCATGCGCCGCCGCTATCAACCGATGGGCTTCCGCGTCGACGATCCATGGGACCGCGAACTCCCCTCCGGCGAGGCCTTCGCCGCCTACGATCCCGTGGACGGACACCTCGTCACCCTCGAAAACACCGCCTCCCAGCGCATCGCCCACGACAAGTGGCGCGAGCAGCGCGACTCCGCCTGGTGTAACCTGTTTCCGAATACACTCACCCGCCTCGTAGTCGGCACCGATGAAGACCGTCTCGACGCCCTCGTCCGCTTCTTCCAGTCCCGCCAAGCGCGCTGACTGCAAACGTCCATAAATGTCCTCCACCCTTTTAGGATTTTCATTTTCCCCGCCGGTCCTTGGCGTTTGGTCCTTTGGGATTTGGAATTTCCGGGTCGCAGACCCGGCTTGGCTCTTGGCCCTCCTGCTCATCCCGGCGGTCGTCTGGTTGCGCCGCCGCCGTTCCATCCCCGTCCTCCTCGTCCCCTACGCCGCCGCCTGGTATCGCCCGTCCGTCACCTCCGCCTCCCGCTGGCCCGCCGGCCTCACGATTCTCGGCATCGTCCTCCTCGTCACCGCCCTCGCCCGCCCCCAGCGCGTGGAGGACAAACGCGAAATCCGCACCGAGGGCTACGACATCATGCTCGCGATCGACCTCTCCGGCTCGATGCTCGCCGAGGATTACGAAAAGGGCGACATCCGCATCAACCGCCTTCAGGCCGTCAAACCCGTCATCCAGGCTTTCATCACCCAGCGTCCCAACGACCGCATCGGCATCGTCGTGTTTTCCGGACGCGCCTACACCCTCGCCCCGCTCACCTTCGACCACGCCTGGCTCGGCCGGCAGGTCGAACGTCTCAAAATCGGTCTCATCGAGGACGGCACCGCCATCGGCGACGGTCTCGGTCTCGCCCTCACCCGCCTCGAACAGGCCGCCCGTGAACAGGGCGGCCGCCGCCAGGGCGCCTTCGCCGTCCTCCTCACCGACGGCGCCAACAACCGCGGCGCCCTCGCCCCGCTCCAATCCGCCGCCGTCGCCAAGACCCGCGGCATTCCCGTCTACACCATCGGCGCCGGCCGCGACGGTCTCGTCCCCTTCCCGGTCTTCAACCAGGAGGGCGAAAAAATCGGTTATCGTCGCGTCGCCTCCGATCTCGACCAAAGCACCTTGATCGAAATCGCCAACGTCACCGGCGGCCGCGCCTACCGGGCCGACGACGCCGAGGCCATTGAATCCGCCTTCGAATCCATCGACCGCTCCCAAAAAATCGAATTCCAGTCCAAGAGCTACCTCCTCACCACCGAACTCTTCCCCTGGCTCGCCATCCCCGCCCTCGCCTCCCTCCTCCTCGCCGGCCTCTTAACCACTCGAAATCCCCGTCCATAAAATCCCTGCCGTGTGTTCCGTAACCCATAAACCATGTCTGATACTTTCTCCGGCTTTCGTGTCTTTTCGTGTGTTTCGTGGGCAACAACTCCGCCTCGGTCATCCGTGCCCATCCGTGCAATCCGTGGTTAAAAAATCCCACTCCTTCATCGGTCATTTCCTCCCATGACCTTCCACTGGCCCCACGCCTTCTGGCTCCTGCTCATCCCCCTCGCCCTCCTCGTGCGGGACCTGCGCCGTCGTCGCATCACCCCCGCCGCCCACCCCAAAATTCAGCAAGCCGAAGTCCGTAATTGGTCATTGGTCATTGGTCATTGGTCATTCCAGCGGCGCGGCTCCGTCCGCACCCGCTGGTTTCTCTACCTCGCTCTCGCCGCCGCGACCGCCGCCCTCGCCCGCCCTCAATGGGGCCGCCTCGATGAACCCGTATTCGACCAAGCCCGCGAAATCATCATCGCCCTCGATCTCTCCCGCAGCATGTTGGCCGACGACGTAAAACCCAACCGTCTCGAGCGCGCCCGCCTGCTCATCACCAGTCTCCTCGAACGGCTCAAAGGCGAACGCGTCGGGCTCGTCGTTTTCTCCGGCACCGCCTTCCTGCAAAGCCCGCTCAGTTCCGACTACGAAATCCTCCGCGAATTCCTGCCCGTCCTCGACCCCGGCTACCTGCCCGAGGGCGGCACCAACTACGACGCTCTCATCGAAACCACCGTCACCGCCTTCGGCTCCTCCGGCTCCGCCGACCGTTTCCTCATCGTCCTCAGCGACGGCGAAGCCCAGTCCGACTCTTGGCAAAAACACGTCGCCGATCTCAAAACCAAGGGCATCCGCGTCCTCGGTCTCGGCATCGGCACCGGCACCGGCGCCATGATCCCCGACGGCGACGGCGCCTTCATCAAAGACGAGCGCGGCGCAGTCGTCCTCTCCCGGCTCAACGGCACCACCCTCCGCGCCCTCGCCGAACAAACCGGCGGCGTCTACACCGACGCCAGCTCCTGGGTCGATCTCTCCGCCCTCATCGAATCCACCGTGGAGCAGGGCCGCACCGGCGAGTTCAAGGAAACCTCCCGCATCCGTCTCGCCGAACGTTTCCAATGGCCCCTCGCCGCCGCCCTCGCCTTCGCCTTCCTTAGCTTCTGGCGCGAGTCCCCCGTCCGCCCCAAACCCCGCCCCCTCCCGCTTACTTCACCGCTTAAAACCGCCGCCTTCACCCTCTGCCTCCTCCATTGGTCATTGGTTATTGGTCATTGGTCATTCGCGGCCGAGCCTTCGGCCACGGACGCCCCCCTCACCACGCTCATCGGCCGACTCGCCTCCCGCGACCACCCGTCCGCCTCCGACTACGCCGAACTCGCCCGCGCCACCGTCACCTACGGACAACGCACCCAATCCTCCGGCGAAAAAGTCCCCGAGGGCCCCGTCCGCGACGCCCTCGCCGCCGTCACCGCCGGCGAAGCCCTCGACCCCAAAGCCGCCGACTGGCCCGCCCTCCGCGAACAACTCAACGCCCTCCTCCCCAAAAAAGAGGAACCCCCGCCCGAAAAAGATCAGTCCAAGCCCGACGAAAAAAAGCCCGATCAAAACAAAGGCGAAAAATCCGACGACAAGTCCGAGGACAAATCCGGCCAAAAGGGCGACTCCTCCGACCAGCCCAAACCCGAAGACGACAAATCCGACTCCGGCAAACCCGAGGACCCTCAATCCAGCGGCGGCGACAACCAAACGTCCAACTCCTCCCAAGATGGCCAGCCCCCCGGCTCCGAAAAAAAACCCGGCTCCAACCCCGGCCAATCCGCCTTCGGTGACATGAAGGACGACCCCGCCAAACCCGATCCCAAGTCCGACCCCTCACGCGGGAGCGAGGAACCGCGCGAGCCCGAACCCGCCCCCGCCCCCTCCGACATGCAGCAAGCCGGCGGCACCCCCGTCGACGCCTCCACCGACCCCGCCCGTCTCGACCCGAGTCTCGCGATCCCTCTCCAAAAACTCGACCAGGTGAAACAGGGCGACTCCCCCGCCCGCCTCTTCCAACTCCTCCAAGAACCCGGCCCCGCCCAGCCTCCCGCCTCCAAGGGCAAAGACTGGTAACCTCCTTCGTCCTCGTTCTCTTAATCCTTCTCGTTCTCTCCCGATCTTCCGCGCCCCGTCGCACCCTCTCCCAAATCCGTGCCCATCCGTGCAATCCGTGGTTAATCTATTCCCCTCTTCCTACCCTGTAGTCCCCTTCCGACTTTCGTGTCTTTTCGTGTGTTTCGTGGGCAAAAACTCCGCCTCCGTCCTCCGTTCCCATCCGTGAAATCCGTGGTTAAAACTCTCTCTTTCCTCGTCCTCCTCGCCGCCGCCTTTTTCGCGTCCACCCACGCCCATGCCCAGACCGTGCGCTGGTCCCCCGGCGCCGGCACCCTCGCCTTCAACCAGCTCAGCGAACTAAGCCTCGTCTTCGAGGATTGCGAACCGTCCGGCACCGTCACGCCCCCCGCCGTCCCGACCCTCACTTTCAGCCCTCCCAACCGTTCCGAGAGCACGTCCTTCACCGTCATCAACGGCAAGGCCACCCGCTCCCGCACCATCACCTACACTTACCGCGTCCGCCCCACCGACCGCACTCCCGTCACCATCCCCGCCTTCCAAATCGACACCGACAAGGGCCGCCAGCCCGTCGCCTCCGCTTCCTTCCAAATCGGCGACGCCACCGTCGGCCAGTCCGGACTCTCCCTCGAAAACATCGCCAAATCCCGCTTCACCCTCCCCGTCGGACGCGTCTGGGCCGGCGAGGTCTTCCCGCTCGCCTACTCCCTCAACGTCAGCCGTCGCTACCTCTACCTGCTCGGCAGCGACCCCGAGTGGGACCCCGCCCCGCTCGTCGTCGAACCGTGGGCCAAACCCGAACAGCTCGAAACCGTCGTCGATAACGAATCCCGCATCACCGTCCTCTATAAAACCCGCGCCTTCGCCAAAGCCCCCGGCCCCGTCTCCCTCAAGCCCGTCACCCAGCTCGTCAACCTCGCCACCGGTAGCTCCGGCTTCACCGTCTTCGCCCGCCCGAGCCTCGAACAATTCGCCATCACCAGCGAACCCGCCGCCTTCGACGTCCGCCCGCTCCCCGCCCCCGCTCCCGCCGGCTTCACCGGCGCCGTCGGCAAATTCACCCTCGACTCCAAGGTCGTCCCGCTCACCGCCACCGTCGGCGAACCCGTCACCTGGACCCTCACCCTCGAGGGCACCGGCAACTGGCCCGACATCCCCGGCCTCCCTTCCCGTTCCCTCTCCAAGGATTTCAGCCTCGTCCAGCCCCAGGCCAAACGCGTCAACAAAGACAACTCCCTCTTCGAAGCCTCCATCACCGAAGACCTCGTCCTCATCCCCACCAAACCCGGCTCCTACACTCTCGGACCCGTCTCCTTCACCGTCTTCAACCCGTCCACCGGCGCCTACCAGACGCTCACCACCAAACCCGTCACCCTCAAAATCTCCCCCGCCGCCGGGATAACCACCAACGCTCAACATCCAACATCCAACCTCCAACCTTCAACTTCCGACCCTCTGGATGTTGGACGTTCAACGTTGTATGTTGAACGTTCCCCCTCCGCCTTGCCCCCCGACCCGCTCCCGCCCGCCGGCGCCTCCCTCCCTCCACTTTCCTCCCGCGCCGTCCTCATCGCCCTCCTTTCGACCCTCCTGCTGCCGCTGGCCGCTTGGATCATCCTCGCCCTCCGCCGCGCCCGCCTCACCGACCCCGACCGCCCCCTCCGCGAAGCCCATATCCGTCTTTTGGATACACTGAAAAGACTCGCCGGCGCCCCGCCCGCCGCCCAACCCGCCCTCCTCCAATCCTGGCAGCGCGACACCGCCATCCTCTTCCGCCTCACCTCCGCCGTCCCCACCCCCGCCGACCTGAATCGTTCCGACATTGGTCATTCGTCATTGGTCATTGGTCATTCCAGCGGCGGTTCCGCCGCGGAGTGGTCGGTTTTATGGTCCGAAGCCGAACGCACCCTCTACGGCACCGCCGATCTCCCCGGCAACTGGATCAATCGCGCCCTGCAAGCCCTCGCCACCCGCCGCCCGCCCGCCTTCTCCGCCTTCCAACTCTTCCTCCCGCGCAACCTCCTCCCGCTGCTCGCCCTCGTCCTGTTCCTCCTCCCTGGAGGGCGGACCGTCGTGTCCGCCGCCGAAAGTAGCGGGGAGCGTGAGCGACCCGAGGCCGCCTACGCCCGCGCCGACTACCCCGCCGCCGAAACCGCCTGGCGCGACGCCCTCAAAACCGCTCCCGCCGACTGGTCCGCCCGCCACAACCTCGCCCTCTCCCTCCTCCAGCAAAACCGCCCCGGCGAAGCCGCCGCCCACGCCCTCGCCGCCTTCGTCCAGCAGCCGCAAAATCCGTCCGTCCGCCACACGGTCGCCTACGCCTATAAATCCGCCGGCATTTCCCCGCCCCCAGTCGCCCAACGAGCAACCCTCACCGCCCGCCTCGCCTCCCTCGCCTCCCCGACCCGCTGGCAAATCCTGCTCCTCACCTCCGCCTTCCTGGGCGCCCTCGCCCTCACCCTCACCCTCATCTCCGCCTACCAACGCTCCGCCTCCCCCCATTGGTCATTGGTCATTGGACATTGGTCATTCCGCGCCGCCCTGGGCGCGGCCGCCTTTATCCTCGCCCTCGCCGCGGCGCTCAGCCTCCACACCTACGGCCCGCTCGCCGACACCCGCGCCGTGGTCGTCGCCACCTCCGGCACGCTCCGTTCGATCCCCACCGACCTCGACACGCAAAAATCCACGTCCCTCTCCGCCGGCACGATCGCCCTCGCCAACAAAACCTTCCTCGGCTGGACGCGCCTCCAGTTCCCCGACGCCCAAACCGGCTGGATCCGCACCGAGTCCCTCGTCCCCCTCTGGCGTTAACCCCGTCCGATGTAAACCCGACCGCCCGGTCGGGTGCCGCGCCCCCCTCCGCGTAGCAGCCGAGGTAAGGAGGCTGTCCTTCCCCCTCCTCCCCTTTTTGCGTCTTCTGCGCCTTTTTGGGTAGTGTCCGGAAAGTTCAGCAAAAAGACGGATCATGGTAGTTGGTGAGGTGGAAACAGGAACCCACCAACCGAAGGAAACACCATGAACCGTCCGAAGAAGGACATTATGATGAGCATGAACACGCGCGAGCAAATGCTGGCGCTT
>CAMBLN010000060.1 GCA_945868215.1 Opitutus sp. GAS368
ACACGGTGGCTCTGCTGGTCTTTGCGGTGGTGACGGGAGCGTTTGCCTACTGGCTTTTAGGCTGAGGCGGAGGTGGGGCCAGCTTTTGCTTGTCACGCTTTCATGGCGGCCCCTATTTCTCACCGATGAAATACATCTTCGTGACGGGCGGGGTGGTCTCGTCGTTGGGCAAAGGCCTGACGGCGGCTGCGCTGGGCGCTCTTTTGGAACTGCGCGGGCTGACCGTGCGCATCCAGAAGTTCGACCCTTACCTGAACGTCGATCCGGGCACGATGAGCCCGTTCCAGCACGGTGAAGTCTATGTGTTGGAAGACGGTGCGGAGACCGACCTCGACCTCGGACATTACGAGCGGTTCACGAGTGGAAAGCTCTCCAAGCTCAACTCGCTGAGTTCCGGACAGGTTTACGAGAGCGTGATTTCCAAGGAGCGCCGCGGTGTTTACCTTGGCAAGACGGTGCAGGTGATCCCGCACGTGACGAACGAGATCAAGGAACGCATTTATGCGGGTGGAAAAAATGTCGATGTGCTCATCACCGAAATCGGCGGCACCACGGGCGACATCGAAGGCCTGCCGTTCCTCGAGGCGATGCGCCAGTTCGCCCTCGAAGTCGGGCCGACCGATTGCATTTTTATCCACGTCACGCTGGTGCCTTACCTGAAGGCGGCCGGTGAGTTGAAGACCAAGCCCACGCAGCAATCCGTCGCGAAGCTGCGCGAGATCGGCATCCAGCCGGACATTTTGGTGTGCCGTTGCGACCACCCGCTGGAGGCCGGTCTGCGCGACAAGATTTCGATGTTCTGCAACGTGCCGGTGAAGGCCGTGATCGAGTGCGGCGACGTGGATTCCATCTACGAACTTCCGCTGGCTCTGCAGAAAGAACGCATGGACGACCTCGTGATCGACCTGTTCGGACTCAAGAATCCGCCGGCCGAGAAAAACATCTGGAACGAGATCGTGCGCCGCGTGAAGAACCCCGCGCACGAGGTGAAGATCGGTGTTGTCGGCAAATACATCGAGCTCCAGGACGCGTATAAATCGGTTTACGAATCGGTGACCCACGCGGGCATTGCGAACAACACGCGTGTCAACATCGTGCGCATCGACGCCGAGGATCTCGAAAAGAAAAACGGGCTTTCCATTTTGAAGGGGCTCGACGGCATCCTGGTTCCCGGCGGCTTTGGCGACCGCGGCACCGAGGGCAAAATCGCGGCGGCGAAATACGCCCGCGAAAACAAGATTCCCTACTACGGCCTCTGCCTCGGCTTGCAGATCGCAGTGATCGAATATTGCCGCAATGTGTTGAAATTGAAGGGCGCGAATTCCACGGAGTTTGATGCCAACGCGCCGCATCCGGTCATCAACATGATGGAGGAGCAGAAGAGCGTGATCGACAAAGGCGCGACCATGCGCCTTGGCAGTTACGAGTGTGCGCTTACGCCCGGTTCGCTGGCGGCGAAAGCCTACAAGGCTCCGAGCATCCGCGAGCGTCACCGCCATCGCTTCGAGGTGAACAACGCCTATGTCGGCCAGCTCCAGCGCGGCGGCTTGGTCATCAGCGGAATCAATCCGCGCCGCAACCTGGTCGAGATCGTGGAGATCAAAGACCACCCGTGGTTTCTCGCGGTGCAGTTCCACCCCGAGTTTCAGTCGAAGCCCAACAAGGCGCATCCGCTGTTTGCGGCGTTCATCGCGGCGGCGTTGAAGAACAAGAAGCCTGCGAAGTCCAAGGCCGCGAAGCCCGCCGCCAAGGCCAAGAAGAAGTAAAGTCGGGACATTTTTTCATGCCGCTCTTCGACTCCAAAAAGCTCCTCGTTCTCGCCGGTCCCTGCTCGCTTGAAAACGAGAAGGTCGTGCGCACGGTCGCCGAAAAACTCGTCGATCTGCGCGCGCGTTATCCGGAGCTGAACCTCGTCTTCAAAGGTTCGTTCGACAAAGCGAACCGCACCTCGATCGCCGGCGGACGCGGCACGGGCCTGGAGGAAGGACTCGCGCTGCATGCGCTGGTGAAACGCGACTACGGACTGCCCTGCGTGACCGACGTCCATGACGCTTCGCAGTGCGCGCCGGTGGCCGAAGTGTGCGATGTGTTGCAGATTCCGGCATATCTTTGCCGTCAGACCGATCTGTTGCTGGCGGCGGCTGCGACCGGCCGGACCGTTAATGTGAAGAAGGGGCAGTTTCTTTCGCCGAACGACATGGTGCATGTGGTCGGAAAATTGAAGCACGGCGGCGCGGCCGAGATCTGGCAGTGCGAGCGCGGCGCGACGTTTGGTTACAACAACCTCGTCGTGGACATGCGCAGCTTTCCGATCATGGCACAGAACGGTTATCCGACGATCCTTGATGCGACGCACAGCGTGCAGTTGCCCGGTGCGGCCGGCGGCAAGAGCGGCGGGCAGCGCGAGTTTGTGCCGACGCTTGCGTTCGCGGCGCTGGCGGCGGGGGCGGATGGACTTTTTCTGGAGACGCATCCTGATCCGGACAACGCGTTGAGCGATGGTCCGAACATGGTGCCGCTCGACCAGTTGGAGGCGTTGCTGGCGAAGTGCCTGGCGTTTTGGAAACTGGCGCGGAGTTAAGGCTCGTTCCAGAGGCGGGTCCAGATGCCGGTGAGGCGGTTGGTGGCGGAGGGCCATTCGGCGGCTGCGGGCGTGATCGGGGTCCATGCGCCGGCGGGTGTTTTTTCGGCGATGGCGAAGCGGAAGGAGTAGTCGGGTTCGGAGCCCATGCGGAGATCGGAGAGGATCAGGCGGCCGTCGCGTTGTTCTGATTTCATGAAGCCGCGGTTGAACCAGCGGAGTTCGCGCACGGCGGGAAAATCCGTCACGGCGGCGAAGGCTGCGGTGTCGTTGGTGTAGGCACGAAACTGGATCGGTTTTTGATCGGCGACGAGTGAACGGTAACCTTCGACGTAGCCGCCTGGGGTGAGGGCGACGACGCGCCAGAGCAGGGTGTTGAACGGCGTGGGCGTGGCGAAGCGCGGGGCGTCGGAGAGGCCGAGTGAGGCGAGGTCGCGTTCGGCGATCCGGTGGACGTGGGCCTGTGCGGCGAGGGACCAGCCGATGTAGGCGGTGCTGAGGGCGAGTCCTATCACGACGGCGCGACGGCTGCGGTTGAAGGCGGCGACGATGCAGGCGACGAGCAGCGGCAACGTGTAAACTGGATCGATGATGAAGAGGCTGCCGGTCATCACGGGTGACGGGCGGAGCGGCCATAAAAGTTGCGTGCCGTAGATGGTGGTTGCGTCGAGCAGCGGGTGGGTGACGAGCGCGAGTTGGATGCCGGCGAGCCAAGCGCGGGGGGCTTCGCGGACGGGTTGCCACCAGCGGCGGAGGGCGAACCAGAGAAGCCAGCCGACGATGGGAATGAGGAAGAGCGAATGCGAGGCGGCGCGGTGCCACGTCATGATCTCGACGGGATTCAGGTCGAGCAGCGAGAGAGGGATGATGTCGAGGTCCGGGAGGGTGCCCATCGCGGCGCCGACGAGCAGGCCGGCGCGGCGGTGGGCGGCGGGCACGCAAGCGGCGGTGCAGGCGGCGCCGAGGACGAGTTGTGAAAGGGAATCCATGCGAGTCGGTTGCACAGGGAGCGCGCGTTGCAGGTTCGTCAAGAAAAGGGCGGGGAATTGGAGATCAAATGATAGATGGGCTACGCCTTGACCGTTGGCGCGGGGTGGCCAACAGTCCGCCGCTTAAACCCAATCCTGATGGACACTTTTCTCATCGACGTGCCGATTCCTTCCATGGGGGCGACCGTAAGCGAACTAACAGTCATTGACATCAAGGTTGTTGCGGGTGCCCGCATCACCAAGGGCGAGAAAATCGCCGAACTGGAGAGCGATAAGTCGGTTTTTGAGTTCGAGGCGCCGTGTGATGGCGTGATCGCGGTGGTGCAGGCGCGGGCGGGCGACATTCTGCCGAGCGGGGCTCCTTTTCTGCGGATCGAGACGGCGGATATTTCGCTGAAGAATTTGGAAGTGAAGGGGGCGGTTGCGCCTGCGAAGGCGGCGGTTGTCGCCAGCACGCCGCCGGTGAGCGTGCCGAGCCAGCGCGTTGGGGACAACGCGCTCCACCTTGCGAAGCCGGCCGTTGCGTCGGGTCTGCAATGGACGCCGCGCGCGGCGAAGCTGGCGCAGGAGGCCGGGCTTGATCCGGCGACGCTGACGGGGATCGCGGCCACGGGCCCAGGCGGGCGGGTGTCGGGCGACGATGTGGCCCTCTACCTCGCGCAGCGCGAGGCATCGGGAAATCCCAAATCCCAAACGGACAAATCCCAAGGTTTGGCGGCCGGCACGGTGAACGAGACGGTGTGCATCGCGGGTGTGGGTTACGCTGTGCCGAAAAACGTGCGGCCGACGAGTGAGATTTTGAAGGCGTTTCCCGGCCGCACCGAGGCGGAGATGCACAAGCTGACGGGCATTCATGAGCGGCGTTACGCCGATCCGGACGAGTCGGCGACGAAGCTGGCTTCGGTGGCGGTGAATCATGCGCTGGCGCAGGCCGGCATGACGGCGGCGCAGATCGACGGTATCATCCTGGCGACGATCATTCCCGACCAGCCGGTGCCTTCGATGGCGAGCGCGTTGGCGAAGCTGCTGGGGTGTCCGAAAGCGCTGGCGTTCGACGTGAATGCGGCGTGTTCGGGATGGCTTTACGCGCTCGAAGTGGGGCGCGCGTTTATCCGCGGCGGCACGGCGAAGAATGTGATCGTGGTGACGGCGGAGTTGCTGTCGCGCATCACGAATCCGAACGATCATGAGACGGCGTTTTTGTTTGGTGACGGCGCGGGCGCGGCGATTTTGACGGATGCGCCGGGCGGACACCGGTTGCATCGCATGGCGTTGTCGGGCGATGCCAATGTGTTCGAGGCAATCCAGCGTCCGGGTGGCGGTGCGCGGCAGCTCATCCCAAGCGCCGACGGCAGCGACAAGGCGGATTTTTATCTGCAGATGGACGGCGGCGCGGTGTTCAAGAGCGCGGTGATCGCGTTCGCGAACGAGATCGAATCGGCGATGCAACGCCACGGACTAAAGCCGGAGGATATTTCGTGGATCGTGCCGCATCAGGCGAACGAGCGCATCCTCAAGGCCGTCGGCAAACGGGTCGGCATCCCGTTTGAAAAGTTCGTCGTGACGATTGCGAAATACGGCAACACCTCGGGTGCGTCGGTTTCGATGGCGCTCGGTTGGGCGGCCGAGGAAGGCATCTTTAAGGCCGGCGACAAAATCATTTTCTGCTCCGTCGGCGCCGGTCTGACCTTTGCTGGCGGGTTGTTGGTGTGGTGACCGTCAGGGTTGGTCAGCGAGCGTTGCGGCGACCGCTTTCAACATAAGCGTGTCGCTCCAGCGATCCGCGTGTTCGATGCGTGTGCCGCCGGGGCCGGGAGTGCTGATCGAGTAGCTTGAGGACGGCGGCCCGAGTTCAGGGCAGAATGGCAACAGATCGCCGGGGCGGGCGGTGGTTTTCCAGGCGGTGAACGATTCGCGCCAAAGCCATTTGAAGTTTTCGAGATGAGGTGCGCTTGCGGGGTCCGCGAGGTCGCATTGCATCCTTTGTCCGTCCGACACGCGGGCGTGGATAAAAGCGGTGCGGGCAAGGATCGGACGCAGGTCATCGCGGGTGGCGGCGAAGCCGCGGTAAACCATTTCCTGGCCGCAATAGTAGTGGGAGAAATCACCGTTGAAGCGGAGGTCGGGAAACCGGGCGATTATTCCGCAGGTGCGCCAGACATCCTGGAGCACGGTGGCGCGGTGGGTTTCGGGGAGCACCGGGATTGAATGACGATCTGTGGCGGTTAGCACGGCTTCGATCAAAGCGTCGGCCTCCTTCTCGGATTCCATGCCCCAGCCGAGATGAAGGGTGAGCGCATCGGCGCCGTCATCGGCCGCGCGGGCGGTTTCGTGCAAGACCTCTGCGGCGGTGTTGGCGCGGCCGGAAGCGGCGAAGCGCAGGCCGCGGGCGCGAACGGTTTCACCGTGGCCGATACCGGCCTGGCAACCGTCGAAACCGGCGGCGGCCAATTGATCGAGGCACTGCTCAAAAGTCCACTGAGGCCCCGGGCCGCGAGGCAGTTCGAGGAGACCCCAAGCGGTGCCGTAAACGGCGATACGCGGTGCGTGAGAGGAGCCATCGTTGATCGAGGGTGTCATGACCGGGTGATGGTTGTGCCGAGGTGGCGGGTGCGCCAGACGCGCGGACTTGAGCCGGCTACCTGTTTGAAGGTTTTTGAAAAATGAAACTCGTCGCAAAATCCCAGCGCAGCCGCGATGGCCCGGTCGGGCAGGTTGCGTTCGCCCATCAATTTTTGGGCGCGGGCGATCAGCACGTGGCGCCGATATGCGGCGGGGCTTTCGCCGGTGCGCGCGGTGAACTGCTTGCGGAAGCTCTCGTAGCCGAGCCCGCAGGCCTTGGCGATTTTCTGAATATCCGCGCCATCATTTCCCGGCGTGGAGAGAAGCTCGGTTGCGTGCTTCAACCACGGCGGAGCGTCTGTCGTGCTTGCCGGGGAGGAACACGCTTCCGACGCTGCGAGGATAAACGAGATCAAGCCGCCGATCTGTTCGGGGGCGCGGGGCCGGATCGTTCTGTTGGCGGGCGGCGGGAACAGTGAGAGAAAACGGTCCATCCATGGCTGCGGATCACCGAGCGGCCACACGGGGCGGGCGGTATCCAGCACGCCGCACGTTTCGAGGGAATCGAACAACGGCCCCGCGAAAGTCGCGTAATATTCATGCCAGAGCTGGCCCGCGTCCGGTCCGTAACAGTGACCTAGCCCCGGAGTCACCCAGAGCAGGTCTCCGGCCGACAGCGGAGCCACCATGCCACGACTGTCGCGATAGCGGCCGCCACCACGCACAAGCAGCACCATAGCCCTGACGGGGAAATAGCGGAGTTCGTTCCAACCGGTTCCCGCGCCGCCACGCACTTCCGCAGCTTCAAGAATACGGCCGGCGGGCGTCCGGCCGGCATCGGTGCAATGAAATCGGAGGCGTGCGGCGGCGGGCATCTGCATACCAAAAAGCACAAGTGAATTACCAGTCAAGGCATGGCGCGGGAACTGATGCGCATGATAAACTCCGGTTATCACTTTTACCCTTATGAACACGCTTACCGATCGTCCGATCCCCGCCCGGTTGCTTGCGAGAGGCCATGAGCTCGACCTCGGCGCCGGGAGTTTTGGTTTTCTTTCCCCGTCCATGGATGCGCTCGGCGATCCGGAGGAACTGAACCGCCGTCTGCAGGAGGAAGGTTATCTCTACATGCCCGGATTCTTTGATGAAGAAATCATCAGGGACGCCCGCCGGTCGTTGACGGACCGGCTTTCGGCGCAAGGACTGCTGCATCCGGACCGCAACCCGATCGACGGTATCGCGCATGCGGATCCGGCGCGGCGGACGACCTTCAAGCCGGATCTCACCGACAACAACGAGGCGATTGATCGCGTGGTGTTCGGGCCGGAGATTTTCGGGTTTTATGAAAACCTGTTCGGTGAAAAAGTGCGGGCGTTTGATTTCAAATGGCTGCGTGCGGTGGGACCCGGCATGGGAACCCAGGCGCACTGCGATTGGGTTTACATGAGCCGCGGCACACCGAACCTGCTCACCTGTTGGATTCCTTATGGCGATGTTCCGCTCGAAGTGGGCGGATTGATGTTGCTGGAGCGGTCGCACCTCCAGGCGGACCGTATCAAGAATTATCTCGATGTGGATGTGGACGCGTATTGCGAAAACCGGCCGAAGGATGCGGCGCTCGCGCAGGAAGGAAAATGGAAGCATCCCGGCTGGTTGTCGGAACGCAGCGACACGCTGCCGCGGAAGTTCAACACGCGCTGGCTGACGGCTCACGAGTGGCGCATGGGTGATTTCATCACGTTTAACATGACGATGATCCACGGGTCGCTGGACAACGCGACGGATCGTATCCGCCTTTCGAGCGACACGCGGTATCAACGCGCCAGCGAGCTGGCCGACGAACGCTGGATCGGGCCGAAGCCGATCGGACACTCGACGGCGGGCAAGCGTGGACGGATTTGTTGAACGCAGGAGATGGAGACGTGTCCGCGGAGGACTGCGCGGTTCAAACGTCCGGTGCGGTTTCGTGATTCAAAATACCGAGGGCGGCTGTCGCGGCCGTGTCGCAGCGCAGCACGAGAGGACCGAGGGTCACCGGAATAAAACCGGCGGCCTGGGCTGCCTGCATTTCCGCCGGGGAAAAATCGCCCTCGGGGCCGACCAGCCAGGCGGCTGAGTGCGGTGCGTGACCTTTGTTAGAACGGAATGAAGACAGGCACGCGCGGAGCGATTGCGCGCCGGGGTGGAGGCTGGCGATGAGTTTGAGTTGAGCGGATTGCACGACCTCGCCGGAGAGGAATGTGGCGAGTGATTGCACGCCGGTGATCTCGGGGAGGAAGGGGTTGCCGCATTGTTTGGCGGCTTCGAGGGCGGCGACGCGCCATTTCTCGGTTTTTTTATCGGAGCGGTCGCCGTCGAGGTGGACCTGGGTGCGTTCGGTGGCGAGCGGCACGATGCGGGCGGCGCCGAGTTCGGTGGCGTGGCGGATGATGTCGTCCATCACGCCGCCCTTGGGCAGGGCTTGGGCGAGGGTGATCGCGCAAGGGAGCGGGGCGCGGGTGTGGGTGGCGGTGACGCGGAGGGTGGCGCCGGATTTGCGGGCGTCGGTGAGTGCGCAGGTCCACTCGGTGCCGCGGCCGTCGAAAGCGACGACGGCGTCGCCGGTGCGGGCGCGGTTGACGGTGACGAGGTGGTGCGATTCGGCAGGCGGCAGGGTGATGATACCTTGGGCGGAAGCCGGGGCGAAAACGCGAAAGTCGGACATGGCGGCGAGTGGAACGATGGAGTTTTCCAT
Organism: Opitutus sp. GAS368; assembly: GCA_945868215.1. Lineage (GTDB taxonomy): Bacteria > Verrucomicrobiota > Verrucomicrobiia > Opitutales > Opitutaceae > Rariglobus. The sequence continues at coordinate 8,867 of CAMBLN010000060.1, forward strand.
TTACAAGCCCGTGCGCGGTTCTACGGTGGCGGCTCGTTTCGTGCCTGCCCAGGTGGCGGAATTGGCAGACGCAGTAGACTCAAAATCTTCCGGAGAAATCCTTGTGGGTTCGATTCCCACCCTGGGCACCAACGATTCGGAAACGGGAAAAGACGACGTGGTTCGGGTTTTGACCCGGGCGCCGATTGTTCAAACCATCGGCTCGATGAAACTTACATTTGCCGGAGCCGTTGTGCTGGTGGTTGTCATGGCCGGGTTTGCGGGCTGCAAACCGAAGGAAGCCAAAACCGGGGCGGTGACCCTCGTGCCGGAGACGGAGCGCAGCCGGCATTTTGCGGCGGTGAACGCGCAGCTGGAACTGGGCGGGACGCTCTATGGTTATGCCGATGTGGATGGCGACATTCTCAAAGTCGCGCCCTACCTGCGCACGCTGGCCGACACGGTCGCGGAGCAACAGCCGATGGTGGCGCCTTTTTTGAAGCAGGATTTCTCGCAGCTGCTCACGGAGCTTGGCTTGAATGACATCCGGGCGGTCGGCTTGAGTTCGGTGCCGGCGGCGGGCGGCGGGTTTCGCAACCGCGTCTATTTGCATACGCCGGAGGGGCGGCGCGGGTTGTTGTCCGGCCTGGGCGGCGCGCCCGCGGCCTTCACCCATGCGCGTCTTGCGCCGGCAGACGCGGATTTATACGCGGAGACCGATTTCGACGCGGCGGCGCTTTATGCGGCGGTGCGCGCGCTGGTGGTGCGCGTGGCGGGCGAACCGCTGGCGGGTGTATTTGAGCAACAACTACAGGCGGACAAGCATGACATGGGTGTCACGCCCCTCGGATTGATCCAAAGCCTGCGCGGGCGCGCGACGTTGGTGATCCGCACCGATGCGGAGCGCACGTTGACGCTGCCGGGGGTGCAGCCGGTGGTTTTGCCGGCGGTGCAAGTGCTGGCGCGCATCGACGGACTGGCGGTGACGCTCGGGCCGGTCCTGGAGAAACTGCCGGATTTCACGGTGACGCAGTTAGGCGCGGTGAAGGTTTACGCGCTGAAAGCATCCACCGGCATCGAAGGCCTGCAGCCGGTGCTGGCGATGGAAGGGGAGGCGCTTTATTTTGCAACGGACGAGGCGTTTTTACGGGCTTCGTTGGCGCGGACGGATGGGCTGGACAAGGATCCGGCGTTTGTGGCGGCGCTGGCCGAGCTTGGCGACAAGGGGAACGGCGTGACCTATGTGAGCCCGCGCCTGTTTGACCAGATGCGGCGGATCAAGACGCTTAATCCGCAGATCCCGGCGGAGGCGTTGAAGGGCGTGGAGTTTATCCTCGGTGCGTTGCCTGCGCCGACGCAGCCGTTGGTGGCGGTGCGGATCAATCTGCCGGAGGGGATTCTTTACCGGGCGCGCTGGCACCGTTCGCTCAAGCAGGATCTGGCGATGGTGGGCGTTTATAATCCGGCGACGGTCGGGCTGATGGCGGCGATGGCGGTTCCGGCTTTTCAGAAGGTGCGCGCGACCTCGAAGGAGAAGGCGATCATGAACAATCTGCGCCAGTTCTCGGAGGGGGCGGATCAATACATGCTCGAAAACGGAACCACCTCGGCCACCTATGCCCAGATTATCGGGCCCGATAAATATGTGCATTCGCTGACGCCGGTGAACGGGGAGGATTACACCCGGCTGGTGGTTCGCCAAAGAGACGTTGAAGTCAGGGTCACGACGAAAGACGGCAAGGTGGTGCGATTGAGCCGTTGAGCGAGGTAAGGCTGGAGGGCCAAAAAGGAGGGAAGGGATTGCCTGAAAAAACCGCTTGCTTCCGGCGCGGGCGTGCGGCTTTGTGACCCCTCCTTAGTTCGGGTTGTAGCGTAGCCTGGTAGCGCGCTTGCATGGGGTGCAAGAGGTCGTGAGTTCGAATCTCACCAGCCCGACCATTTTCCCCGCCGGTTTTTGAGGCATCGTTAAGATGCAAAGAAGCCATCTGGCGTAAGATTATAGAGCATCGCTGATAGAGGTGGTTTCGAGCAGGAGCGATGGCACTTGGTTTTAACGAAGAGTAAAATCTTGAGTGGTTTGAAAATCGAGATTGATGTCTAGGGTGTATACCCTAGTGGTGGTGATGTGAAAATGATTCGGACATGGGCCTTGGCCGGGGTGATTGCCGTTCTTTTGGGCGGGGTTGTGTCGTTGCAGGCGGGCGTCGCGACGAATTTGAGCGGGCTTTATTATTCGGGTATCAACAGCGGGGGCGGGTTGTTGAGCGGCGGCAGCACGGATCCGCATTGGACGGTTACTTACGCGCGGGTGGATGGCAGCAACTACAACGGCAGCAGCACCTACACGGGAGCGGCGCGGGTGGTGAGCGGGACGTATATCGATTACGCGTGGACTCAGAACACCTCGACGGCGCAGTGGATCACGGCTCCGGGTGCGATGACCGCGGCCTCGGGCGGAACGGTGAACATCGGCGGCGACTATCTGCCTGGCAACGGCACCTCGGGCACCAACCGCGCGCAATACATTTATACGTTGGCGTTCCCGATCACGGGCACGGGCAGCGGCACGGTGACGAATGATGTCTCGATCAACCTGACGATCGCGGCCGACGACCAATACAAGATTTACGTGAATCCGGTGCTGAACAGCAACGGGAGCGTCAACACGAGTAGCAGCACGCTGGCGGCGTCGCGCACGAATGCCTGGAACAACACCACGGCGGAATATCTTCAGAATTACTCGAACTCGAACGGTTCGGACAACGCGAACTTTGTGATCGGAACGAACTACATCGTGATCGTGGTGGACAACACGAACAGTGTCACGGGCAGCTCCAGTTCCGATGCGCTCAATCCGAGCGGTCTGTTGGTTTACCAGGTGGGTTCGGCGGCGTTGATCGACGGATCGCCGGTGCCCGAGGTGGGGACGTGGTTGCCGTTGTTGGGCGCGGTGGGGCTTTATGGCGCGGTGATCGGGCGGCGTCGGCGGCAAGTGCGCTGAGTGCGCGGTGGTGGCCGGCGTTAGCGGCGAAGTGCGCCGCTGGTTATTTGAGGGCGTTGCGGACGAGGTCTTCCTCGTGGCGGGAGAGTTCGCGGGTGTCGATTGATTCGAGCAGCGGGCGGGCCTCGGCTTTTCGTTGGGTGGCGGCGAGGAGAAGTCCGCGGGTGAAGGCGTAGCCGGGGTATTCGCGCCAGTCGATGCCGCGGATGTTGAGGATGTCCTCGGCCATGGCCATGCGCTTGAGGGTGAACAGCACGAAGGCGTAGGTGGTGCGGTAGGCGATGTTTTGGGTGTCGGCGCGGTAATTATCGCGGGCGATTTTTTCGGCGGCGATGAGATCGTTGCCGGTGAGGGCGGCGAAGAATGCGTAATTGTTGGCGATGGCGGGATCGTTGGCGCGCAGGGAGCGGAGACGGCGGAAGACCTGATGCTGGCCGGGAGCGTCGCGCTGGACCTGGTAGTGGCGGGCGAGGGTGCCGAGGGATTCGAAGGCGCTGCCGGGCTGTTCGGCGGCGACCCAGAGGAGTTTGAGGGCGTCGTCGCGGAGGTTCCAGGCGTAGAGCGTTTGTCCAGCGAAGAGGGTGCGGCCGGCGACGGCGCCGGCGTTGCTTTGGAGGTCGCGCCAGAGGGCGGCGGCCTCGGGCACGCGGTTGAGGCGGAGGGCAGCGAGGTAGGCGTAGAGAATGCGGACGAAGGCGACGTCGTTGTTCCAGCGACCGGCGGCGACCCAGGCGTCGAGGCGGGCCCAGGAGCGCGTCTGGCGGAGGGCTTCGGACATGATAACGACGACCGGAGCCTGCGTGGTAATGGCGGGAGGCAGGCTGTCGATCCAGCGGATGGCCTCGGGGCTGCGGCCGATCTGGTTGAGCCAGCCGCCGAGCAAGGCGATGGCGGGGCCGTTGACGGCGTGGTCTTTTTGGAGGCCGGCGAGGACGGAGGCGAAACGAGTTTCGTCGGCGATGGACAACGCCTGAAGGCAGAGCGGAAGATCGCCGACGGTGCAGCGGGGGTTACCGCGCAGGGACTCGGCCCAGGCGAGCATGGCGGGCCGGTCGTCGCGTTCGAGGGCGTCCTGGAGCAAGGCGCGGGAGGCGGGCGCGCCCCATTCGGCATCTGGGGCCCAGCGGGACAGTGTATCCAGTCCGCGGTTACGAAGGGCGGTCTCGCGGGATTTGAGCAGGATGATGCCGAGGGGGACCTCGTTGATCGCGGTGCCGGGACCGTCGAGACGGAGGGCGGTTTCAAAACGGGTGCGGGCGGCGTTGAGATCGAGGCGGCGGCGGGCGAGTTCGCCGGCGATGTGCTGGCCGTGGGAGGATTCCGCAAGTTGGGCGGGAGGAGGGGAGGCAAGGGCGCGGTCGGTTTCGTCGGGGTGGCCGGCGAGGAGGGCGTCGGAGGCCCAGGCGAGGACGAGACCGGTGTTGGCTGGGGCGAGATCGGCGGCCTGGCGCGAGTAGGTGAGCGCGCTTTCCTGGTTGCCCAGACGACGGGCGAGGTCGGCGGCGAGTTTCCAGGATTCGGGGAGTTTGGGGGCGACCTTGAGGGCTTCCTGAATGGATTTGGAGGCTTGGTCGAGACGGCCGGCGTCGAGCCACTGGCGAGCCATCGCCACGGAGGTGCGCTGGCGCCACCACGGGTGGATCCAGACGGTGGTGACGACGCCGAGGAGAACGAGGATGACGGCGGCGTAGAGGGAAAGACGAAGAGCGCGGTGTTTTTCGAGCACGTCGAGCAGTTGCCACCAGAGGTCGCGGGGGCCGTTTTCGCGCAGGCGAGCGAGGCGGCGTTGGAAGCGGCTGGAGAGCGAGTTGTCGTCCAGGCGGTCCGGGCGGTCGTCGGGGTGTTGCGAAGTGCTCATGGGACGGAAACGTGCAAAGGCAGGATGACGGAGGCGCGGAGCAAATCACAAGCCGCAGCGAGCGGATGACGGTGAATAAGTTGATGGATTCTCCCCTTGGATTTTTGACGACGGCCAAGCAATCATGAGGGTGGTGAAAAACATGGGACAAACTCCTTCACGCTGGCAGTGGATTTATGCGGTGCTGCTCGCGACGTTGATCGTGACGGCTTCGGGGCGGAGCCAGGTGGCGTCGCCGGGGATAGTGGATTTCGACAAGGCGGCGCATTTTGCGGTGTTCGGGCTTTTGGCGACGCTGGTGGTGCGTCCGCTGAGCCGGAGCCGGACGTGGTGGGCGGTGGTGATCGTGGCGGTGTTCGGGGCGTCGGATGAAATGCGACAAGGACTGACGCCGGGGCGTTCGATGGAGTTTGCCGATTGGATCGCGGACACGGCGGGCGCGGTGGTAGCGGTGGCGGTTTACACGTTCTGGCCTTGGTATCGGCGGTTGTTGGAGCGGCCGCTGTGGAAACGAAAACCGAAGGTTGAAGCCGTCGCGGTTTCGGAGAGAACGGTGTCCGCCCTATGACGAACCCCGAGGCAAAAGCCCGTATTGAACAGCTTCGCGCCGAGATCGCGGCGCACGACGAGCGTTATTATCGCGAGGCGAAACCGGAGATCCGGGACTTTGAGTATGACGTGCTGAAGAAGGAGCTGGCGTGGATCGAGGCGGAGTTTCCGGAGCTGGCGGACGCGGCGGGCGAGTCGCCGACGCAACGCGTGGGGGATGACCGCAGCGAAGGTTTTGTGCGGGTGAAGCACCGGATGGCGATGACCACGCTGGACAACACTTACGATGAAACGGAGCTGCGGGAGTTTCACGCGCGGCTGGTGAAGGCGCTGGGCACGGAGGATATCTGTTACACGGTGGAACCGAAGATCGACGGCGTGGCGGTGAGCCTGACTTACGAGAACGGAAAACTCACGCGGGCGGTCACGCGAGGCGACGGCGAGGAAGGCGACGATGTGACGGCGAACGTGAAGACGATCCGCGGGCTTCCGCATGCGTTGAAGCCGACGGATGATCTGCTCGCGCCGCCCGTGCCGGAAATCATCGAGATCCGCGGGGAGATTTTTTTGCGCGACGAAGAGTTCCGACGGATCAACCAGCTGCAGGAAGAGGCGGGCGAGGCGCTTTACGCGAATCCGCGAAATCTCGCGGCAGGGACGATCAAGCAACTGGACTCGAAGTTGGTCGCGACCCGTCGGCTGGAGATCGTGCTTTACGGGCTGGGCGCGTGTGAACCGGTGCCGGCGGGGTTTGATTCGCAGTCGTTGTTTCAGGCGCAGGTGCGCGCTTGGGGATTGCCGGTGGTGGAGAAGTTTTGGGCGGTGCGAGGTATCGATGCGGTGTGGGAGGCGATTGGAGAACTGGATGCGATGCGGCGCGGGTTTGCGTATGCGACGGACGGCGCGGTGGTGAAGACGGATTTGTTTTCGCAGCAGGCGGTGGTGGGTTATCGCGGGGCGGGGCAGGCGGCGCGCAAGTTGTCGCCGAGGTGGGCGTGCGCCTACAAGTTTGCGCCGGATAGGGCGGAGACGCGGATCAATGCGATCTCAGTGCAGGTCGGGCGCACGGGCGCGGTGACGCCGGTGGCGGAGTTGGAACCGGTGTTGCTGGCGGGCACGACGGTGAAACGCGCGACGTTGCACAATGCCGATGAGATCGCGCGCAAGGATGTGCGCGTGGGTGATTTCGTGCTCGTGGAGAAGGCGGGGGAAATCATCCCGGCCGTGATCGAGGTCGTCCTGTCGAAGCGCACGCCGGAGTGCGTGGCGTATGTTTTTCCGACGGAGTGTCCCGTGTGCGGGACGAAGCTGGTGCGCGAGGAGGGCGGTGTGAAATGGATGTGTCCGAATGCGCAGTGTCCGGAAAAAGTGCGGCGCAAGATCGAGCACTTCGCGTCGAAGGCGAGTCTGGATATCGACGGGTTGGGCGAGGAAGTCGTGGACCTGTTGCTCACGAAAGGACTGATCAAGACGATCCCGGATATCTTCCGGTTGAAGGTGGAGGATTTGTTGCCGTTGAAAAAATCGGGCGAGGTGTGGGCGGGGAATTTGATCAACGGAATCGCGGCGCGGAAAACGGCGGATTTGTGGCGCGTGATTCACGGGCTGGGCATTCCGCAGGTGGGCGCGGCGTCGGCGAAGGATCTGGCGAGGCGGTTTAGGTCGTTGGATGCGTTGGCGGCGGCGGGACTGAATGAGTTGGTTCAGATTGAAGGCTTCGGTGAGAAGACGGGCGAGGCGGTGCGCACGTGGTTTGGCGACGAGGCGAATCGCGCGATGGTGGCGGATTTGCAGGCGGCCGGCGTGGCGCCGAGTCCGCCGGCCGAGGCGGCGGCGGGGGCGGTGCTCGCAGGAAAGACGGTGGTGCTCACGGGCACGCTGCCGACCTTGTCGCGCGAGCAGGCGACGGAGATGATCGAAGCCGCGGGCGGAAAGGTGAGCGGCAGCGTGTCGCGGAAAACTCATTACGTTTTGGCGGGCGAGGAGGCAGGGTCGAAACTGGAGAAGGCGAAGACGCTGGGCGTGCCGGTGCTGGATGAAGCGGGGTTCAGGGCGTTGTTGGGATGAGGGAATGAAAAAGGCGCACCGGTTGGGGTGCGCCTTGGGGACGAATGCAGATTGGAAGTCTGCGCTAATTATTCGGCGGGGGGCTCGGTGGGAGCGCCGGCGGCTGCGGCGGCTTGCTCTTCGTCGGTTTCGACGACTCGGGCGATGCTCAGGAGTTTGTCGCCTTCGGCGAGGGTCAGGAGTTTCACGCCTTTGCCGCCGCGGTTGACTTCGCGTATGGTGTTTACGGGGCAGCGGACGGATTGGCCCTTGGCGGTGAGGAGCATGACTTCGTCGGTGTCCTTCACGCTCAAGGCGCCGGCGATGTTGATCGAGCCGTCTTCGGGGAGGTCGATCGCCCAGACGCCACTGCCGCCGCGGTTGATGAGGCGGTAATCTTCGAAGCGGGTGCGGACACCCAGACCGGCCTGCGAGGCGACGAGGAACTTGGACGTATGGTCCACGACTTCGAGGACTTCGAGGTAATCGCTGTCCAACTTGAAGCGCATACCGGTGACGCCGGCGGTCGCGCGACCCGTGTCGCGGAAGAGGACGTTTCCTTCTTCGTCTTTTTCGCGGAAGCGGACGGCGAGGCCTTGGTGCGAAACCAGGATGAGTTCGTCGTTGCCGGTGGTGAGCACGCAGCCGATGACGGTGTCGCCTTCGGCGAGGTTGATGCCGATGAGGCCGGACTCGCGGGTGGCGTTGGTGTAATCGGTGAGTGCCGTCTTTTTAATGGTGCCGGCCTTGGTCGCCATGACGAGGTAGCGGTCGGGCGAGAAGTCGGGCGTGGTGAGCATGGCGGCGATCTTCTCGCCTTCGTCGAGGGCGAGGAAGCTCTTCACGGATTTGCCCTTGGCGGTGCGGACGCCTTCGGGGACGTCGTAAACCTTCTTCGCCATGCACTGGCCGTGCGTGGTGATGAAGAAGATGTAGTCGTGGGTGGAGGCGGTGAAGAGGTGCTCCACGAAATCTTCTTCGTAGGTCTCGGTGCCGATGATGCCTTTGCCGCCGCGTTTTTGGGAGCGGTAGTCGGCGACGGGGGTGCGTTTGATGAAGCCGAGGTGGGAGACGGTGATGACGCAGCCTTCGTTGGGGATGACGTCTTCCATGCGGAAATCGCCGGTCGCGTCGATGATCTGCGTTTTGCGCTGGTCGCCGTATTTCTCCTTCATGGCGAGGAGCTCGGTCTTGATGACTTCCATCAGGCGGGCGTCGGACTCGAGGATCTCGCGGAGGGAGGCGATGAGGTTTTGGAGTTCGAGGTATTCGGCTTCGATCTTGCCGCGCTCCAGGCCGGTGAGCTGGTAGAGGCGGAGTTCGAGGATGGCGTCGGTCTGGCGCTCGGAGAGCGGATACTTGGCCATGAGCTTCGTCTTGGCCTCGTCGCGGTTGGAGGAGGCGCGGATGATTTTGACGAAGTCGTCGAGGTTATCGAGGGCGATGATGTAGCCTTCGAGGATGTGCGCGCGGTCGAGGGCTTTCTTGAGACGGAACTGGGTGCGGCGGGTGACGACGTCGCGGCGGTGTTCGATGAAGCACTCGATGAGTTCTTTGATGTTCATCTGCTTCGGGCGCTTCTTGTCGATGGCAAGGAGCGTGACGCCGAAGGAGGATTCGAGGGCGGTCTTCTGGAAGAGCTGGTTGATGACGACGCGGGACTGTTCGCCGCGTTTGAGCTCGATGACGATGCGGGTGTTTTCGTCGGACTCGTCGCGGAGGTCGCGGATGCCTTCGAGGGATTTCTCGCCGACGAGTTCGGCGATGCGGAGGACGAGGTTGGCGCGGTTAACGTTATACGGGATCTCGGTGATGATGATCTGCTCCGAGCCGGTCTTGGTCTCCTCGGTGTGGGCTTTGCCGCGGATGCGGACGATGCCTTTGCCGGTCTTGAGGTAGGAGAGGATGCCTTCGCGGCCGGCGATGATGCCGCCGGTGGGGAAGTCGGGGCCTTGGATGAGGGTGCAGAGTTCGTCGACGGAGACGCGGGGGTTGTCGATGATCGCGCAGGTGGCGGCGATGATCTCGTGGAGGTTGTGCGGCGGGATGTTGGTCGCCATGCCGACCGCGATGCCGGTCGAGCCGTTCATCAGGAGATTCGGCAGGGCGGAGGGGAGGACGGTGGGCTCGGTGGTGGACTCTTTGTAGTTGGGCGCGAAGTCGACGGTGTCTTCCTCGATGTCGGCGAGGAGGTCTTCGGCGATGTTCTTGAGGCGGGCTTCGGTGTAACGGTAGGCGGCGGCGGGGTCGCCGTCGACGGAGCCGAAGTTACCCTGGGGGTCGATCAGCGTGTAGCGCATGACCCAGTTCTGCGCGAGGCGGACGAGGGTGTCGTAAACGGAGGAGTCGCCGTGGGGGTGGTAGTTTTTGAGGACTTCACCGACGACGCCGGCGCACTTGTCGAAGGAGCGGTTGTGCAGGAGGCCTTCG
>CAMBLN010000061.1 GCA_945868215.1 Opitutus sp. GAS368
CTGCTTCGCCGCCGCCGCCAGGGACTCGACGTTGCGCGCAACCTGCGAGCGGTCGTCCGTCCCCCGATACGCCGGCACCATGCCGACCGCGTGAAGGATTTTCCCGAAAAGCGGAATATCGAAGAGCGTCGATTTCGCCATCAACCGCACCGGACGCCCCGCCGTGATTCCCAGCAGCACGGGATCGATCAGCGAATTCGGATGATTCGCCGCCAGCAGCACCGGCCCGTCCTGCGGAATCCGGTCCGCCCCCGTCACCTCGATGCGCGGATAATAAAACTTCACCAGCGAACGCACCAGGCGTCGCGCAAAAGAACCGGAGAATTCAGACAGTGCCATTTTGAAAATTGTAGGGCCTCAGCTCGTCTGAGGCCGGTTCGACTTACGTTTACCGGAACCATCCGGCGCAAGATCGTCTCTCGAGGCGGCCAGGCTCACGCGCAGATACGCCACGAGTTCCGCCACCACCGCGTCGGCCACCGCCTGCTGCGCCTGCGTCCGCGTCATGCCGGGACACACCACGCGTCCCGTGCGCAGTTCCCACCGGCGCGCTCCCGTTCGCCGCACCAGCGCCCACCAGGCAAACGGCGCGTCCACGCCTTTGTCCGCCGCAGGCTCCGCATAGCCCGTCGTCGCCACCGCCACGTCCGCCCCAAACATCCCGGCCGCGCCCCGCGCCATCTGCGCCGCAACCTCGGCCGAAACACAATCGACTTTCGCCGCCGCGGCCCGCTTCACCCCGAGATGCTTCACTTTTTGCCCAAGCGTGTAGGCCGTCACGCCGCCCAGAAAATATCCCGACGCGCCCGGCACCGCCGTGATCGCCGCCTGCACCCGTCCGCCCGTCATGCTCTCGGCCGCGGCCAGCGTCAGCGCCGGTTCGCGCAAACAGAGGGCTTTCAGTTCTTGCGCGGCGGAGACAGGCATGACGCGGAAGTTTACGCCGTCTTCTTCGCCCGGCGAGCCTTGGCCAGTTGTTTCTTCAACCGCCACCGGTGGCTCTTGGCGACGATGTAGCCGACGCATTTTTGCGAACCGCACCGGCACGGATGGTCGCGCCAGTTCTCCACGTCGAACCCGTAGTCGAAGGTCAACTCCTCCCCCTTCACGATGTCCCGCCGCGCAACGAGCCAGATATGCCCGCGGAAATTGGCGCTCTCGCAATTCGGCGCGCACGAGTGGTTCAACAACCGCGCCGTATTCCAGGCCATGTGCCCGTCAAGGTCGTAACGTTTGTTGATCTCAAAAATGTAAACACATCCGTCTCCTCCTTTCGCCGCGCGGGCCGCCCGCGCCTCGTCGCGGCGCTCCGACTCCGCCTTGGTGATGCGCTCCCCCTGATACTCGATGATGCGCGTGCCCGAGGGGATGTCCTTCGACGCGATCACGCCGCGGCCGTGGATCTTGGATCGGCGCACGCGCGCCCACGGAGACGTGGTGGCGCGGCGGCGCGTTGTGGTTCTTGGAGTGCTCATGCGCTCAACTCCAAACCGACCGGACAATGGTCGCTGCCCATGACTTCGGGCGAGATCCACGCCCGCTTGAAACGAGGCGCCAGCGCGGCCGAAGCCAGGAAGTAATCGATGCGCCACCCGATGTTCCTCGGCCTCGCCCCCGCGCGATACGTCCACCACGAATAATGACCGGGCCCTTTTTCAAAGTGCCGGAACGTATCCAGAAATCCAGCACCCAGAAAAGCCCGGAATCCCTCCCGCTCCTGATCGCTGAACCCGGGGTTGCCCACGTTCTCTTTCGGACGCGCCAGATCGATCGGCTCGTGCGCGACATTGAGATCCCCGCACACGATCACGGGTTTGGATTTTTCAAGATTCTTCAGGTAGGCGAGAAAATCGCGGTCCCAGCGCTGACGATAGGGCAGGCGCACGAGTTCATGCTGCGCGTTGGGCACATAGACGTTCACCAGATAATAGTCGGCGAACTCCACCGTGATCACGCGGCCTTCCTGGTCGTGCTCCTCGATCCCGATGCCGTAGAAAACATTCACCGGCGCATGACGCGTGAACACCGCCGTGCCGCTGTATCCCTTTTTCACGGCCGCGTTCCAGAACGCGGTGTAGCCCTTGGGCCACTCGACATGCTGCACATCGCCCGGGTGGCACTTGGTTTCCTGCAGACAAATGACGTCGGGTCCGTTGACGCCAAGGTGGTCGAGAAAACCCTTTTGCAGCACCGCCCGCAGGCCGTTCACATTCCAGGAGACAAGTTTCATGAAGCGCAGACGCTCCACGGTCTGCCGCCGGGTTTCAACCCTGAGGTTGCCAGCAAGCGAAGGTTGCGCCCATTTTCACCCTTCCATGTCCGCGTTCACCCACCTCCCGCTCGGCCAACGCATTCCCACCAGTCTGCACGGCGTCTCCGCCAGCCTGCCCACCATGCGCGATGTGATCGGCTACGAGGAAAAAGACCCCGCGGTCACCCGCCACATGACGTCCGGCTATCCGCGCTTCGTCGTGCACCCCTTCGCCAAAAAAGCCGGCACCCACCTTCTCCGCACCCTCGGCCTCGAGGGTCATGCCATCTGGCTCACTTCGTCCATCCGCGCCGCCGAACAACTCCGCCTCCACCTCGGCGAACCCGCGCAACTGCTCCCCGTCCACGCCGCCCTCACCGGCGTCACGTTCCCCGACGACGCCGCGTTCTCCTCGCGCGCCAAAACCTTTCTCCAACACACCGGCATGTTCCTCTCCTCCCGCGAGGCCGAGGACTACCTGCTGCGCGTCGGTGAACTCACCCCCGACCAGGCCCAGGACGAAAAAAGCTTCGAGGGTTACGCACCCGCCAACGTCAAGGGCCACGTCTCCCGCTTTTATCAACACGCCTCCGCCACCGACGTGTTCCTCGCCCCGACCGGCATGAACGCCATCGCCGCCGCCTTCCGCGTGGCCGCCGACCTGCAACGCCCGCTCGGCCGCACCCGCTGGGTCCAGCTCGGCTGGCTCTACCTCGACACCATCGCCCTCCTCCAAAAATTCACCGACACCCCCGCCGGCGACTACCTCTACCAAAGCGACGTCTTCAACCTCCCCGCACTCGCGCAACTCTTCGCCGCGCACGCCGGCCGGATCGCCGGAGTCATCACCGAGGTGCCGACGAATCCGCTCATCCAGACGCCCGACCTCACCGCCATCGCCGCGCTCTGCCGCGACCACGGCGCGATCCTCATCATCGACCCGACCATCGCCTCGCCGCTCAACATCGACGTCCTCCCCCACGCCGATGTCGTGGTGAATTCACTCACCAAATACACCGCCAGCGAAGGCGACGTCGTCATGGGCGCCGTCGTCGTGAATCCCCGCGGCCCCCGCGCCGCCGATTTCCGCGCCCGCCTGCCGCACGCACTCGAACCTGTTTACTCGCGCGACATCTCCCGCCTCGCCGCGCAGATCGCCGACACCCCCGCCGTCATCGCGCAGATCAACCGCACCGCGCCCGCCGTCATCGAGTTCCTCCGCACCCACCCGCGCATCAAGGAACTCTACTGGTCCCACCACCCCGCCTCGCGCGCCAACTACCTGAAAATCGCCCGCAACCCGGACGCCGTCGGCAGCATGATCTCCTTCGTGGTCGATATGCCCGTCGCGCAATTCTACGACCGCCTGCGTCTCGCCAAAGGCCCGAGCTTCGGCATGAAGACCACGCTCATCTGCCCGTTCATCTACTTGGCGCACTACGATCTCGTGACCACCCCCGAAGGCCGCGCAACCCTCGCCGCGTCGGGCATCCACCCCGAACTACTCCGCCTCTCCATCGGCTGCGAACCCGCCGACGACCTCATCGCCACCCTCGCCGAAGCCCTCGCCTGATCTCGCCTGTCCTTCTCCACGTCCGCCCCCCCCCGCCCAACCAAGTTTGTCACTTAATAAGTGACAAACTTGGTTTTCTCCTTGGTTAAAAACAGGAAGCGCAGCGCCAAAAGCACGGCTGCGATGGCCAGTCCGGTGGCGAGGCCCGCCCAGATTCCCACCGCCCCGAGGCTCGTGTGCAGCCCGAGCGCGTAACCGCCCGGGATCGCCAGCACCCAATACGCGATGAAGGTGATGCCCGCCGGCACACGCACATCCGTCAGTCCGCGCAACGCCCCCGAACCGATCACCTGCGCCCCGTCGAACAACTGGAAAATCGCCGCCACCACCAGCAGCCGCGCCGCCAGCTCCACCGTCGCCGGATCACCCACAAACCCGCGCGCCAGCAGCGTCCCGCCCGCCGCGAATCCCGCCGCCGACACGCTCATGATCGCGCACGACATCACCAGCGCCCCGAACGCGATCGAACGCAGCGCCTCCGTGCGCCCTTCCCCGACCGCTTTGCCCACGCGCATCCCCACCGCCATCGAAAGCCCGAGCGGAAACATGAACATGAACGCCGCGCAACTCAGCGCGATCTGGTGCGCCGCCAGCTCCACCGCCCCCAGCCAGCCCATCATCAGCGCCGCCGTCATGAACGCGCCGACTTCAAACATCAGCATCACCGCCGCCGGCACGCCCACCCTCAACATCTCGCGAAACCGCGCCGCGGCGAACCCCGACAACCACTCCCGCGGCCACGCCTTTTGGAACAACGCGTCGCGCCGCACCCACACCACCACCGCCACCAGCGGCGCGATGCGTGAAACCAGCGTCGCCCACCCCGCGCCCGCCAGCCCGAGCGCGGGCGCGCCAAGGTTTCCGTAAATGAGTATCCAGTTTAAAACTACGTTGAGCGCCACGCCGGCGAGCATGATGAGCATCGGCACCCAGGGCCGCCCCAGCGCCTCCGCAAACTGCCGGAACACTTGGAACATGAGCGCCGGCAGCAACGACACCACGATGAGCGTGTAATAAGGCTCCACCGCCGCCACCACTTCCGGCGGCTGCCCCATGCGGTCGAAGCCCGCCGACAACCCGAGCATCAGCGCGATGCCGGCCACGCTCGCCAGCACGGAGAGCATCACGCCGTGCTTGAGCCACACCCCGCCCGCCGCGTCGTCACCCGCGCCGTGCTCGCGCGAGGCGAACACCGCCACGGGCAGCAGCAACCCGATGCCGATCACAAAAAACACCGAGAACACCCCGCCCGCAAAGGCCGACGCCGCCAGCGGCACCGTGCCGAGCCGGCCGATCATGACGGTGTCCGTCACGCCCATGAGCATCTGGCTCACCTGGCCGATGATGATCGGAAACGCGAGGGCCAGCGTGAGGCGGGCTTCTTTGATGTGCGGATTCATGGGGCCGGAAACCGTGGCGCGCCTCCGCGCCAAACGCACGCGGGAAAACGTGTTTCCGTCCGCGCCGCCGGACCTGTGGATCAGTTGTCCAGATCGCTGCGAATGACGACGATGTCTCCCAGCACATCCGCATCGGCCGTAGTCACATCCGGCGCGGGCACGCTGATCACAAAATTTTGCGTGCGGTTCGCAAGCACGCGTCCGGCGGGGTTGTGGAAGGTGAGCACCGCCGCGTGTTCGCCGGGCGCGAGTCGCAGCGCGCCGAAACTCAGGTAGCGCGGAAGGTTGTTCCACGAGCGCACATCGGCCTGCGTCTGCGTGGCCGCGCTCATGATCTTGCTCACAAGGCCGACCGCCGCGAGGCCGATGGCCAGATTCTGGCTGTCCTTGCCCGTGCCGTAGGCCGCGGTGCCCAGCGCACCGACAAGCGCGACGTCGCCCACGGTTTCGGACCGTTGTTTGAACACGGCTTTGTTGCCGAGGATGTGGTCCATCACGCGGCCTCCGCGCGTGGTGGCCTGCCAGCTCACGTCGTCGTAGGGCGGCAGCTCCAGCGTGCGTCCGTCCACCGTCAGCCGCGCGAAGGCCACCGGCGATTTGTCCACGGTGAACTTGAGCAACTCGCCGTATTCACCCGACGCATACTTGAGCGGACCCGGACCGTATTCGGCGAAGACGAGCACATTGGCTTTCGCGTCGTAGTCGGGCGGCACGGGGCGGCTTTGCGCCTGCGCGCTGGCGCGGGCGCGGGCGAGCGCGTCGGACCCGTCGCCGGCGAGTTTGCGCGTGGCGAGTCCGTCGAGGTAATCAAGGAGCACCCAGTCGCCGGAGTAGGTTTTGTTCTCGGTGTCGCTGTCGATGAACTGTCCGCTGCGGAAAAGCGCGCGCGCGTTGTCGGGTTCTCCATCGCGCCAGTAAATCAACCCGCGGTAATAATTCCCCATGATCCGCTCGTAGGGCTCGCCGGCGAAGGGTTTGGTTTCTTCGCGACCGAAGAGTTTGCGCGACTTCGCGGCCTGCGCGCCGGGGGCGAGCGCACCGGCGGTGCGGGCGAGCGCATCGTCGAGTTTCGCGGTGGCCTCGGCGGTTTGTCCGCGGCGCAGGGCGGCGGCGGCGATGCGGTATTCCCAGAGGGCTTTGTCCTGCTCGGGCGCGACGGCTAGGTTGGCGTTGCCGTCCACCACCGGGTCTCCGGTATACGGCACGACCGGACGCGGCGCGGTGTAACAGCCGGCAAGCGTCACCAGAAAAAAAGCGGCGAAGAGGGGGGGCAGAATGCGAAACACGAGGTGATCAAATAACAACGCCGCGCGTGCGGCAACACGGCGTCGTCGGAGGTTTGTTTGAAGATATGGGCGAAACGCGGGCGGTGATTACTCGGTGGTGAGCGTGATGTCTTCCATCAGCGCGAGCGCGGTGGCCTCGGCGATATCGCTCACCTCGAACTTGCGCGCGATGCGGCCGGCGACCTTGTCCTTGCCGAGCACGTCGGTGGCGCTGGCCTGGCCGATGATGGCGGAGTCGCTCAGGCGGATCGCGGTGGCCTGGATGTCGGGCACGCTTTGGTAAGTGTCGCCGGAGATCTGGGCGACCCTGACGGTGCGGCTCGAGACGAGGATTTCGACGACGACATCCGTAACGCGGGCGAGGGCTTCGCGGTCCTTGCGGGCGGCCTCGTTGGTCGCGGTGGTGAAGTGGTCGAGGGGTTTGTCGGCGAGCATCGCGGCGGCGGTGCGCTGGTCTGAGAGCTTGGCGCCGCCGGCGCGCAGCGGACGTCCGAAGAGACGCTCGATGTCGCGGACGGTCTGCCGGTCAACGAGCGTGCCGTTGGTCTTCGGGCTGTAGGTGTAGGTGTTCTCCGCCGTGACGCGGGTGCCGCGGCCCTCGGCGGTGCCCTTGCCCGGAGTCGTCGCGGTGTCGCCGGAGGTGGAGTTGCCGATGTTGACGTTGATCTGGGTCTCGGCGTTGCCGCCCGCGGGCGCGGCGGGCTTAGGGGCGTTGGGATCCGTCTCGAAGGAGGACTTCGTTTCACCCTGCACGCTCTCGGTGCGTTCCTTGCGACCGGTGACGCGCAGGCCGGAGAATTCATCCACGAGCTCGCGGTTCACATAAATGAGGTAGCGGGGTTTGTCCTTCGCAACCGTGGCACGGAAGTCGTCCACGACCTGTTTGGCTTTCTCGGGGGAGACCAGCGTGGTGCCGGGGCCGTAGAGTTTCTGGCCGGAGGCGTTGGGCTCGCCGCCATCAACCGGAGCCGGCGCGGGACGCGGGCCGGCCTCGACGATCGGAACAGGAGGCTCGGGTGCCTTGGTGGTCGTGGGCTCGTGCCTTTGCTGCGCGAAGAGCGCGACCGGGGCTGCGGCCAGCGCGAGGACCAAAAGGGTGCGTGTTTTCATGAGGGATGGTTTGAAAGAAGAAACCGCCACCGCACCCGGAGAGGCGCGATGGCGGCAAAGGCCAAATCAGCGGGCTTGACGGACGCGGATCGTGAAGTTGCGCGCCTGGTTGTTCATGGACTTGAAGTTGACGGCTTCGGTGGTGCTTTCGCCGAGGATGAGCGTCTGCCAAGGGGTTTCGTCGCCGGTGGAGAAGTTCTGTTCGTCTTTGAAGACGCAGGAGACCTGGACTTGGATACGGCGGTTCTCGCGATTCTTGATGTTGGCGACGACCTCGAGGCGGCCGTCGTCATTGACGCGCTTCTGGATGCCGGTGCTGGTGACCGAACGCTGGACGTGTTTGTCCATGAGCACGAACGCCTCGGTGTTTTCGAGGGTGTATTTGGTGGTGTCCTTGGGGGCGTAAGGCCCGGTGGAGCAACCGGCGAGGAACGCGAGCGCGGCGACGCCGGCGAGGGAGAGGAGGATTTTTTTCATGGGAGCGGGCGGGAGGAAGAGATTCAGGAAGCGCGGTCGGAAACGAAGACGACGGTGTCGGGCTGTTCGCCCGCGACTTTGATAAGGACAGGGCGGGAGGTGACCGGTTTCCCGGTTTCGTCGATAAAATCAACCACCGCGGCGTGTTCGCCGGGCGCGAGCTTGATCGGGGCGACCCCGACTCGGCCGGGAAGCGTGTCCCACGTGCGGATGTCGGCCTTGGTCTTGGTGAGCAACGAGGCGCCTTTGAAAAGCGCGCCTCCGACGGCGAGCCCCGTGGTGAGATCGCTGGCGCCGCCAAAACGCAGGCTGGTCACGGCTCCGGCCAGCGCGACATCACCCACGGTGCCGGTGCCTTCCTTGAAGACGACCTTGTTGCCGAGAACGTGATCCATCACGCGACCGCCACGCGTGGTGGCTTGAAAATTAACATCATCCATTGCGGTGAGCGGAATGGTTTGCTCGCCGATCTTGAGCACGGCGCCGACGATCAAATTCGTTCCGGGAACGACTTTGAGCAGCTCTTTGTTTTTACCCTCGGCTACCTTGGCGGGGCCTTGGCCGAATTCGACAAACACGAGCGTGTTGAGCGTCGGATCAAGAGCGGGCAACGAAGCCGTGGTGAGTTTGGCGGCGCGGTCGAAGGCGTCCTTGCCGTCACCGCCGAGCTTGGCGCTCGCGAGGCCGTCGAGGTAGTCGAGGGTGACATAGTCCGAGGCGTAGGCTTTGTTCTCCACGTCGGCGTCGATGAATTGCGCGCTGCGGAAACAGGCGCGGGCGTTGTCGGCCTCGCCATCCATCCAGTAAAGGATGCCTCGATAGTAGAACGCCATGACACGCTCGTAAGGTTCGCCGATGAAGAGCTTGGCGGATTCGTCCGACCAGAGGCTGCGGGCTTTTTTGGCGCCCGTCTCATCAACCTGGATACCGCCGATCGCGGTGATCGCGGCATCGAGACTGGTCTTGGCCGCGGCGAAATCACCCCGGCGCAAGGCGACGGTGGCGGCCTGGTATTCCTTGAGGACAAAATCCTTGTCCGGCTTCTTGGGCTTGGCCGCGAAAGCCGGGGCGGCGGTGGTGACGACGGCCAACGCCAAGGCGCCGGCGAACTTGAAGCGGAAAGAAGAACGAAGTTGCGACATGAGAAATGCAGTTGAAGCGAAGCGGTGAACCCCGCCTTCCGACGCTGGAACGCGGGCGGCACTGACAAAAAAGGGCCGCCTGCGACGGGCGACCCTGGTTCAAATCAACGATAAGCGGCGTCTTCGAGACCCTGCTTTTTGATCTCGGCCGAATCCTCCCACACGATCTCGCTGGTGGCGGCGTCGATGAGTTGGAAGCTGTAGAGAATGTAATCGCTCAACCCCTGGCTGGTGCGGGCGGACATACCCTGGAGTTTGCCCGTGAGGAAGTAATCGGCGCCCTTGAACTGGACGACATTCGGATCCTGCGAGGCGGTCACGAGGCCGTCCTGCTTGAGCTGTTGTTCGCGCTCGAGGGCGCGCATGTTTTCGCGGGCGAGGAAACGCACCTTTCCGGCGGCCTTCTGGTTGAGCTGAGTGCGGATGCGCGTGAGGAAAATGTCTTTGTTAATCGGAAACCGCGTCTCGTTCATGATCGGCTCCAACACCACGCGAGGCGTCGTCTTGGCCTGGGTGATCTCGGGGATGCCCAGGATACTGCGCGCCATCTTGTCGGTGACGGTGACCAGATCCTGCGACTCGATTCCCGTGCCGGCGACAAAGCCGCGCTCGTCGGCCTTCATCTCGGTGACGGGAACGCCCGAGGGATTTTTGACACCGGAGCTGGCGCAACCGGCGAATAACGCCGTGACGACGGCGCCGGCAAGCAGGGCGAGTTTACGATGTGTGGATGTTTTCATGATTTTGATGGGAAGCGTGGAAAAAAGTTTCAGGCCAAACAAACGCCGCGTCTTTTCAGGACGCGGCGGAATGGCCGAAGGTTGCAGCGATCAACGGCCGAACATCGAGTTGGCCGAGCTCATCGGCGTGGAGGCACCGCCATAGTAGTTGTTGATGATAGTGATATTCTGCGGCTGTGCAGCCGGCGCCGGAGCCGTCACCACCACCGGCTGACGATAATACGCATACGGCGCATAGCCGCCCGACACCGGCCGGCTCGCGGGAGAAGGCTCCGACAACCGCCCGAGAATATATCCGGTGCCCGCGCCGATCGCCGCACCTTCCCAACCACGACGGCCGTTGTTGTGCCCGATGATCGCACCCGCAACACCACCCAGCAGCGTCGTGGTCGCAGTGCGGCTCGGCCGGGCATACGACGGAGTGGGCCTATAAACAGGTGCCGCATAAGCCGGTCCCGACGAATAATAATACGACGGCCCGCCTGTGTTGTAGTAACGCGGACCCGAGTCGCGCCTCGACTGCGCGTAAGAGCTGCCGATCAAACCGCCCGCGACCGCACCGATCACAGCCCCCTCGGTGCCGTTGTTGCGCGAACCGGTGTTGTTGCCAATCACACCGCCGGCAATCGCACCCACCGCCGCGCCACCCACCGTGGACGGCGTGAAAAGCTGCGCCTGAACGGCTGAAGTTGAAATCAACATGACAGCGAGAAGGGAAAGCGTGGTTTTCATAGCGATGATACGTTCCGTCCAAAGGACACGCCCCACGACCGAGAGTTGCAAGAATGTTGTTATTATCGCCGCAACCGCGTTCGGGGTATCCCCCTTAAATGCCGCTTTGCATCCCCCTTGGCCTCCGCCATGCTCCGCGCACTTCCCGCAACGGCATGAAAACTCCTCGCTCCCTTCGCCTCGTCCTCGCCTGTGGTCTGCTCGGCTCCGCGCTTCTCGCGTCCCCCGCCCTCGCGCTCACCTCCGCCGAATTTGAAGCCCACCGCGCCAAGGCCGCCATGGGCAACACCGTCGCCCAATACAACCTCGGTCTCGCCTACGCCGACCGCCGCGAATCCATTTACGATCCCGTCCAAGCCTACGCCTGGCTCAGCATCGCCGCCGCCAACGGCACCAATAGCAAAGCTCTCTCCAATCTCACCAGCCTGCTCACCCCCGAACAACTCGAAGCCGGCAAACGCGAACTCGCCGCCCTCACCGCCAGTCCCGTGGTGCCCTCCCCCGCAGCCTCCTCTCCCATCGTCACCGCCGACGAATCCGCGGCAATCCCCGCCCCCTCCCCCGTCGCCGAAGCCGGCCCCGATCAAAAAACCCTGAGCGCCGAACTCTCCGCCGCCTGGAAAGAAAACGAACTGCTCAAATCCGGCCTCACCGCCCAACTCGCCGACGCCAACAAACGCGTCGCCATCGCCGAGGCCGCCCTCGCCAGCAAGGACAAGGAAATCTCCTCCCTCCACTCGCGCCTCGCCGCCGCCCCCGCCAGCCCCGTCATTGGCATCAGCGCCGAACTGGCCTCCCTCCGCACGGAGCGCGACGACCTGCTCGCCGCCTCAAAAGCCGCCTCCACGGAACTCGCCTCCCTCCGCGCCTCCTCCGCCAAGGCCGCCGCCGAACAAACCGCCCTCCGCGAAAAACTCGCCCGCTCCGCTCAAGCCGTCGCCAACGCCGAACGCGCCCAAGCCCTCGCCGAAGCCGAGTCCGCCAGCCTCAAAGCCGCCGCCGACCGCGCCGGCGCCGAACGCCTCGCCGTCGCCGCCCAACTCGAAACCGCCACCGCCGAACTTGAAAAGGCCAAGGGCTCGCCCGCAGCCGCACCCGAAGGCCTCTCCGAAACCGGTGTCGCCGTCCTCAAAGCCGACCGCGACTCCCTCGCCGCCACCGTAAAAACCCTCACCGAAGAACGCGACGCCCTCACCGCCCAACTCGCCGCCGCCAAGGCCGTCATCCCCGTCGCCCCCGCCCCCGAGGTCGTGATCGCCCCGATCCCCGCCGTGCCGACACCCCCCGCCGACACCGCCCCCGACTCCGAAGCCTCCACGCGCCTCGCCGATCTCGAAAAAGCCAAGGCCAAAACCGACACCAAACTCGAGGCCGCCCTCCGCTCTTTCACCCTTCAACAAAACGAGATCGACCGCCTGCAAAAAGCCCTCGCCAGCATCGACGAGGAACGCGCCTCCAACGCCACCAAACTCGAGGCCGCCCTCGCGGAACTCACCACCATCCGCCCCCAGGCCGCCACCGCCGCCTCGGTCTCCTCCGACGCCGAAACCCTCCGCACCCAACTCGCCTCGGCCAACCAGAAGATCCTCGAACACGCCGCCGCCCTCGAAGCCGCCAACGTGAACCTCGCCGACGCCCGCAAGACCGTCGACACCGCCACCGCCGACCTCGTCGCCACCCGCGACCAGCTCCGCCAGACGCAGGCCCAATCCGCCGCCTTCGCCGTCGAAAACCAACAGCTCAAAACCCGCCTCGCCCTCGCCGGCAGCCTGCCCGCCGGCACCACCCCCTCGCGCCCCGGCACGCTCTCCGGCATCTCCATCAACCTGCCTTCCGTCACCGTCGCGCCCGAGCCCCCCGCGCCCGCCCCGACCGTCGCCGCCGAACCGCGCATCCACACCGTTTCCTCCGGCGACTCCCTCTCCCGCATCTCCAAACACTACTACGGCACCGCCAACCGCTGGAACGACATCCTTCAGGCCAACAAAACCGTCATCCGCAACCCAGACTCCCTCACGCTCGGCACCAAACTGCGCATCCCCTGAGCCCGATCCTGCGCCCGCCCTTCGCTTCGCACGCAACCGCCCACCGGTCCCGCTCATGACGTCTCCCGTCGCCCTCCCCGGCCTCGTCGCCTTCTGGGATTTCCAAGACGACTCCTTCCTCGCCCAAGGCCCGTCCCCGATCCGCCTAAAACCCGGCGGCGCCCCGCTCGAAGCCGTCTCCGAGGGCGTCTTCGGCCCGCGCTCCCTGCGCTTCCGCGCCGAGGGCCAGCTCGCCTCCGGCTACCTTTCCGCCACCGCCGCCGAAGCCCCCGCCCTCAACATCGGCGGACCCGACGCCCAGGTCACCGTCATCGCTTGGATCAAACGCGAGCCCACCGCCTACACCAGCTGCCAGTTCATCGCCGGCGTCTGGAACGAACACCACCGCCGCCAATACGGCATGTTTCTTAACCTGAGCATCTGGAACTCCTCGCAACAAATCGGCGCCCACATCTCCAGCCACGGCGGACCCACCCCGGGCCACCCCTACTGCATGGACGTCGCCATCGGCGCCACGCCCGTCCCCCTCGACGCCTGGCACTGCGTCGCCATGACCTACGACGGACAACACGCCCGCGCCTACCTCGACGGAACCCTCGACGTGCGCGAACCGCAGGGCGCCTTCGGCCGCAACCCGTTCCACTACCCCGGCGGCCTCCTCAAAGGCTCCGCCGACTTCACCGTCGGCGCCGTCGCCCGCCCCGCCACCGTCGAACCCGACGGACAAGGCGGCTTCATCGAAAAAGGTGGCCTCATCACCAATCCGTTCACCGGACTCCTCGGCGGCCTCGCCCTCTTCGACCGCGCCCTCGACGAACCCGCCCTCCTCGCCCTCGCCGCCCCGGCCCGCTCCCCGCGCTGATCCCCCGCACACTCGTCACTGAGCACTTTCAAATTTCTTGACCAAACTCTATTTTCAGTAATTACTGAAAATATGGGCAAAGAAACCAACGCCGCCAAACTCGCCGAAACCCGCGATCTTTTCATCACCCAGTGGGGCGCCCTCGGCACGCAGTGGGGCATCAACCGCACGATGGCGATGATCCACGCCCTCCTCCTCGTCTCCCCCGAGCCGCTCACCACCGACGAGGTCATGGAGCGACTCGCCATCAGCCGCGGCAACGCCAACACCAACCTCCGCGACCTCACCGGCTGGGGCCTCGTCCGCGTGCTCATGCGCAAGGGCGACCGTCGCGACTTCTACGAGGCCGAGAAAGACGTCTGGCGCATGTTCTGTATCATCGCCCGCGAGCGCAAACGCCGCGAAACCGAGCCCGCCCTCGCCATCCTCCGCCAATGCGCCGACACCAGCGGCACCCTCGCCGGACCCGAGGCGAAGGAACTCCACACCCGGCTCACCGAACTCGGCGAATTCGTCGCCCTCGCCAACACCGTCATGGACAAAGTCGCCTCCGCCAAGGACAGCGCCATCGTCCCCAAAGTCCTCAAACTCCTCGGCTGATCCCGCGCCCCGCCCGCTTCCCCAAAAACGAAACACCGCCCAATCTTTCACTAATTCCTGAAAATATAATTATATGAAAACGCGCACCGCCTTCCTTCTCCGGTTCCTGCTGCCGCCGATTTACGCCGCCACCGCGCTCGCGTTGGTCGTCGCGGTCTTCGAGTCGAACCGCGCCCTCGATTTTTTCGCCTATCTCGGACTCTTCGCGCTCTACGCCTACGTCTTCGCCGGTCTCCCCGCCGCCCTCTTCGCCTTGTTGCTGGGCCGCTTTGCCCGCCGCCGTCCCGCGCTGGGCGGACGCCTCGCGCGCGCCACCATTCTCGGCCTGGCGGCCGGCGTGATGATCACCGGCATGTTCGGTTTCAACAGCCCGCTGATCTTCCTGCCACTGGGCACCGGCGTCGGCCTCGCCGTCGAAAGCACCGTCGTCCTGCTCGAACGCCGCCACCTCGTCGCCGCGTAACCTCAACCTCCTCCCTCCCATGCACACCTTCGAAGTCCACCGCATGCAGCCCGCCGACGCCGCGACCAATCCCGACGAGGGCGTCGTCCGCTGGAGTCCGGTCAAATCGCTGTGGTTCTCGTCATTCTTCGTCACCGCGATTGTCGGCGGTTACCACACGTTCAACTGGCCCGCCGTGCTGGCTTCGTTCGTGTTCACCGTCCTCACGCTTTGCCTCGGACACACGCTGGGCCTGCACCGCTTGCTGATTCACCGCAGCTACGATTGCCCGAAGTGGCTCGAATACATTTTTGTCCACCTCGGCACCCTCGTCGGCATGGGCGGACCGTTCCGCATGATCTATCTCCACGACATCCGCGACTGGGCGCAGCGGCACCCGACCTGTCACTCGTTTTTCATTCATCAACACCCGCTCTGGAAAGATTTCCTCTGGCAGCTCCACGGCGACATCACGCTCAAACACGCTCCGCGCTTTGTCATCGAACCCCACATTCTGAACGACCGTGTTTTCCGCTTCATGCAACGCACCTGGATGCTCCAGCAACTCCCGTGGGCCGTGCTCTTCTTCATGCTCGGCGGAATCAGCTGGGTCGTGTGGGGCATCGCCGTGCGCGTGACCGTGTCGATCATCGGACACTGGTTGGTCGGCTATTTCGCGCACAACACCGGCGCCCGCGACTGGCACGTGGAAGGCCACGCCATCCAAGGCTACAACCTCAACCACATCGGTCTGCTCACGATGGGTGAAGGCTGGCACAACAACCACCACGCCTACCCCGGTTCCGCCCGCCTCGGCCTCCGCGACACCCAGGCCGACCCCGGCTGGTGGACCCTCCTCGCCCTCCGCAAACTCGGCCTCGCCCGCAACCTCAAGCTCCCCCCCCGACCTCCCCCTCCGCCCCGAAGTCCACCCCCTTCCCACCCCATCCCCCTGACCGCCAAGCACCAAGGCAAGTTTGTCACTTAATAAGTGACAAACTTGCCTTGGCTGTTGCGTCAGAATGAGTTGGTGAGCTAAAAAATGGCCTTTAACCGATGGTTTCCGACGCCGCACCCACTCTGCACACCGAACCTGTCTGGCGCGCCCGCCAGCAGGCGCACGAGGCGCGCGTGCGCGGCTGGACCGACCCGCACGTCGCCCGCGTCAGCCGCGGGGAAAAACATCCGGTCTACGATTTTCTCTTCAGCTACTACGCGTTCCGTCCGTCCTGGCTCCGCCAATGGCACCCCGGCCCCGATGTCATCCTCACCGGCGACGGCGCGCGCGAATTCCTCCGCTGGCCCGACTATCGCGAAACCGCCGGGGGCGTCGCCCTCGACCTCGCAACCATCCCCGAAAAACGCCGCGTATCCATTTCTTGGATTCACGACTTGCTCGCCACCATGGCCGTCCGCCCTCCCGCCTTTGGCTGCTTCGGCTTGCACGAATGGGCGATGGTTTACCGGCAGACGCCCGACGAGATCCGCCACAACGCCTGGCCGCTCCGCTTTCCGCCCGACGAACTCGCCCGCATCGTCGAAAGCCAGCCGGTCCGCTGCACGCACTTCGACGCGTTTCGCTTCTTCACCGCACCCGCCCGCCCGCTCAACAAGTTCCAGCCCGAGCGCGCCACGGTCGGCGAACACGAACAACGCGGCTGCCTGCACGCCAACATGGATCTCTACAAATGGGCCTTCAAACTCGCCCCCTTCACGCCGGCCGAATTGATCGCCGACTGCTTCGCGCTCGCCCGTGACATCCGCGAGATGGACATGCGCGCCAGCCCCTACGACCTGCACGCGCTCGGCTTTGACCCCATCATGATCGAGACGCCCGAAGGCCGCATGGACTACGAACGCCACCAGCGCGCCTTCACCGCCCGCGGCGAACCGTTGCGCGCGCGATTGCTGGCGCTCTGCGAGCGCCTACTCAAGGAACCGGCCGTATAACGGCGGATAATCGTCCTCAGCACCAGCAACCATGAAACGGCCCCTGATACTGCTATTAAAATCAGGTGTTCTGGCCGGAGTCGTGTGAACGTTTTTTCTTACTTGGCGGATTGTTGACATGGCCGCGATCAGACCCGTCGCCAAGGCCGATATCGCCTTGGTGCTGGGAGCTTCCGCCCGTAGAGGAATCCCGACCCCGGTCTTCGCTGCACGTATCGACCACGCCATCGAGCTGCTGGAAAAAGACCTGGTTCGAACACTCTTGTTCACGGGCGGACGAGGCGATGGGGAGAACATCCCGGACTCTCAAGCCGCAAAAAATTATGCTCTCGGCAAAGGAGTTCCCGAGGAACGCATCCTTATAGAAACCACCTCCCGCACCACGCGCGAGAATCTGTCGGAAGCCCGATTACTGCTGCCGGAAGACTCTTCCATCACATGCCTCTTGGTGAGTGATCCGCTGCATATGTTCCGAGCTTGTCAGATGATGAAGGACGCAGGAATAAGCGGACTTCCCGCCCCAACTCCCCACACTCGTATCCGAGGTTTTGGCCAAAAACTTCGGTTCTTCATCCGCGAGCTCTGGCTCTATCAGGTGTATTTGGTGACGGGAAAATAATTCCCCGCTCCCCGCGTTTTCCCGGATAGGACTTACTTCCGCCGCCGACGCCAGAAACTGAATACCGCGGCCCCGCCGAGCAGGAGCGCACCGTAGCTCGCGGGTTCGGGCACGGGAGTGATTTGTCCGTTGCCGCCGCCGCCGTAGGGGAGCCACTTGGTGTCGCTTCCGTCGAACGTGGCGAAAACGATTTTGTTGGTGGGGCTGGAGCCCTGCGGACCCGGGCTGTTCTGCGCCAGGAAGTAATCGACGGCGTTGGTCCAGTTGTTGACGGCCAGCGTGCCCGCACCCGTCACGTCCACAGTGTCGAACTGGGCGATCGCCGCTCGTCCCGAAATCGATGATCGAGCCGCTTCCGCCGATCACCGTGAGGTCGCCAAACGTGTGGTTGAGTCCGTTGCCAAGGTTGAGCGTGCCGCCGTTGAGAATGATGTTGATGTTGGCGGCGTTGAACGAGTCGGTGAGCGTGAGCGACACGCCGGCGTTGAGGACGATGGTGCCGTTGCTGAAACCAAAATCGCCGCCGAAGCTGCTGGCACCGCTGTCAAGCGTGAGGGTCGCGCCGCCGAAGTTGATGGAGCCGTCGCCCTGAAGATTGCCGACCGTCTCGTTGAAGCCCGCCATGTCGTAGACGGCGGTGTTGTTGATCGTGAGGGCGGCGGTGTTGCTGAAGATGTTGGCGACCCCCGCGGTGATGCGGCCGGCTTCGATGGTGGTCGCGCCGGTGTAGGAGTTGGCGGCGTTGAGCGTGAGATTGCCCGAACCCTGCTTGGTGAGCGTGCCGGTGCCGGTGTTGATGTTGCGGTTCACGACCGTGTCACCCGCGCCGCTGAAAATGATGTTGCGATTGGTGCCGCTGAGCGTGCCGGCGTTGGAGAGGGTGAGGGTTCCGCTGCTGGAACCGATGCGCGCGTTGTTGGCGAGGGTGATGTTGCCGGAGAGCGTGTTCGCGCCGGAGAAATTTTCGATCGCACCGTCGGAGGCGCCGCTGCCGTCGCCTTGGATGGAGAATGCGTTGGCCATCGTGATGTTGCCCTGCACCTCGACGT
>CAMBLN010000062.1 GCA_945868215.1 Opitutus sp. GAS368
CCGGTGAGGGCCGCGAAGAAGAGGACGGCGCCGAGGGTGAGCACGGTCCAGTAGAAGACGATGCGCATGATCAAGGAGCGGCCGCGACGGACGCCCCAGATCTCGTTGAAGGATGTCTCGATGGAGGTGAACAGTTGAAGGACGATGACGATGAGCGTGAGGGCGCCGACGGCACCGAAGGCGCTGTTTTGGGAGCGGGCGACGAAGCCGTCGATCATCTGGATCAGCTCGGGATTATCGACGGCGGGGCAAGCGGCGACCTGGGTGGTGGCGGCGACGACGGTGGCACCGGTGGCGTCGGGGGACGCGGGGAGTTCTCCAGAGTCTTTGAGGTGTTTGATCTGCGGGGCGATTTTCTCGATGATGTTGCCCAGGGTCTGCGCGGCGAGGTGGGGGTCCTGCTTGTCGAGCATGAAGCCGGCGACGAGCATGGCGATGGCGACGAGGGGGCCGAGGCCGAGGAGGGTGCTGAAGCTGAGGGCGGCGGCGCGGCTGGCGGACTTGGTTTCGACCAAGCCGGTGAGGGTGATGGAGACGACGCGCGAGACGGCGTAGAGGCGGCCGCGCGCGGATTTGTCGCCGAGGTAGCGGGGTTGCCAGATTTCCGTCCGGTAAGTGTCGAGCAGCTTTTTCCAGAGCGGGACGGGCATGAGCGGCGGGGAGGACTCAGGTGGTGAGCGCGAAGAAGGCGTAACCGGCCATGCCGGCGAGGCCGAGACCGGCGGAGAGCCCGACACCGACAAAGTTCACGAAAACCGTGCAAAAATAGAGTCCGGCCGAGCCTAGGGTGAAGGCGGCGAGGGGAGTGGTTTGGCCCTTGGTCCAGAGCAGAAAGCCGACGAGCCCGATGCCGAGGGCGGCGCTGAAGCGGACGAGGGGATAGGCTTGGGTGACCTGCAGAATCAGGAGAACGGCGAGAATGGCGTCGAGAACGCCGAGGAGGGCGAGCGGTTGGCGGATGATGAGGAACGGGTCGAGGGTGGCGAGGACGTCGATGGCGGGCAGCATCAAGGCGGCGGCGGCGATGATGAGGGTGACGATGGCGGAGTAGAGGCCGATGGCGGCGGCGCGCTCGCGGGCGATGGCAGGGTCGAGTTTGTCCTCGGTCTCGGCGGTGCGGCCCTCGGCGGCGGCGAGCATGTCGTCGACGGAAATGGGGGCGGCGCTGGCATCGGCCACGTTGATGGTCTTGAGCTTGGTCTTGCCCTTGAGTTTGAGGGAGACTTTTTCGGGGAAGATGACGGCGACGAGCTCGGCGTTCTCGGTGACGGGTGTCCACTGCTCTTTGACGGCGTCGTAGTAGAGTGTCTCCTTGGTGATCTGGCCGTTTTCGGCCAAGGAGATGAGATGCTCGTGAGTGAAAGGGCCGCGGGCTTCGGTTTCAGACGCGTTGCGGATGTAGAATTCCTGCGTGGCCATAAAGGGAAGGTATGAGGGACGGTGCGCGGCGGGGAAACCGGTCGCAAGAGTGGATTTGGGCGATGCCCGGAGCTGGATGCGGTGCGCAGAGCCGGCGCACGGGCGGCGGTCACATGCGGTTGACGGTGCGCAGGCCGAGGAGATCGAGGCCGGTTTCGAGCACGAGGAGCGTGCGGGCGCAGAGCAGGAGGCGGCGGGCGCGGACGGCGGGGTCTTCGACAGCGACCTTGTCGGCGGCGTAGAACGCGCTGAATTCGCCGGCGAGTTCGTAGAGATAGAGTCCGAGGAAGTGCGGACGCAGGCCGGACGTCGCGAGGGCGACGGCGTCGGAGAACTTCACGAGCTTGCGGGCGAGGGCGAGCTCGGCGGGCGTTTCGAGGGTGTTGGCGGCGGCCTCGGTGGAGGCGTCGCCGGGCGTGGCGTCGAGTTTGCGGAAGATCGAGCGGATGCGCGCGACGGCGTAGAGCAGGTAGGCCGCGGTGTTGCCTTCGAGGGAGATCATTTTGTCCCACGAGAACAGGTAGTCGCTGGAGCGGTTTTGGGAGAGGTCGGCGTATTGGACGGAGCCGATGCCGACGATCTCGGAGATCTGGGCGCGCTCGGCCTCGGGGAGATCGGCGCTGCGTTCATCGACGAGCTTGCGGGCGCGTTCGACGGCCTCGCGGAGGAGGTCCTTCAATTTGATGTTTTCGCCGCTGCGGGTTTTGAGCGGTTTGCCGTCCTCGCCGAGCACGGTGCCGAAAGCGACGTGTTCGAGGTGCGGGACTTTGCGGTTGGTTTTCTCGAACCACTTTTGCGCGGTGAGGAAGAGCTGCTGGCAATGGTCGCCTTGGCGCGAGTCGATGACGTAGGCGCAGGCGTCGGCTTTGAAGTGTTCGCTGCGGTAGAGAATTGTCGCGAGGTCGGTCGATGCGTAATTGGCGGCACCGTCGGATTTGCGGACGAGGAACGGCTGGTCTTTGAAGCGCGGGTGTTCGGGGTGGAACACGACGAGGGCGCCCTGGCTTTCGGAGGCGAGCCCGCAGTCGGTGAGCTCTTGGTAAACGCGGTCCACTTTGTCGTTATAAAAACTCTCGCCGAGCGTGTAGTCGAAGTGGATGCCGAGCAGATCGTAGATCTTCTGGAAGGCGGAGAAGCTGACCTCGCCGATGCGTTTCCAGATGGCGGTGTTTTCGGGGTCGTGGGCCTGGAGTTTGACGAGCTCCTGCTGGGCCTCCTTGAGGACGGCGGGGTCGGCGTCGGAGGCGTTGTTCCCGACTTTGTAGAGACGTTCGAATTCGGCGAGCGGTTCGGCGGCAAGCGCGGCTTCGAGTTCGGCGGGGGAGGTGGCGAGGGCTTTTTTATAGGCCCAGATGATTTTGCCGAACTGGGTGCCCCAATCGCCGATGTGGTTGTCGCGGATGACACGCGCACCGCTGAAGGCGAGCAGACGGCAGGCGGCCTCGCCGATCACGGCGGAGCGCAGGTGGCCGACGTGCATCTGCTTCGCGGTGTTGGGCGAGCTGTAATCGACGATCCACGTCTGCCCCGCATAGGCGGAGGCAGCGCCGGCGGCGAGTTGGTCGCGGGTGGGGAAGGCGCGCAGCCATTCCTGGAGAGCGGCAGGTTTAAGGGTGAAGTTGATGAACCCGGGCCCGGCGATCACGACGTCGGCGCCCTCGCGGATGTCGGCGGGAAGGGCTGCGACGAGTTTTTCGGCGAGGGCGCGGGGGTTTTGTTTCGTGCGTTTGGCGTAGGGGAGGACGCCGTTGGCCTGGAAGTCGCCGTGTTTCGGATCGGTCGTGCGCACCTCGGGTGAAAAACCGGCGGCATCGAAGCCGGCGGTGGCCGCGGCGGACTTGAGAGCCGCGTCAAAGGTGGCGGCGAGGTTGAACGAAACGTGCATCCCATCACTCAACGAAGTGCACGCGCGGCGGCGCAAGCGTGGAATTGGATGACGTTTGCACTCGGAAAACGACGGAATCCCCGAGGTAAAGGCGGGGAATTTTGGCTCGACATTCCTAGGGTGAAAGTTCTTCCTTTAACCTTTTCCGGCCACCGGCCCGTCCCGATTTTTTACATTATACACTACATGAGCAAACGCACGATCCCGTCCCGCCGGTTTATCAAGCCTTCCTTCAATTCGTTGATCGAAAAGAAACGCGATGGCCAGGAGTTTACCCAAGAGGAAATCCGTTATATCATTGATTCGACGCTTGATGAGGAGATTCCCCAGCATCAGCTGGCCGCTCTTTTGGTCACGATTTTCTTCCAGCAGATGTCCGCCCAAGAGACGGCCATTTTGACCGAAGAATTGATGCTTTCAGGCGAAGTCATCGATCTGTCACATATCGCCAAGCCCAAGATCGACAAATACTCCACGGGCGGCGTCGGCGACAAGACCTCGCTGGTCCTCGTTCCCCTGGCCATGGCGGCCGGCGTGGTGGTTCCCATGATGTGCGGCGTTGAGCACGATTACATCATCAGCCCCCTCCAAAAGTTGTCCTCGATCCCCGGTTTCAAGACCCACCTTTCGATCGACGCTTTCTCCTCGCAGCTCGCCAAGATCAACGGTGCGATTGTCGAACAGGACCCGAAGCTCGCCCCGGCCGACGCCAAGTTCTACGAGCTGCGCAAGGAAACCGGCACCATCCCCAGCCTTCCGCTCATCACCGGTTCCGTGCTCTCGCGCAAGCTCGCCGAGGGTTCCGAAGGCCTCGTGATCGACGTGAAGTGGGGCAACGGTTCTTTCATCAAGGATCTCGAGCAAGCCAAGCAGCTTGCCCGTTCCATGACCCGCGTCGGCCGCTCGCTGAAGCGCCGCTGCGTCGCGCTCGTCACCGACATGAACCAGCCGTTGGGCGACACCGTGGGCACGGCGCTGGAAGTCAAAGAGGCGATTCAACTTCTCAAGGGCGAAGGTCCCGAGGACATGAAGGAACTCGTGCTCAAGCTCGGCATGGAAATCGTGCGCCTTGCCGGCGTCGCGGGCTCGACCCTCTCGGCCAAGCAGACCGTGCAGCGTCACCTCACCGACGGCTCGGCCCTCGAGAAATTCAAGGAGCTCGTCAAAGCGCAGGGCGGCGACCCGGCTTACATTGACAACCCTGACAAATTCCCGGCTGCGAAACACATTCGCAAGCTGCCCGCCCCGAAGCGCGGTTATGTTCACACCATCAACGCGGCGATGATCGCCCGTGGCGTGCATCTCCTCGGCGCCGGCATCGAGAAGTCCGGTGACAAGGTCGATTATTCGGTCGGCGTTTCCGAGATCAAGAAGGTCGGCACCCAGGTCAAACAGGGCGAGCCGCTCATGATGATCCACTACAACGACGAGTCGAAGCTCGAGACCGCGCTGAACTACTTCAAAGACGCCTATCGCCTCGCGCCGAAGCGCCCCACGCCGCCTCCGCTGGTGGTCGAGCGCGTCGCTTAAGCGTTCGCCATCCCGCTCCCTTGCAAGGCCGTCCGGTTATCCGGACGGCCTTTTTTTGCGGAACCGATTTGCGCGTGGCGACACCATGGCGGACATGACATACAATCTTCTCGGTCTTTTGGTTCTGATTCTCTGGATCTTCGCCATCGTTGACTGCGCCAAAAGCAACAATCCGAACAAGGTCGTCTGGATCATCGTGATCCTCTTGGTGCCGCTGCTGGGCTCGATTTTGTATTTCCTCTTCGGGCGGAAATAAGCGGTGGGTTTGGGGTGGTGAAGCCGGCGTGTAAACTGATGTGGAATAAGCATCGACAACCCTGCGTTCGCGCAAAACCTAGCGCCTGCCATGCAATCGCTTGAACACCTGTTTGCCAAAAACAAAGCCTGGGCCGAAAGCATCACCGCAAAGGATCCCAAGTTTTTCGCCAAGCTGGCCGCCCAGCAAAATCCCGAATACCTGTGGATCGGCTGCTCCGACAGCCGCGTGCCGGCGAACGAAATTCTCGGCCTGTTGCCCGGCGAGATTTTTGTTCATCGCAACATCGCCAATGTGGTCGTCCACACGGACCTGAACTGTCTTTCGGTGATTCAATTCGCCGTCGATGTGCTCAAGATCAAACACATCATGGTCGTGGGTCACTACGGTTGCAGCGGCGTGAGCGCCGCGATGCGCTGTGAACGCTTGGGCTTGGCCGACAACTGGCTGCGCCACGTGCAGGACGTTAAGGAAAAGCACGACGACTGCCTTTGCAAAATCTCGGATGTCGGCGCGCGCGCCATGAAGCTGTGCGAATACAACACCATCGAGCAGGTGGACAACGTCTGCAAAACCTCGATCGTGCGCGATGCTTGGGCTCGCGGGCAGGAACTGCACATCCACGGGTTCGTCTATGGTCTCAAAGACGGCCTGCTGCATGATCTCAATTGTTCGGCCGCAAGTGTTGAGGCGGCCGGGCGCACCTACCGGACCGCCATCACCGCGCTTGACGCGACTTGCACGGTTCCCTGAAGCCGCGCGACATCCGTCAAGTGCTCCGGACATTAAAAAACCCGCGGTGCGAACCGCGGGTTTTTTGTCGGATGGGGAACTCGCTTGGACGAATCAGGCGCGGCCCATGTAGGAACCGTCGGAGGTGCTGACGCGGATGATTTCGCCTTCCTTGATGAAGAGGGGGACGCTGACGACGAGGCCGGTTTCGAGGGTGGCGGGCTTCTGGACGTTGGAGGCGGTGTCGCCCTTGATGCCGTCGGAGCTCTCGGTGACCTTGAGGTTCACGGCGGAGGGGAGTTCGATGGTGAGGGGCTTCTCGTCAACGAAGAGGACGTCCACTTTGCCGTTGGCGGTGAGGTAGTTCTTGGTGTCGCCGATGAGCGTGGCGGAGAGCTCGATCGTCTCGAACGTCTCCGGGTCCATGAACGCGTAGGAGTCACGGTCAACGTAGCTGAACTCGAGGCTCTTCTTTTCGGTGGGGAGGACCTCGATGGTGTCGGTGGAGGCGAAACGTTGGTCGAGCGCCTTGCCGTAGCGGAGATTGCGCATCTTGACCTGAACGAAGGCGCGCAAGTTGCCCGGGGTGCGGTGCATGGTTTCCATGACGAGGTGGGGTTCGCCGTTGAATTTGATTACTTGGCCTTTGCGGATGTCGTTGGCGGAGGGCATGTCGATGTGATGCGTCGAGGGTTTCGAGTTGTAGAAAGGTTAAGTGGGTAACGCTCCGCCCGAGGGGGTGTCAAGTGCGCGGACTTGTCGGGCGGCTGCGGGCGGACCAGGTTCGGGGCATGTTGAAAACGCGGTGGTTTCGCCTGCTGGTGCTTGCGGTCTTGGGATATGCGGGGTTTTGCGCGGCCTTGGCCTGCTTCAAAGAGCAGTTGATTTTCCCGCTCCGCGGGGTGGAGCGCGCGAGAGACCTGCGGCCGCCGGCGGATGCGGAAGTGTGGTGGCGGGGGATCGAGGAAGGCGTGCGGACGGAGGCGTGGTTTTTCCGCGGACGGGGGCGGACGGCGGATGCGCCCGGTGCGGCGGTCGTGTGTTTTCATGGCAACGGAGAGTTGATCGACGACAACCTCGACACGGTGCGTGCGTTCACGGACCTGGGCATTTCGGTGCTGTTGGTCGAATATCGCGGCTACGGCCGGTCGGGCGGCGAACCCGGTGTGGACGAGATTAGTGCGGATGCGGTGGCGTGGTTTGACCGGCTCAAGGCCCGGCCCGAAGTGAAGACGGAAGCGGTCATGGCCCACGGGTTTTCGCTCGGGTCGGCGTTTGCGGCGCAACTCGCCGCCGTGCGACCGGTGGCGGCGCTGATGCTGGAGTCGCCGTTCACGAGCCTGCCGGCCATGGGACGCCGGCAAGGCGTGTATCTTTATTTTTCAGGCGAACGGCTGGCGACCGACGACGTGTTGCGGGCGTTGCCGGCGGGCGTGCCGGTTTTGATCACCCACCAGAAAAACGATCCGATCATACCGGTGGGCGAGGGGCGGAAACTGGCGGCGTTGCGACCGGACGCGACCTACGCGGAAGGGGAGGGCGATCATTTTCCTTTCGCCTTGATGCAGCCCGGTCACACGCTCTTGAGGCAGTTTCTCGGCAAGTTTACCCCTCCAGACTAGACGCTTGCACTGGCTGCCCCTGCTTTCGCACACTACCCGATTAATCTTTTATGAAACAACGCACGCTCGCGCGCGCCGTGTCCGTTCAGGGCACCGGCCTGCACACTGGCAACGCCGTCACGCTCACGTTCAAACCGGCTCCGGTTAACCATGGCATCGTGTTCAAGCGCATGGATCTTGCGGGGCAGCCCGAAGTGAAGCCGCGCATCGAGTTGATCGGCGATCTGGTGCGCAACACCACCGTGCAGGACGGCCACACCAAGATCCACCTGGTCGAGCACGTGCTCAGCGCGTTGAGCGGTTGCGCGATCGACAACGTGCTGGTTGAGATCGACTCCTCCGAGCCGCCGATCATGGACGGTTCGGCCAAGCCGTTTGTGAATCTCATCCTCGAAGGTGATCCCGTCGAACAGGAGGTGGATCGCGAGTATTTCCAGTTGGAGGAGGCGGTCTCCGTCACGCGCGGAAATTCGTCGGTCATCGCGCTGCCCTGCGACGAGCTCAAGATCACCTGCACCTCGGCCGACGACCGCGGCATCCACACGCAGCATCTCACGCTCACGATCGATCCGGATGTTTATATGACGCAGGTGGCGGCCTCGCGCACGTTCACCGTTTATGAGGACATCGAGGAGTTGCTCAAGCTCGGCAAGATCAAGGGCGGCTCGCTCGACTGCGCCGTAGTCATCAAGGGCGACAAGATTCTCTCGAAGGAAGGCCTGCGCTTTAAGGACGAATTCGTCCGCCACAAGATTCTCGATATCATCGGCGACATCGTGCTCCTCGGTATGCCGCTCAAGGCGCATATCATCGCAACGCGCCCCGGCCACGCGATCAACGCCGAGCTGACCAAACTGCTCTTCGCGAAGCTTGAGGAGAAACGCAAAGGCCCGAAGAAAAAACCGCGCCCGTCGAAGGTGCTCCCGACGGAGACTGAGTTGGATATCCGTCGCATCCTCGACACGCTGCCGCATCGTTATCCGTTTGTGATGATCGACCGCGTGATGGAGTTCATCGGTGAGGACGAACTCGTCGCGATCAAGAACGTGACGATCAACGAGCCGTTTTTCCAAGGCCACTTTCCGGGAAATCCGGTGATGCCCGGCGTGCTTCAGCTCGAGGCGATGGCGCAGGCCGCCGGCATCCTCATGCTCCGCCGTGGCAGCAGCGAAGGGAAGACCTCGCTCTTCATGAGCGCGGACAAGGTGAAGTTCCGCAAGCCGGTGCGTCCCGGCGACCAGATCATCATCAATGCGAAGCTCACCAAGGCGCGCGGCGACAAACTCGCGCAGGCGGCGTGCGTGTGCACCGTGGACGGCACGGTGGTGTCGTCGGCCGAACTGATGTTCGCGATCCTGAACAGCAGCGAAGTCGATTAATTTTCCTACATTGTTCATGGCTGCACGCATCCACTCCACGGCGGTTGTTGAAGATGGGGCCGAACTCGGCGCCGACGTCGAGATCGGCGCGTTTGCCTTTGTCGGTGCGGGTGTGCGCCTCGGTGCGCGCACGCGGTTGCATCACCATGCGTCGGTCGAGGGCAACACGCACCTCGGCGAAGCGTGCGAGATTTTCCCTTATGCCAACATCGGCGGGAAGACGCAGGACTTGAAATACAAAGGCGGCAATCCGGGTGTGCGCATCGGCGCGCGCAATGTGTTCCGCGAGTATTTCACGGTGCACGCGGCGACCAACGACGGCGATTTCACCACGGTGGGTGATGACAACACGTTTCTCGCCTACGGACACATCGCGCATGATTGCGTGGTGGGCAGCCACGTGGTGGCTAGCAACGGCATGATGCTCGCGGGTCACGTGACCGTTGAAGATCACGTGGTCATCGGTGGCTACGGCGGCGTGCATCAGTTCTGCCGCATCGGCGCGCACGCGATGCTCTCGGCGACGGCCAAGCTGGTTCAGGATTTGCCGCCCTTCTTTATCGCCGACGGCACGCCGGCGGTTGTGCGCGCTTTCAATAAAGTGGGCCTTGAGCGCCGCGGCTACGCACCCGAGCAGTTGGAGCGGGTGAAGCAGATTTATCGCGTGCTTTATCGGGACGGACTGAACCGCACGCAGGCCTTGGACAAACTTCGCGCGCACGCGAATGCCGAGACGGCGGAGTTCAAACTGATGCTGGAGTTCGCCGGCAAGAGCGAACGCGGCATCGCGCCGGGTGCGAGCTGAACGTCCTCTCGCCAAGCATGGCACAAAAAAGCCCGACATCACGTCGGGCTTTTTTGTGCGCGGGGCGAATCGGTTACTTCTTTTTGTAAACGACGGCCGGGTCGAAGAGCGGCTGCGATACGGTGTTGAGCTTGAAGCTCGCACCGGCAGCGGCCTCGTCGAGGTTGTCGAGCTGGCGGTAGAAGCAGCTCTTGTATCCGTTGTGGCAGGACGCGTTGGCGGCGCCGGACTGCTCGACCTTGATGAGGAGCACGTCCTGGTCGCAGTCGGTGTAGAGCTCTTTCACCCACTGAACATTGCCGGACTCCTCGCCTTTGCACCAAAGCTTGTTGCGGGAGCGGGACCAGTAGGTGGCTTTTTTGGTGGCGAGCGTGTGCTGAAGGGACTCGGCGTTCATGAACGCGAACATGAGCACCTGGCCGGTGGCGATGTCCTGCGTGATACAGGGAATGAGTCCGTCGGAGCCGAACTTGGGCTGGAGGGTGGAACCGAGTTCGATCTCGGCGGTGGTGGTGCGGGCGGGGAAAGACATGGGCGGAAAAGGAAGTAGTGAGTAGCGAGTAGCGGGTAGTGCGGAGGCGAGCCGGATAAACGCACGCGAAGGTGCGGAGGACGAGGGAGGGCGCGAGTTGCGCCTATCAATGTCGTTCGGCCAGCTGGCGGAGAAAGTCGTAACTGTAGAGGCCGGTTTTGTGGCCGTCGCTGAAATCGAAGCGGATGGCGTAGTTGCCGACGATCTCCCAGCCGAGGACCGTCACGCCCGGGAATTTCTTCGGGCCGTCGCCGCCGTATTGGTTTCCGAGGATATCGCGTTCGCCGATGTTTTGCGCGCTGGGGGACGCGGCGCGCAAGTCCTCCATCGGGAAATAGGACTCGGCACCGTCTTCCCAGACGATGGCGACTTCGTTGCCGATGAGTTGGATGTTGGCGGGCGTTTTCACTTGGCGAAGGGGCAAAGTGTCACGCGAGGGCGCCGGGAGCAAAATCAAATTTTGCTCGCCGATGTCTGGCGGGGCGGGTGGGGTGGAGAACATGCTCGTTCATACCGTTCTCTTTTACCTGCGCTCCGACCTGACCGATGGGCAGAAACTGGAATTCCGCGACGAAGGCCTGGAGTCGCTGCGTCCGATTTCCGTCGTGAAGCGCTACTACGTCGGCGTGCCGGCCTCGATTCCGCCGCGTCCGGTGGTGGATTTGAGTTTCACGTTCTCGATCACGGCGATTTTCGACGACGTGGCGGGCCACAACGCCTACCAGATCGATCCGGTGCACAAGGCTTTCGTCGAGCGTTTCAAGAGTTACTGGACCAAGGTGCAGATTTACGACGCGGAATAAGCGACGTCCGCCAGAAGGCCGTACTTCGCCGCGCGAAGGCGAACTAATGAACGCGCGGGTTGAACAGGCTTTTCTTGCCAGCATCAGTTTTACTGTTCTCTTCTCGCGGTTCCGATGCGTCGCAAACTTTCACTGATCACAATGATGACCGCGTGGCTGCTGGCCACGGGGAGCCATTGGGATTTGGTGCAGACGTTTGCCTGGGGTCGCATGATCGCGAACTACTCGCAATCGATGCCGCTGGCGCAGGCGATCAAGCTGACCTTCACGCCTGACAACCTCTGCGGCATCTGTGAAAGCGTGAGCGAGGCGAAACAGCAGGACACCGCCGCACCGACCACGCCGTCCGCAACGGTGGCCAAGGCCGAGCTGCCGCTGGCGACCGCGCCTGAACATGTGTTTGTTTTCTGCTCCGTGCCCGCGCCCGTGTGGCCGGCGGAGCACAGGGTGGCCGACGCCTGCGCGCGTCCGGCCCCGCCGACCGAGCCGCCGAGGGCGGCCTGAAAAACCAAGTCCGTTGAACCGCGAGTCGCGATCCCAGGATCGCGCTTTCGCGTTCGTTTGTCGCTCCCCCTCCTTCACGCAGCCGGTCGCCGTTTCGCTTCGCCGAACGCGGGCGCGTGGGGAAAACCAAGCCAGTTTTTCAGCCCGCTCGTAATCTATCATGAATCGTTCACTTTTTGTTTTCACTGCCGCCTTTGCGGCCCTCACCGCCGCGCAAACCGCCTCTGCCCACATTGGTTATAGCGGCCGCGACTTCGGCACGCTCGTCATCGGCGCGCCTACCACCACGATCAGCAATCAATTCGTCAGCAGCAGCTTTGGCTGGGCCGACGGCACCGACGCCGACTACGGCGACAGCCATCGCGGTCGTTTTTTTCGGTTCACGCTGACCGAGACCACCACGGTTTCCATCACGGCCTCGCGCAATGACGGTGTGCAAACGGGAGCCGCCGGTATCTTCCTGCCCGGCATCTCCCTTTATTCCGGTCTCGGTCATCTGGCTCCCAATAAGGCGGCGCACGATTCGGCCCAGCTTTCGATCGACTCGCGTCCGGCGGGAACCGAAGGCTCGTTCCGCGCGCTCACCGATTGGTCGATCGGCAACGACCCGACCTATAACATTGCCAACGATCCCGCGAGCGGCGTGCTCAACGCCGCCGACCTGCGATCCTTCACCTTTGTCGGCTACGCGGTGGACGGCACGGCCGCCAATTTCGGCGGCACGGAGGGAATCGTGGGCGACGGTATTGCGAACGGTTTTGTGACCGGCACGTTCGCCAACCTCGCGGCGGGCAGCTATTCGATCTTCGTCGGCGGTGCCAATTATTCCGCCCAGGATAGCGAGGTCGCGACCTTCCCGACTTACGGCATCTCCGTCTCGGTTCAGGCGGTGCCTGAGCCCTCAACCTACGCCGCAGCCATGGGAGGAATCGTGGCCTTGGCCGCTTTGGTCCGTCGCCGCCGCCGGAGTTAAGCGTTTCCCTGCCTCGTTTACCCGGCTGCAAGGGCCGGGTCATTCATCATTAACACAACGCGCATTGTTTCGTTTCCTGGGCTTCGCCGGGCATTCACCCTGGTCGAGTTGCTCGCCGTGATCGCCATCGTCGGTGTGCTGGCGGCTTTGGTGATTGCCGCGACCGGCGGTGTGCGCGCGAGGGCCGGCGCGCTCCAGTGCCAGAGCAACCTGCGCCAGATGGGCGTGGCCATGAATCTCTACGCCGGAGACAACAAAGGCCGGCTGCCTTCCAGCAGCCACCAGCGCGCGTCCGACGGTTCCTCGTTGTCCTGGACCAACACCTTCGCAGTCTACCTGGGGCCCGATTTTATCGGACGTTGTCCCTCGGTGCCGGATCATCCCGCCCGGGTGACCTATGCCTTGAACGACTTGCTCACGGCGGCCGACGGTTCGGGTATCCGTTTGTCCGATTGCCGCTCGCCGGTCTCGACGATGTTGGTGGGCGAAATCGCGGCGGGGCAGTCCTCGGAGCATTTTCATTTCGCAGGCGCGGCGAGGGGGCGCGTGACCAACGCGATGTTCAAATCATTCGTAAACGCCGAGGTCCACGGCACCGGGGCCAATTACCTTTTCGTGGACGGCCACGTGCAGGCACTCGCCTGGACCGAGGTGCAGCGCCGGCTCGCCGTTACCAACACACCGTTTCTCAACCCATGAAAAAACTGCTCCTTCTTGCCCTCTGCCTGTTCGCCGTTCACGGACTCCGGGCGCACGACCACATCGAGGTCGGGATCGACCCCGACGTGCCCGGCCGGCTCGGACTGAGCGGCCCGGGTTATCAACTCGCGCTCTACGTTCCCAAGGGCGAACCGTTCAGCTTCTATCTCCCCCAGTTTCCCGGCGGCTATTACCCGGCTGAACTCACGTTCAGCGCGGAAGGCGACGTGCTCGACTTTGCCACCGGCTCGCTACCCAAGATCGAACTGGTCTCGCTGACCAGCGGGCCGGAGGGCGCGCATTTTTCTTTTTGGGAAGTCGGCGCCACCACGCCCACGTGGACCCGTCCCGTCGGCTGGGCAGCCGCCGATGGCGATCGTCCCTCAATAGTCGTGTATGAAGACGGCACGGGCTACGGGCATATCCATGGACGCGCGTTCACCGTCGATAAACCCGGATTGTATCAGGTGGTTTTCCGCGCGGTGGACAATGCCTCGGCGCGCACCGCCAGCCTGCCCAAAAACGTCACCTTCGAAGCCCTGCTCACGCCGCAGCTCTCCATCAAAATCCAAAACGGCGACGCGAAACTGGCGTTCACCAGCCGTCTCAACCTCACCTACGACCTGCAGGTTTCCACCAACCTGCAAACGTGGACCAATGTCGAGGCGCACCGTTTTGTCGACGGCACCGGCGGGGTGATCGAGTTGAGCGACCCGTTGGCGGGCCGGCTGCGAGTGTTCTACCGCCTCGTCGAGTATTACTGATTTTGTCTCCATCCATTTTTTCTCACCATGACGTTCCGCATAATTCCCGTCACCCTGTTGCTCGCAGCCCATTTCCCGGCTTCGAACCTTATCCGCGCCGAAGAACCCGCCGTCACCCTCGACCCCGTCGAGGTCTGGGCCGCCCGCGAGCGTCCCTCCCAAATCGCCGCGCCCGGCTCGCTCGCCACGCGCACCGCGACGCCCGTGCTGACCACACCGCAGACCACCGCCACGCTCAACCGCACGCTGCTCGACGAGCAACAGCTCAACTCCCTCTCCTCCGCCCTCGCCAACGTCGCCGGCGCGGTGCCTACCAAGAACGAGGAACTCGTCCTCGATCAACCCAAGGTCCGCGGCTTCTCCGCCGAGATCTACGTGGACGGCTTGCCTGCCTACGGAGCCACCGCCGTCATTGACCCGACTACCCTCGTCAACGTCGAGCGCATCGACGTCGCCAAGGGTCCCGCCTCCGCCCTCTACGCCGGCGGCGTCGGCGCACCGCTCGGCGGCCTCATCAATCTCGAAACCAAGAGCCCCGATTACTCCGCCGCCCGCCGCTCCGTCGGCCTGCGTGCCGGCAGTTTTTCGACCTTCGGCACCGAGGTGGATTTCAACCAGCCGCTCGGCTCCGATGCCCGCGCCGCGTTCCGCCTCACCGCCGACTACGGCTCCGCCGAGAGCCACCTCGACGCCGTCGAAAGCGATCGCCACAGCATCAACCCCTCGCTGGCGGTGCGTCTCGCGCCCCGCACCGAGCTGTGATCCTCAAGGGTCAGTTCACCGAGGTCCGCCAACTGGAATACTCCGGCCTCCCCGCCGAGCTCTTCATCCCCCGATCCCGCGTTTGTTCCGAACTTGGACCGCGAACGTTTCCCCGGCGCGGTCGACGCTCCAGACACCACCGTCGAGAACCGCCTGGGCACCGCCACTCTCCGCCACGAGTTTTCCGACGACTGGAGCGCCACGCTCCGCGGACGCATCTACAAGAGCGAGTTCGAGGAATACTCCACCTTCCCGTTCACCGCCTTTTTCCCGCCCGTCGGTTCCACCTACACTTATCTGGCCGGTTATCTTCCCACCACCGTGGATCAGACGACCGTCACGTTCCAAGTCGATGGCCGCGTCGAGACCGGTCCGCTCACCCACCGGCTCGCCGCCGGATTGGACTACGATAAAGTGGATTACGCCGCCACGTTTGCCTTCACCCCCATCGGGACGCTCGATTTCAGCTCGCCCGCCAACACCCTCGTCTTTGCCGC
Organism: Opitutus sp. GAS368; assembly: GCA_945868215.1. Taxonomy (GTDB): domain Bacteria; phylum Verrucomicrobiota; class Verrucomicrobiia; order Opitutales; family Opitutaceae; genus Rariglobus. The sequence continues at coordinate 15,163 of CAMBLN010000062.1, forward strand.
CCCCGGCGCACCAGGCATCGTCCAGGATGACTCCTATCGCACGACCGCCCTTTGGGTGCAGGACCAAGTCGAGTTGCCCGGCCGCGTCCACCTCCTGGGCGGCGTCCGTTACACCCGCATCGAGATCACGGAAACCGTCGCCGCCCGCGAAAACGGCTACGACGAAATCACTCCCCGCGTCGGCGCCGCGTGGGAATTCACCCCCGGCATCTCCGTTTTCGCCGCCCGTTCCGAAGGCTTCCGCGCTCCGTGGGCCGTCACGCTTGCGCCCGGAGATACGCTTAAACCCGAATCCTCCGTCCACCACGAGGCCGGCTTCAAATTCCAGCACGCGCCCACCCGGCTGCACGGCAGCGTCTCCGTCTATGAGCTGGAGCGCCGCAACGTCACCGTCTCCAACCCCCTCGTCCCTTTCACCTCGGTTCAAACCGGCGAACAACGCTCGCGCGGCGTGGAGACCGACCTGATCTGGGAACCGACGCCCGCCTTCTCGCTGCTCACCGCCTACGCCTACACCGACGGCGAAGTCATCCGCGACACCACCGCCGCCAACGTCGGCAGCGATCTCCCGAAGATTCCGCTTCACTCCGGCCGCCTCGCCGCCCGCTACCGCTTCCAATCCGACGCCCTCAAGGGCCTCGGCATCGGCGCGGGCGTCACCGCCGCGGGAAGCCGCGCCATCAAGATTCCCGCCGCCTACCGCGCCGAAGCCTACCACGCCTTCGACGCGCAAGCCTCGTATTCATTCGGCCGTTACACCATTGGTTTCAGCGTCGCCAACCTCACCGACGAGGATTACCTCGAAGCCTACCAATACCTATCCGCCGACATCCTGATGCCCGCCCAGCCCCGCACCTTCACCGTCAAAGTCCAGGTGGACTTCTAAAACCATGCACCCGACCGCCTCCCCCGTTCCGCCCCGCCGCGAGTTCCTGCGCCAGCTCGCCGTCCTCGCCCCGCTGCTTGCCCTCGGCTCGTCGATCCGCGCGGGGGAGGCGACGTCCGCCGCCGCGCCCGCCGATGCGGATGCCGCCAAGCTCGATGCGCACCACAAACAAGGTCCGCTGCAACCTGTGGCCACGGCCGCCCAGCTCGAAGCCCACGCCAAACTCATGGCGATCCCCGGCATCAACATGCACGGCTCCGAGCAGATCGCCCTGCTGCTCTATCCCGGGTTCACCGCGCTTGATCTGGTCGGCCCGCACTACTTCTTCGCTTGCCTGATGGGGGCCAAAGTCCACCTCGTCACCATCGGGGCCGATCTCTCGCCGGTCGCCAGCGACCTCGGCCTCGCCATCGCGCCGACCGTCACGCTGGCAGATTGTCCGGCCGAGCTCGACGTGTTGTTCATTCCCGGTGGCACGCACGGGACTCTGGCGGCCGCGCGCGACCCGGCCGTGCTCGCGTTTGTGCAAGACCGGGCCGCGCGCGCCCGCTACCTGGCGAGCGTCTGCACCGGCGCCTTCGTTTACGGCGCGGCCGGTTTGTTGCGCGGCAAACGCGCGACCAGCCACTGGATCGTGCGCGAGTCGCTCCCGGCCTTTGGCGCGACGCCCGTGGACGAACGCATCGTCTGGGATGGCAATTTCGTGAGCGGCGCGGGCGTGACCGCCGGCATCGACCTGGGACTCGCGCTCGTGGAAAAACTCCGCAGCCGCGCCTACGCCGAGGCGCTCATGCTCCAGGCCGAATACGCGCCCGCCCCGCCGTTCCCCTTCGTCACGCCCCAGACCGCCAACCCCGCGATCACCGACGGACTCTACCAGATGTGTTCCCCGTTGCGCGACGGCGCGGTCGAGTTGGGCCGCACCTTGAAACCGCCCGTCACCTGAACTGATTTCCTCCTCATAACCTGAACCTCTCGCATCCCATGAAAACCATTACCGCCATCTCTCTCGGCACCTTGTTGCTGACGACTTCCCTGCTCGCCGAAGAAAGCTGCACCTGCGGCACCCACGTCGCCGCCGCGACGGTGTCCGCCGAAACCAAGGACGCCCCCAAACGCCACCCGCTCAAAGGCATCGTCATTGATGTGCTCACCGACAAATCCGCCCTGCTCGTGAAACACGAAGAAATTCCCGGCGTGATGAAAGCCATGACGATGCTCCTCAAAGTCGATGCCGACACACTCAAGTCGCCCGCCGCCACGAAAGACGCCGCGATCACCGGCCTGCTCGTGCGCAAGGCAGATGGCTGGTGGCTCGAAGAGGCGAAAGTCGATTCGAAGTAACCGGAGTCAATGCGTCGTCGCCTCCAGCTCTGCACGTTGTTGTTTGCCTGGCTCCTCAGCACGGGGAGCCAGTGGGACGCCGTGCAGACCTTTGGTTGGGGGCGCATGATCTTGACGTATGCGCAGAGCATGCCGCTGGCCGAGGCGGTGCGGTTGACGTTCACCGCCGATAATCTGTGCGGCGTGTGCGAGACTGTGAGCGAGGCCAAGCAACAGGAGGACGGGTTACCCGTCTCCGAAGGAAAGTTATCAGGAAAAATCGTGTGCGCGTTTCCGCCCGCGACCGTGCGAATGGAACCGCTTGCCGAGGTGTTTGCCCGGCAAGTGACGGACGAAATGACGGTTTACGGCGAGGGGCGATATCCCCCGCCGGTGCCACCGCCGCGAGGCGTGGTTTGATATCAGGCTGATCGATCTGCGCGCGCCGTGACCACGGCGGCGTTTTGACCGCCTGCATCCCTCCCGCCTGCGTTTTCACGCAGTTCCTTTCCGCCTGCCCGCAATTATCGCCGGGCCTCCTGTCACGTTCTCAAAAAATGAAACATCCTCTTAACCCGGATTCCGCGATTGAGGTTCAAATGGTGAGGTTATCGTAGGGACCAACCGATGTCTGGAGCGAGGTGGACGAGCCTGTTTTCGGTAATCGCGGCGGGATTGCGCGGCAAAAGCGGGATACGTTTTGGATCATGGGGATGCGTTG
>CAMBLN010000063.1 GCA_945868215.1 Opitutus sp. GAS368
GGTGGTGTCGCCTTCGCGCGGTTCCTCGGACATGTAGATTTCCAGATCGTAGGCGGTGTTGGCGTTCAGCTGGGTCCAGTCACCGACGACGTATTTAAGCCGTGAATACGTGTAGAATTTGCGGGGCGTCCACCCGGTGAGGCCGGGGACGTCGATTTTTCCCCAAGGGGCGGCGGATTCCATGACCACCTTGCCGGAGAGACGGACGACCAGGATGTCGTCTCCGCGGCCGACGAAACGCCAGCGTCCGTTGCGCGGCGGGCTGACCTTGCCGCGGTAGCGGATGAGGAAGCGGACGGGTTTTTTCTGCTGGTCGACGCCGAAGGCCTTGGGGGCTTCGAGGGCGACTATCTGGGGGATCAGGATCTGGGTGGTGAAAAGTTGTTTGGGTGATTTGGGAAGTCCGCCGAGGGTGGAGGACGGCATGTTGGACGCGCTGAACGACTTCATCCATTTTTTGAAACCGGCGACCTCGGCGTCATTGTTTTTGTATTGGTCGCTCGGCATGAGGTAGAGCGTGCCGGTGAGTGCGCCGGATTTGGGCGGCTGGAGGAGGCCGAAAGGCATCATGCGCAAAGCGCCGGTGCCCGGGCCGGCGCCCGCGCCGGTGCCGGCGCCGGAACCGAGGCCGCCGCCGAGACTGCCGGACGGGCCGCCGGAGGAAGCGCTGACGGCGGAGGCGGGCATGCCGAGGGCGGGGAGTTCGGGCAAGGCGACGGCGGAGGCGCCCTCGACGACGAGTTTTTGGGAGAGGGCGGAAGGGACGGGGGTGGCGTTCTGGCGGGCGACGCTGACCTGGTGGCGGGACTCGGCGGCGGGGCCGCCGGAACCGTCGCCGGAGCCGCCGCCGGTGAAGGCGACCTTGCGCTGTTCGGAGACGACGGAGACGACGTAGAACGTGGCGACACCGACGAAGCCGACGTGGATGGCGATGCTCAAGGCGAGCGAACCCGCGCCGACGCGGGCCAGGTAGGCGAGCCACTTCGGGCGCGGTTTTCGGGATGGGATTTCGCCGGGAGGGCTAGAACTCATCGGGGACGGTGAAGGTGACGTTGTCGATGCGAGCGGCGGCGAGGATGTTGAGCACGTCGATGGTGCGGTAGTAGGGGGCCTCGGGGTCGCTGGCGATGGTGACGAGCACGCGCGTCTTGGCGGCGTCGGCATTGGCCTTGATGCGCGTCATGGAGTTGAGGAGCTGGTTGAGATCGCGGCCGTCGTCGACGGGGATGGGGTCGTCGTTGAGGAGCAGTTGTCCGTCGGCGTTGACCCCGATGATCTGTTCGTCGGGGAACTCGACGGTGTCGGTGGTGACGGCGGTGCCGGGCAGCTTGGTGTTGAGCTCGTGCTCGAGCTTGATGGCCGAGGTGAGCGACATGAAGAAGACGAGGACGACGAAGACGACGTCGATCATGGGCGCGATTTGGAAGCCGACGTCGGAGTTTTCATCGCCGGCGGAGCGGCGGGATTTGCGGGAACGGGCCATGGTCAGCGGGGGGAGGCGGCGAAGGTGACGTCGGAGATGCCGGCCTTGGCGGCGGCGGCCATCGCGGCGGAGATGTGACGGGCGGGGACGGTGCGGTCGCCGCGGATGACGAGCCGGTGTTTGGGTTCGAGACGGTGGCGGCGCGTCATGATGTCGACGAACTCGTCGGGCTTGGTGGCGCTGCGTTCGTCGAAGACGAATTTAACGGACCGCGCGACGGGGTCCCACTGGATGTTGAGGATGGATTCGTCGCGGGCGTCGCCCTTCTTGGCGGCGTTGGTCGCGACGGGGAGGTTGATCTCCTGCAGGACGCGCGCGACCTGCGTGGTGGTGATGCTCATGAAAAAAATGAGCAGCACCAACAGCACATCGATCATCGGCGCGATTTGGAATTCGGGCTCGCCGTCGCCACCACCGCCACCGCCTGCCATATGCGTAAAGGATTAAGGTTTGAAGGAGGAGTTTGTGAGTAACGCGGGGATCAGGCCTCGCGTTGGGCGGGGGCGCCGGGAACGAAGCCGGATTCGTCGAGGCTTGCGCCGGCGAGCTGGTCGTAAGGCATGCGGCGGAAAAGCTGCAGGGCGCGTTTTTCGAGCTCCTTGAAGGAGCCGGAGATGAGGTTGCGCAGGACGTAGTAGGCGGTGAAGGCGGGGATGGCGACGACGAGGCCGCCGGCGGTGGCGACGAGCACGGTGCCGATGGCGCCGGAGAGTTTGCCGGGGTCGCCGACGCCAGCCTGGCCGAGTGTGTCGAAGGCCTTGATCATGCCGAAGACGGTGCCGGTGAGACCGATCATGGGCGTGACGACGCCGATGACGGAAAGGTAGCTGATGCGGGACTGGTGGTGGGCCTTTTCGGCGTCGAGCTCGGCGAGCAAGGCCTCCTCGGCGGCCTCGCGGCCGGCGCCGACCTGGTCGAGACCGGCGCGGACGACGGAGAGGTAGGACGAGCCGCCCTGGGCGCAGAATGCGCGGGCCTCGCCGTAGAAACCGGCGGCGAGGAGTTCGCGGACGCGGGCGTCATGGGCGGGAGGGAGCACCTTTTTGCGGGACGAGCGGATGACCGTGTCGATGATGAGCCACACCATGAAGACCGAGGTGAGCATGAGCGTGATCATGAACGCCGGGCCGCCGCCCATGATGCGGTCGAAGAGGGTTTTTTTGACGCCGCCGGAAGGGGCGGCGACAGCGACCTCGGCCGCCTGGGCGAAGAGATCGGCGGGAACCAGCAATGCGACCGCGGCGAATGCGGCGGCGCAGAGCAGAGGATGGCGGAAGGATGAAGGAACCTGAGGTAGTTTCATGGCGGATACGATTTGGGAAAGGGGTCAGACGGAAGGGATTTCCTTGGAGGCGGCGGAGGCCTCCGGGGTGTCGGCGAAGCGGCGGAGGATTTCCTCGGTGGCGAGGCGGGCCTGTTCGGTTTCGCCGAGGGCGCGGTAGCAGCGGATGGCGCCGAGCAAGGCGGCGGGTTGGGCGGTTTCGGAGCGGGGGTGGAAAACGGTGACCTGGAGGAAGGCGAAGAGGGCTTTTTCGGGCTGGCCGCGGCGGCGGTCATGCTCGGCCTGGGCGAGCCAGAGGCGGGCGCTGGCGTCCTCGCTGAGACCGGCCTCGCGCAAGGCGGCGAAGCGCGGGGCGAAGGTGTTCCAGTCGCCGGCGGAAGCGCGGGCGAGGAGGATGTCCAGTTCAAGGCCGGGCAGTATGTCGGCCGGGGGCTTGCCGGTTTTGAGCTGCTTGAGTTCGCGCTCGGCCTCGTCGGGCAGGCCGGCGCCGGCGAGGGCGCGGACGAAGGCGACCTGGGCGCGAAGCCAGTGGGAGCCCTCGGCGTGACGGAACGGGGCGTGGAGGGCGGCCTGGCGTCGCAAGGCGGGCACGGCGGCTAGAGGGCTGCCCTGCTCGACCTCGGCCTCGGCGGCGGAGAGTTCGGGCGGGAGCGGCCACTCGACGGAAGCGATGGTGGACAACGGCACGCCGATCTCGACGAAACCGCCCTCGGGGAGTTTTTTCTTTTGGATGAGCCGGTCGCCGCGGACCTCGGTATCCGCGAGATTGATACGCTGTTTGGACGAAGTGACGACGGTCTGGGCGACTGCGTGGGAGCAGGCGAGGGAGCCCAGGAAGGCGGAAACGAGAAAGAGACGGAGCGGGTTCATGGCGTTTCGAGTGAGGCGAGGAGGGTGCGGGCCTCGGCGAGTTCGGGGCGGCCGACGAGACGCGGGCTGCGCAGCATCTCGTTGAGGGTGGCGACGGCCTCGGGGGTGCGGCCGAGCTTGGAGAAGGCGTTGGCGCTGGCGAGGTAGGCGCGGGCGACCCATTCGGGGTAGCGCTGGTGGCTCAGGAAGACGCGCTGGTGGAGGGCGATGGCCTTGGGCAGGTCGCCGCGTTTTTCGGCGATGGAGCCGAGGAGGAAGAGGCTTTGGGCGGTGGCTTCGCCGCGCCATTCCTTGGTGGAGGCGACGCGGGTGAAGAGGGCCTCGGCCTCGTCGAGTTTGCCCAGTTCCAGGAGGGCGCGGCCCTCGAGAAGGGTGGCTTCGCGGGCGCGATGGGCGCCGCCGCCCTTGGTCTGGGCGTCGCGGGCCCAGGAGAGCGCGCGGGTGGCGTCGCCGGAGCGCAGGGCGATCTCGCCGAGACCGTTCATGGCGATGTCGCGCTGATTGGAGAGCGGGTAACGCTCAAGGAGGGCCTCGAAGTGCGGGGCGGCGGCGTCGGGCTGGTTGGCGGCGAGCAAGGCCTCGCCGCCCAGGGCGAGCAGCGGGGCGCTGAGTTCGGAGGATTTGAAATCGCGGCCGATGCGCAGGAGGAGGGCCGAGGCCTCGGCGGGGCGTTTGCGGAGGCGGGCGAGTTCGCTTTCGAAATAAAGACGGCGGGCCTGGACGATGAGATCCGAGTGGCCGGCGAAGAGCTCGGTTTCCCAGACGGGTTCGGAGGGAGGCGTGGAGTCGGGGGCGGCGTCGCCGCCGGCGGCGGGCTTGGTGCGGGCGGCGAGCTGGGCGATGAGGGAGAGCGTGGTTTCAACGGCGTCGTTGTCGATGCGGGCGATGTCGGACTTGGCGAACGCGACGAGGGAGGAGGCGGCTTCGTCGAACTGGCCGAGACGGGCGCGGGCCTTGGCGATGCCATTCATCCACGCGAGCGAGGAGGCGTGGCCGGGGCGGGCGGCGAGGGTGTCCTGGAAGAGGGCGGCGAGGGCGGGCCAGTCGCGCTGCTGTTCGAGAAGGGTGGAGGCTTCGTTGAGCGCGTAGGAAAGCACCTGGTCGTTGCCGGCGGAGGCGACGGCGAGACGGTAGGCGTCGACGGCCTCGGCGGGGCGGTTGGTCGAGCGGAAGACATCGCCGCGCAAGGCGAGCACGTCGCCGAGCTGGGGGTTGTCGGAGAAGGCGGCCTGCCAGTCGGCGGTGAGCTTGAGGGCGCGTTCCCATTCCTGGGAGCCGTAGGCGCAGACGGCGAGGCGGTAGCGGGCGTCGGGCTCGTATTTGGCCTGCGGATACTTTTCGAGGTAGGCTTCGAGTTGTTTGCGGGCGGGTTTCAGGTCGCCGCCGAAGAGCGTGGCGAGGGCGGAGCGGTAATCGACATCCTCGGCGTATTTGCTGGAAGGGAACGTCTCGTGGAAACGCGTGTAGGCGGCGGTGGCGGCGGACCAGTTGCCGGCGGCGAAATAGGCGTGGCCGAGCTGGAGGAAGGCGACCTCGGCCTTGGGATCGGGGGCGGCGGGTTTGTCGGCCGTCACGCCGGAGAAGAAGGTGATGGCGGCGGCGATGTCACCGCTTTCGAGGGCGGCGCCGCCGGCGGCGAGGGCGACGTCAAGACGCTCGGGGGCGGACGGGTATTTGGCGAAAAATTCGCGACCCAGGGCGACGGCCTCGGCCGGACGGCCGGCGAGCTGGCGGGCGGTGACGAGACCGTAGAGAAAGAGCGGGGCTTCGGGGGAGGAACCATGGCGCTCGAGGCCGGTGCGGAAAACGAGGGTGGCTTCCCACGGGCGGGAAAGGGCGAGGTAGGCGAAGCCGAGACGGAGGAGCACCTGGCGGTCGAAGTCGGTGGCGTCGGTGAGCCGCTGCAAGGCGTCCTTGGCCTGGGCGATGCGCTGTTCGAGATTGGCCTTGGTGGATTCGGCGGAGGCGCTGCCGGGCACGACGAGACGGAGGAACTCGGTGAGTTCCTCGACGCGGCGGCTCTGGGCGGTGAGGACCTCGTCGCGCGGACGGGTGTTTTGGAAAAGCAGGAGGGCCTCTTCGGGGCGGTTGGCGGCGAGGAAGCGGCCGCCGAGGACGAGCGAGGCGGTGTTGAGGGCGGCGAGGTTGTCCACGACGGAGCCGGCGGACCAGAGGGCGAGAAGCGTCTGGCGGGCGGTGTCGAGGTCGCCGGCGGGGTCGTTGAGCTGGGTGGCGAGGAGTTGTTGGGCGACGAGGGCCTCGGGACGGGTGAGGGTGCGGCGGGTGGGGAGGAGACGCTGCTGGACGGCGGCGGCTTCGTCGGTGCGGCCGGCGGCGCGCAACGCGACGATCTGGGCGCGGAGGACCTCGGAGCGGAGTTCGTGATCGTTTTCAAGCGGGCGGAGCAGCGAAAGCGCTTCGTCGATCCGGCCGCTTTTGGCGTAGACGCGGGCGAGGAGGACGGAGGCGGCTTTGATCCGGGTGGAAGCGGGGTATTTTTTGGGGAAGTCGAGCAGGGCCTTGATGGCGGGCTCGATTTCGCCGGATTCGACGAGGGCGGCTGCTTGAAAAAAGGCGACGGGCTCGAGCTGGGGACCGGGGGCGGCTTTGGCGAGCACCTCGGCGAAGAGACGGGCGGCCTTGGTGAAATCGCGGGTTTCGTAGGCTCGGGTGCCCTCCTGGAGGGTTTTGTCGAGCGCGGTGGGCGCGGATTGTCCGTAAGCGGAAGCGAGGGTAAGCAGGCAGACGATGAGAAGCGACGTAAGGCTACGCACAGAGTTATCCAAAAAAGGGGGGTAAAAAGCCGGCCAACTCAGGGAGCTGGCGCGGAGGGGAGGAGACGGAATGACAAAGTCAGGATCATTTAGCCAATCCGAAGTTGTGGGCAGGGACGAAATATTTGTGGCTTTATGATATATCGCCCGTTTTCACGTGAACCCAAGGGGTGTTTTTCCAAATGGACCGGCCGATCGATGGATGCTCCGGGAGGGCAACGGGAAAGAGATGCGGGCTTTACGTCGGGGGTGCGGGCGTGTTTGACGTTGGGGCGTGTCGCCGGATCGCCGGGGGCAACGTGCGGGCCTATAGCTCAATGGTCAGAGCAGGGGACTCATAATCCCTTGGTTCTGGGTTCGAATCCCAGTGGGCCCACCAATAAAGCGTCACTATGTGCCGAAGCATGGGCGGTGTTGCGTGATAACCGGTGGGTATATCCGAACCGAACGCAGTAACGCTGGAGTTTACGTCTTCCTGCTGTGTTTCAGCAACTCGCTCGGTGCCACCCCGTGCACCGCTTTGAAGCACCGCGAAAAGTGATACGGATCCGCAAACCCGACCCGCTGCGCCGCCTCTTTCACACGCCCCTTGCCTTCCACCAAAAAGGCCGCCGCCAGGTTCATCTTCCGCCTCAACAAATACTGATACGGACTCGTATCCTGATACCTCCTGAAAAGCCGGCACACGCTCGACTCTTCCAGCCCCGCCGTCGCCGCGATCTCGCGCAACGTCATCAACCGCTCCGCCTCCGCATCGATCAACGCCTTGCACCGCTGAAAATTCTCCTGCGCCGGATCCCCCTGCACGGCCGTCCCCGCCGCATCCTCGATTTTCAACAGCAACAGCTCGAACAACTGCGCGCAAATCTCACGAGCCAGTCCACCCGTCCGCTGACCTTCGCGCACGAGATCTTCGAGCACGTTCCGAATCTCCGCGTGCGCCGCCAGCACCCGCGCCTCGCCCGGCCCTGTGCCCGCGCGCCGCAACCGCTTCGCCACGCCCGTCCCGGCCACGCACACAAAATACTTCAACATCGGCCGCGCCGGGTCCGTCCGCATCACGCACCGCGTCGTCGGCGCATAGGCAAACACCGACCCCGCGCGCAACTCGTGCCGAGCCCCGTCCATCTCCACCGATCCCGCGCCTTCGGCCACGTATTCAAAACCATAATACGAATACGCGCGCCGCCTGATTTCGTAATCCGGATTGCACCGCTCCCGCCCGCCCAGCGTCACCGCGATTCCCTTCCCCTTCGCCGCCGGCGCGAGGTTGAGGAAAAAATACCGCGTCCCCGTCACCTGCTTGGAAAGCAGCGATTCCGCCAAGTGTGGGCCGATTTTATCCATGTTTGATCTTCTTTTATCCATTCTCCGCCGGCCCAATCGAGAGTATATTTACCACGCTTCGTCACCCCCGGCCCTTCGCCGATTATCTCTAGCCCTCTCCCCCGCGTCCCTCTCCCTGCCATGTCCAAATCCGCCAAAAAAACCGTCACGCTGATCGCCAACGGCGACCTCCGCCACTCCGCCAACGCCGTCTGCTGGGCCGCCCAGCAGGAAATGGAAAAGACCCTCACCGCCGCCGTCGCCAACCTTGGCTACAAACTCGTCCGCGCCCACGGTTACAAGGCCGACGTGAAACACGGCTTCATCTCCTCGCAAAAGGAGGGCATGGAAGTCTTCGCCAACATCGATCCCGACGCACCCATCATTATCGCCGAGGCCGTCTGGCAATACTCGCACCACATCCTCCACGGACTCATCTCGCACCGCGGCCCGATCCTCACCGTCGCCAACTGGTCCGGCACCTGGCCCGGCCTCGTCGGCATGCTCAATCTCAACGGCGGTCTCACCAAGGCCGGCGTCAAATACTCCACGCTCTGGAGCGACCACTTCGACGACGACTACTTCCTCGGCAAACTCTCCGAGTGGCTCGCCAAGGGCGTCACCAAACACAAGATCTCCCACGTCAAACCCCTCGCCAAGGCCACCGTCCCCGCCAAGGCCAAGGCTCTCGCCAAAAAACTCGCCGACGAGCTCCGCGTGAAGAAATCCATCATGGGCGTCTTCGACGAAGGCTGCATGGGCATGTATAACGCGATCATCCCCGACGAGCTCCTCTTCCAGACCGGCGTTTACAAAGAACGCCTCTCCCAGTCCGCCCTCTACTACGGCGCGACCCAAGTCTCCGACGAAGACGCGCTGGCCGTGTTCAACTGGTATAAGAAGAAGGGCCTCAAGTTCCATTTCGGCAAAGACGAAGCCACCGAACTCACCGAGGCGCAGGTGCTCTGGCAGTGCAAAACCTACGTCGCCGCCGTCCGTATCGCCGACGAATTCGGCTGCGAAACCATCGGCATCCAATACCAGCAAGGTCTCAAAGATCTTCTGCCCGCCTCCGACCTCGTCGAAGGCACGCTCAACAACAGCGACCGTCCTCCCGTCAAAAACGCCAAGGGCAAAGTCATCCGCGCCGGCGAGCCCATCCCGCACTTCAACGAGGTGGACGAATGCGCCGGCCTTGACGGCCTCTTCACCTACCGCGTCCACAAAGCCCTCGGCCAGCCCGTCGAGAACACGCTCCACGATCTGCGTTGGGGTGCTTTCGACGAGAGCGGCACCACGTCCGAATACGTCTGGGTGTTCCTCATTTCCGGCAGCGCCCCGCCTGCGCATCACATCGGCGGTTGGGCGGGTTCCGACTCGCTGCGCCAGCCCGGCATGTATTTCCGCCTCGGCGGCGGCACCCTCCGCGGCATCGCCAAAAAAGGCGAAATCGTCTGGAGCCGCGTGTTTGTTGAAAACGGCAAACTCAAGATGGACCTCGGTCGCGCCAAGGTCATCGAACTCCCGCAAGCCGAGACCGACCGCCGCTGGAAAGAGACCACGGTGCAATGGCCGATCATGCACGCCGTGACCTACGGGGTGGACCGTGAAGCCATGATGGCCCGGCATAAGAGCAACCACATCCAGGTCGTTTACGCCAACAGCGCCAAGGAGGCCGACCTCGCCCTCTACACGAAGGCCCAACTCGCCGCCAACCTCGGCCTCGAGGTTAGCCTTTGCGGCACCCAAGCCAACGGCTCATCCTTTTAATCATGTCTCTCGACGCCCTTCTTTCTCTCTCGCACCAACTCGGTCGGGAAGATCGCCGCCTCGCCATCCTTGGCGAAGGAAACACGTCGGTCCGCCACGACGCCGAGACCTTCACCGTCAAGGCTTCGGGCTCCAACCTCGCCAGCCTTGCCGCCAACGACACCACCACGTGTCGGTTCGATAAACTGATCCCGTTGCTTTCCACCGAAGGTATGACCGACGCCGCGATTGACGAAGCCCTCTTCGCCGCCCGCGTCTCAACCGACGCCAAAAAACCGTCCGTCGAAGCGATCTTTCACGCCTATCTGCTCACGCTCCCCGGCGTTAACTACGTCGGCCACACCCACCCGGTGACGGTCAACCAGGTGTTATGCTCGACGCACGCGCGCTCCTTCGCCGCCCGCCGCCTGTTTCCCGACGAGATCGTCTGCTGCGGTGTGGAAAGCGTCTTCGTTCCCTACACGGATCCGGGCCTCAAGCTGTCGCAAGCGATCAAGACCGCGGTCGAGGATTACATCAACCGCCTCTCCCGGCCCCCCCGCATCATCCTCCTTGAAAACCATGGCTTGATCGCCCTGGGGTCCACGCCCGAAGGCGTCCTCGCCGGCACCCTGATGGCCGCCAAAGCCGCGGAGATCTACAGCGGGGCGGCTTCCATCAGCACCACCCCGCAGTTCCTCACTGAAGCACAGGTCGAGCGCATATCCGGACGCCCCGACGAGCACTACCGGCAGAAAGCGCTTAAACTCTAGGCGCCCTCCACAAATGAACGCCGGTGGCCGGCGATAAATGCATTCCGTGCAAATCAAATGTGCGGAAGTGCCCGGTATGCACCAACCACCCAGGCGTTGCGGCCTCAGGCGACGGGGCGGATGGAGGGGCCTTCGATCCAGGTGCCTTCGACCATGACGACCTTGGGGTCGGGGGGGAGGCCGGTTTCGTTGCGCTGGATCATGCCCACCACGAGGTCGATCGCGGCGGCGCCGACCATGGCGGGCTTTTGGTCGAGGCCGGCGTAGCCCGGGTGGCGTTCGAGCGGGACCACGCCCATGTCTTCGGGGATGCGGATGCCCATCTCCTTGATCCATTCGATGAGGAAAACGTCGGAGACGATCATCGCGTCGGGTTTGCCGGTCTTCAGCCAGTGGGTGAGCTCCTGGCGGTCGGACTCCTCGTAGACCAGGCAGGTGGCGGCGGAGCGTCCGTGGTTGTATTGAAAAAGCAATACAGCGGCGATCCAGTTTTTGGCGACGATTTTGCTGACGCGTTTGCCGAGGGCGACGCCGATGTGTTTGTAGCCGCGGAGCCGGAGGGTGTTGAGGGTGAGCTGCATGCCCTGGAACTGGTGGGGGGAGGCGCGGTGGAGGGCGGGGCGCAGCATGGTGTAGCCGATGGCGGCGGTGCAGAAACGGTCCCAGGCGAACGTGAACTGGGGGACGACGTCGGGGAACGGGGCGAAGCAGACGCCGAGGATGCCGCGGGACTGGAGGATGTGGGCGAGGCGGCGGGAGGTCATCTGGGCGTCGCGCAGCCAGAAGTGTTCGACGCGGTAGCCGCGTTGTTCGGCGCGGGCGCAGGCGCCCTCGTAGGCGGCGGGGGCGAAGCGGTTGTCGCGCCAGCCCTCGCGGGTGGGGTAGGCGGTGATGTAGGCGATGACGTCGAGGCTGGCGGGCTTGTGTTCGCGGCGGCGGTCGGCGAGGGCGGCGATGAGCGGGTCGGGCCGGTAGTTGAGCTGCGCGGCGACGGCGCGGACCTTTTCGCGGACGGCGGCGGTGATTTTTTCGGAGTTGCGCAAGGCCATGCTCACCGTGGCGACGGAGACTCCGGCGGCGGTGGCGATCTGCCTCATGGTGGTGCGGCCTGACATGGCGGAATGAGATGCGTTTAATCGGTTCAATGACGAATACTTTGTGATTGCGGGCGAACGGTGGGTAATGGGGGAGTTTATCCCATGATGATTTCCGCCGAGGCCGGTCAGGATGTGTTGCCGATGATCGATGCGCTCGTGCTGCGGGTGCAGGCGGCGCAGTTTGAGGCGGTGGCGCCGCTGGTGATCACGCGCTGGCTGACGGCGGAGCCGGTGGGGTTTGCGGAGCGGGAGAGCGGGGAGCGGGCGGTGGTGGCGACGGGCGAGCCGTGGGCGGGGCGGTTGTTTGACTGTGCGTGGATGCGGTTTTCGGCGCAGTTGCCGGCGGGCGTGGGCGCGGAAGGGCTGGTGGCGCGGATCGATGTGAACGGGGAACTTTGCGTGGTGGACCGGGCGGGGGTGCCGGTGCGCGGGCTGACGAACATCAAGTCGACGTTTGATCCGGTGCTGGGTGGTCCGGGGAAAACGCTGTATCGCGTGCCGGCGGAGGCGATCGACGCGGAAGGGCGCGTGGAGTTGTGGGCGGATGCGGGGATCAATGATTTGTTTGGATTTGTGAAGGGCGAAGGACGCGTGGTGCTGGCGGAGCTGGTGCGCGTGCGCGAGGACGTGAGGCAGTTGTATTATGATCTGGAGACGCTGAGAGATTTTTGGGTGGCGCTGCCGGCGGGGGATGGGCGGAAGGAGCGGTTGGGCGCGGAGTTGGCGGCGATGGCGGAAGGGTGGGAGTGTGCGGATGCGGAAAGCGTGGCGGCGGCGCGGGGGCGGCTGGCGGGGTGGTTTGCGGGGGATGAGGAACGAAACGGCTCCGCCGTTCCGCTACGGGTGCATGCGATCGGGCATGCGCACCTGGATCTCGCGTGGTTGTGGCCGATCCGGGAGACGATGCGCAAGGGGGCGCGGACCTTTGCAAGCGCGCTGTATAATTTGGAAAAGTATCCGGAGTATCGCTTCGGGTGCAGCCAACCGCAGCTGTTCGCGTGGATGAAGGAGCGGGAGCCGGAGTTGTATTCAAAATCAAGGACGCGGTGCGGGCGGGGCGGATCGAGCCGCAGGGGATGTTCTGGATCGAGCCGGATTGCTCGATGCCGTCGGGCGAGGCGTTTGTGCGGCAGGTGTTGCACGGGGCGAAGTTCTTCAAAGACGAGTTCGGGGTGGTGCCGGAGTATTGCTGGCAGCCGGACGTGTTCGGGTATCACGGGCAGTTGCCGCAGATTTTGCGCAAGAGCGGGCACCGGTTTTTCATGACGCAGAAGCTGTCGTGGAACGCGGTGAACCGGTTCGGGCACCAGTCGTTTCATTGGGAGGGGATCGACGGCACGCGGCTGCTCACGCACATGCTGCCGGAGGAGACCTACAACGGACCGGCGGCGGCGCGGTCGTTGCTGAAGATTCAAAACGAATATGTGGAGCGGGAGGTGTCCGGTCATGCGCTGATGGTGTATGGCATCGGTGACGGCGGCGGCGGGCCGGATGCGGAGCACCTGGAGCGGTTGCGACGCGCGCCGAAACTGCCGGGGCTGCCGGCGGTGAGGCAGGGGACGGTGACGGAGTTTTTCGAGACGTGGGCGCGCGACGCGGACAAGTTCGCGGTGTGGAAAGGCGAGCTTTACCTGGAGCGGCATCAAGGGACGTTGACGACGCAGGCATTGGTGAAGCGCAACAACCGGCGGGCGGAGGTGGGGTTGCGCGAGCTGGAGTGGGCGGCGTATCTGGCGACGACGCGCGCGGGCGTGGCGTATCCGGCGGAGGCGTTGGACCGGTTGTGGAAAGAAGTGCTGCTTTACCAGTTTCACGACATCCTGCCGGGGTCGTCGATCAAGCGGGTCTATGATGAATGCAACGCGCGGTATGCGGTGATTCTGGCGGAGCTGGAGACGCTGACGGCGGAGCGGTATGCGACGGTGGTGAAGGTGGGCGCGGGAGGAGACGCGGAGGGGAGCGACGTGACGGTGTTTAATTCGTTGTCGTGGGCGCGGCAGGAGTGGGTGCGGTGGGACGGCGCGTGGCGGCGGGCGGACGTGGCGGGGTTGGGGTGGGCGCGGATCAAGGATGGCGCGTGTTATGAGGCGCCGATGGCGACGGTGCGGTTGTTGGAAAACGAGAACCTGCGGGTGAGGTTTGCGGAGGACGGGCGGATTGAGTCGATGTGGGACAAGCGGGCGGGTCGCGAGACGGTCGCGGCGGGTGCGGTGGCGAATGATTTGGTGATCATCGCGGACACGGGGGATGCGTGGGATTTTGAGAACGATCTCTCGAAGAAAGACGTGTGGGGTTACCTGGTGCGCGAGGCGGCGCGTCCGGTGTTGCGCGAGAGTGTGGCGCGGGTGGACGGGCCGGCCGCGGAAGTGCGGCAGACGTGGGTTTACGGGAAGTCGGAGATCCGCCAGACGGTGCGGTTGCTGGCGGGGGCGGAGCAGGTGGAGTTCGAGACGGAGGTGGACTGGCAGGAGAAGGCGACGATGTTGCGCGTGCGTTTTCCGGTGGCGGTGGCGGCGGACGAGGCGCGGTTTGAGATTCCGTTCGGGCATATCAAGCGGACGACGCGGGAAGAGACGTCGGTGCAGCGGGCGCAGATTGAAGTGGCGGCGTTGCAGTGGGTGGATCTGTCGCAGGCGGACTACGGCGTGGCGCTCTACAACGACTGCAAGCACGGGTTTCGCGTGAAAGGGAACGTGATCGACATGGCGCTGATTCGCAGCGTGCCGCATCCGGGGGCGGCGTTGATCGGGAAGGGTGACGCGGATGCGGGCGAGAGCGCGGGCGGAGACGGGAAGGTTTACGGCGATTTGGGGCGGCATGAGTTCCGGTATGCGTTGAGGCCGCACGCGGGGGATGCGGATGCGGTGGTGCTGACGGCGGAGGCGCGGGCGTTCAACGTGCCGTTGCGCGTGGTGCGCGGTGAGTGCGTGAGTGCAGGGAATCGCCTGCAAGCAGGCTCCTACATGCCGATCATGGATGCGGCGATCGAAGTGGTGGCGGTGAAGCCGGCCGAGGACGGACTCGGTTGGGTGTGGCGGTTGGTGAACGTGACCGACGCGACCGTGACGACGACGGTTGGAAAGGAAGCCTGCGGCCAGTGGTGCGAGTGCGACCTGCTGGAGAATGCCGGCGCGCGGGTGATGAAGGCGCTGACGTTCGGGCCGTTTGAGATCAAAACGCTGCGCCGGCAATACGCGTAGCTCCTGGAAAGAGTAACCTATTGGGTTACTCTTTGCCGGGTGGGCGGGGGCGGGAAGGCGGCGGCCTCACACGAGGTGAGGCCCTACATCGGAGGGCTCGGGTTGTGATTATGCGTCAGGCCACGGTGATGACGCAGGAGAGGTGGTGGCGGGTGGCGGAGGCTGCTGCGGCGAGACGGAGACGGTGGATTTTTTCGTCGGTGCCGTGGTGTCCGCGATAGGGGACTGTATCGATTGCGGTGATACGCGTGCCGGCGGCGGGGGTGATGCGGAGGATGGCGCGGGTGGTGGTGATGAGCGCGGATTCGCCGTCGCGGGTGACGGGGGACTCGGTGATGAGCATCGTTTCGACGGGGCCGGGGGCGGTGAGTTCGCAGGTGTCGGTGATGACGAGGCGGCCGGCGGTTTTTTCGAAGATCCAGTCGCGGCGGAGGGAACGGAGGTTGGCGGCGGGCGGATAGGCTGGCGTGAGGTCGGCGGAGAATTCGACGCGGTCGGTGTTGATGACGGTGGCGAGGACGGTGGAGGAAAATTCGCGGCCGGCGGGTTGCTCGGTGTTGTTCACGAAGGGGACGGGGTGGCCGAGGGAGCGGGCGGCGATGTTTTCGTAGCGTTGGTCGCTGAAGAAGGAGCGGGTGTATTCGGGGGCGCCGATTTCGACGAGGGCGGGTGCGCCGTCGATGTTGAGGACAAAGCTGCCGCAGTCGTTGTGGTTGTGGTGTTCGGCGTTGTGGCCGGCTTTGGCGGCGAATTCCCACAGGTGTCCGCGGGAGTCGGTGCCGCGGGCGACGACGGCGCCGTAGTCGGGGAAAAAGGCGTCCTCCTTCGCCAAGGCTTCGGCGGATGTGTTCGCGACGAACGCATCGGGCGGCGGAGTGCGGAGGACGAGACGGGAGAAGTTGAAGAAGTCGCGGCGGAGCTCGTCGAGGTTGACGCCGGTGTGCGCGATGTGGCGGTAGAGGGAGGCGCCTTGGGCGGAGAGCGCGGGGTCGGCGAAACGTTCGCCGAGGTAGGCGAGCAGCGAAGGGCTGAGGCGACCGGTGCGGCCGCCGTCGGAGAAGTTGACGAAGTGACCCTCGGCGAGGGTCATGAGCGGGGCGAAGCGGGCGATGGCGGCGATTTTGGGGTCGTCGTGGAAGAGCGAGAGGCGTCCGCGGGTGCGGTGTTCGAGCTGGGCGTTGAGCTCGGCGAACCAGCCGAAACCGTAGGACCAGTAGCCGGGGCCCTCGGAAGTGGAGCCGTCGGCACCGTAGCCTTCGAGGAAGAAAGGCAGGCGTGAGGCGGCGAGGGACAACATGCGGGCGACGAGGGCGTGGTCTTCCTCGATGGCGAGGGCGGCGCCGAGGACGCCCTGGTGGCAGACGGCGTTCCAGTTGTTGGTGATCTGGAGCCAGGTGAAAGGGCCGCGGGGGTTGACGTAGTTTTCGAAGATCTGGACGTGGAGACGGGTGCGGATGCGGGAGGAAAGATCGGCGGGGATGACGGAGGCGAAGACGACGAGGAGTTCGGCGAGGTGGTTGGCGGTTTCGGCGGCGAAGAGATCGATCTGCCACGGATTTTTTCCGGTGGGTTCGGTCCAGACGTGGGCGGGGAGGGACCAGGATTCCTCGTTGGCGATGGCGGCGAGTTTATCGAGGAAGGAGGCGAGGAACTGCGGGCGGGCGGAGTCGGTCTCGTTGATGAGGAGGAGACAAAGGGCGACGCGGCCGAGGCGACGACGGCGCTCGAAGTAAGGGCGCTCGAAGGGGAGGCGGTTGCCGGTTTTGTGGAAGTCGGCGTAGAGCTCGTCGGTGAGGACGGGGAGGGGATCGGTGAGTTCGGACTCGGTGCGGGCGCGGAGCGGGGCGAACCAGGCGGTGATGGCGGGGTTGGCGCGGGCGGCGGACCATTCGGGGGAGCCGAGCGGGGGAAGGGAAGGGTGGCCGGCGGTGTCGGCGAGGATCGCGGCGAGGGCGGATTCGGACGGCGTGGCGTGGAGGAGATTGATCATGGGGCTGGGGGAGCGGGGAGTGCATGAACGAGGGAACCGGATTATTCAAACCGCGAAGGGCGGGGGCTTGAGGATAAACTCGCCGGAGGGGTGGTAGCACGTTTGGCTCACGGTCGTGCAAAGGTTGCGTGTCGCGGATTTTTTTCGGGTGCCGGAGCTGCCGGTGGCGGTGCTGGCGATGCCAGCCCAAGGGGTGATGGCGTTGCATCGCCATGAGTTTGCGGAGCTGACGATCATCACGGGCGGGAGTGCGCTGCATGTGACGGGGCAGGGGCGGTATCCGCTCGCGGCGGGGGATGTGTTTTATGTGCCGCCGGAGCAGCCGCACGGGTATGCGGAGACGCGCGGATTGAGTCTGGTGAACGTGTTGTTTTTGCCCGGGCGGATGGCGGGGACGGCGGAGGAAGTGCGGAGGATGGCGGGGTGGCAGGCGTTGTTTGAGTCGGAGCCGAGATATCGCGACGCGCAGGGATTCGCGGGGCACCTGCGGCTGCCGCCGGAGGAGCTTGAGCGGGTGATGGCGCTGGTGCGCGAACTGGATGCGGAGACCCGGGCGTATGTGAAAGGCGGAGGGGTGTTGGTGGAGGCGTTGTTCACGCAGGCGGTCGTGCGGCTGGCGCGCAGTTACGGAGCGCACGCGTCGCCGGGTGGACGGCGGTTGCTGGCGGTGCAGAAGACGATCCGGCACATCGAGGAAAAATACGCGGAGACGGTTGAGCTGAACGTGCTGGCGAAAAAGGCGGGCATGTCGCTGAGCACGTTCAAGCGGGCGTTCAAGGCGGTGACGGGGACCTCGCCGATCGATTACCTGCTGCAAACGCGGCTGGCGCGGGCGTGTCATCTGTTGCGCGACGGAGACCGGAGCGTGACCGAGTCGGCGCTGGCGGCGGGATTCGGGGACGGGAATTATTTCGCGAGGCAGTTCCGCAGGCGGATGGGGTGCACGCCGAGGGAGTGGCGGACGCGGGAGGCGGGGTGAACGAGGGAAGTCAGCAACCCTTGCGGGCGGCCATGGCTTTGGAACGAGGAGCGGTTGGCGGGGCTCAGCCGAGTAAACTGCGGGCTTCCACGGAGAGGCCTTCAGCGGGTGCCGGGTGGCGGGTTGGCGCGGTAAAAGGCAACTCGACGCCGCCCCAGGCGTAGTCGGCGGGGAGGCGGGCGAACAAGGCGGGCGAGGTTTCCTTGAGGCGGGCGGCGAGCCAGTGGCGCATGAAGACGTAGAGGGTGTCGCGGCCGGCGTCGCCGGGGCGGCGGAGCTTGGTGCGGAACGAAGGGGAGTGTGCGTAGGTGACGCGGGCGCGGAACGCGAGGGCGGCGGCGTGGCG
>CAMBLN010000064.1 GCA_945868215.1 Opitutus sp. GAS368
CAATCGCGCGACGGCTACCTGCGCCTCCACGACTGGATACGAACAACTGCGCCGCAGTTGAAATCCGCCATTCCCGTTCCTTCATAAAACCACCCAACCTCGTCCTTCACCCCCGCCAAAACCACCCTTCAACTGCGGAATTTAGGTTCAAAGAACGCGGCGCCCGCAACGCCCTCGCCCAGCTCCCGCCCGCCCAACGCACCCGCGGAGTCATCGCCGCCTCCGCCGGCAACCATGCGCTCGGCCTCGCCTCCCACGGACGCGAACTCGGGATCCCCGTCACCGTCGTCATGCCCCGCAACGCCCCGCGCGTCAAAGCCACCCGCTGCCACACGCTCAGCGCCCACGTCGTCCTCCATGGCGACACTTACGACGAAGCCTCCGTTCACGCCCACGTCCTCGCCGAAACCCAAGGCCTCGCCTACGTCCATCCGTTCAACGACCTCGCCGTCATCGCCGGACAAGGCACCCTCGCCCTCGAAGCCCTCCTCGCCGAACCCGACGTCGATGCCTTCGTCGTCCCCGTCGGCGGCGGCGGACTCCTCGCCGGCGTCGCCACCGTCGTCAAAGCCCTGCGCCCCGAGGTCCGCGTGATCGGCGTCGAACCCGCCCACGCCGCCGGCCTCGCCGCCGCGCGTCAGGCCGGTCGCCCCGTGCGCACCACCCCGTTGCCTTCGCTCGCCGATGGACTCTCCGTCGCCCAAACGGGAACGCACACCTTCGCCCACGCCCAAGCTTACGCCGACGACGTCGTGACCGTGAGCGAAGACGACCTCGCCCTCGCATTACTCGCCGCCCACGAAGCCCACGGCGTCACCCTCGAAGGCGCCGGCGCCACCGCGCTCGCCGCCTGTCTCTCCGGACGCCTCCCGTACCTCGCCGGCAAACGCGTCTTGGTCGCGCTCACCGGCGCCAACATCGACCCCGCCAACCACGCCCGCGCCCTCCGCCGCGCCCGCGTCCTCCGCGAGGAGGTCGCCGCCTGAAATCTCACTCCGTCCCAAAAACCGCCTTCGAATAATTCTCCGCGCTGAACGGCTGCAAATCCTCCGGCTGCTCGCCCAGTCCCAGAAAATAAATCGGCAGCTTCAACTCTCTCCAGATTCCCACGATCGCGCCGCCACGGCTCGTGCCGTCGAGTTTCGTCACCACCAGTCCAGTGATGCCAAACGCCTTGTGAAACACCCGCGCCTGCTCGATCGAATTCGTCCCCAGCGAGCCGTCCACGACGAGCCACGAATGATGCGGCGCGGTCGGGTCGCTCTTCTGCAACACGCGGCGGATTTTCGCCAACTCATCCATGAGATTGCTCTTCGTGTGCAACCGCCCCGCCGTGTCCACGATCAGGTAATCGCAACCGCGCGCCTTCGCCGCCTGCATCGCGTCAAACGCCACCGCCGCCGCATCCGCTCCCGTGTGACTCGCCACGATGGGCAGATCCAACCGCGTCGCCCACGACTTCAATTGCTCCACCGCCGCCGCGCGAAACGTGTCGCACGCCGCAAGCATGACCGACTTGCCGTCCTGCTTGAGCAACCACCCGAGCTTCGCCGAGGTCGTGGTCTTGCCCGAGCCGTTCACGCCGATCATCACGATCACCGTGGGCGCAGTCGGCGCGGCTTTGATCTCGGCTTCGCTGCCCGCGAGCACGCGTTTCAAGACCGCCGAGCCGATCGCCGCCGCCTGCTGCCCGCGCAGGTCTTTGTCTTTTTTATACGCGGCTTTGATCTCACCGAGAATCTCCTCGGTCGTGGCGACCCCGAAGTCCGCCGTGTAGAGCGCCTCTTCCAGCGTCTCCAGTGACGAAGCATCAATCGCCCGCCCGCCAAAAATACCGCGCGTCTTCTCCGAGATCGCCGCGACCGTCTTGGAAAACCCGTCCTTAAATTTTTTGAAGAGACCGAACATGAATATGGAAAGCTGGAAATCAGGAAAGGCTCCGGCTCGGAGCCACACGTTTAACCGTCAGTGGTGCCGAGGCAAAATTGAGGATGATTCCATCGGAAACACCCGCAGCCTTCATTTGGGCGCGAGCTATGATAAAGAAAATATCTTCGATTTCCCGGACGGCTTTCAGCTCCACAAGGAGAACTCCCTCAAGCAGCAAATCAAGCCGGTGCTCACCCACCTCCACCGCGCGATGCAGAATCTTTACCGTCTTCTGCTGCTCAAATCGAATGCCTCGAGCATTCAGCTCAACCGCCAGCGCATTTTCATAAACTGACTCCAAGAAACCAGGTCCCAGTGCGGTGTGCACCGCGATAGCCGCTTCAATGACACGCCCGCTCAAATCTTTGTTTCCGAGATCGGCCATTTCCTGATTTCCAGCTTTCCAGATTCACTCCGCCTTCTCCACCTTGCGTGAATCGCGGCCGAGTTGGTCCTTCATGCGGTCCAGGATGCCGTTGATGAAGCGCTTCGCGTCCAGATTGGAAAACTGCTTCGACAGGTCGATGGCCTCGTTGATCGAGACAACCGGCGGGATGTCCTTGCGGTAAACCATCTCGAAAATCGCCAGCCTCAGAATCGCGAGGTCGATCTTAGCAATGCGGTCAAAATCCCAGTTGTGCGCCAGCCCGCGGATGCGGCCGTCGATCTCGTCGACGTTCGTGATCACTCCGTTGATGAGTTCTTCGCCAAACGCGTAGTGCTCGCGCGGCTGCTCCAGCGTGGACAGGAACGTGTGCAGGTCATCGCTCAGGTTCTTCGGCGTGTTCAGGCTCCACGCGAAGAGGAACTGCAAGGCGGCGACGCGGCCTTCACGGCGCTGGGCAAAGAGGGCTTTGTTGTTGCTCATTTCGAAAGGGATTTTTTGAGGGCCGCCATCTCCAGCGCCGCGTTGGCAAACTCCGAACCGCGGTCCATCGAACCCGTCGTGCGGGCCTCGGCCTGCGCCAGGTTGTTCACGACGATCACGCCGTTGATCACGGGAATCCGCGTATCCAACGACACGCGCATCAACGCCGCCGCCACCGCGTCGCCGACCATCTCGTGATGGTTCGTGTCACCCGCGATCAACACGCCGAGCGTGATCACCGCGTCAAAGCGTCCGCCCGCCGCAAGTTGCTGCGCCGCCCAGGGAATTTCGTGCGAGCCCGGCACGCGAATCGTCTCGATCGCGGCGGCCGGCACTCCCGCGGACACCAACCGGGCCTGCGCCCGCGCGACCAGCGCATCCACCAGCGCCGCATTAAAACGGGCGGCGACGATGCCGATGCGGAAATCGGCACCGGAGACGGTCAGAGGCGAAGGCGCGTCGAGGCTCATGTGAAAGAAGAAAGGAAAGGTGTGCGAAGGCGGGCGCGCCTCGGCAACTTATTTTCCACCGACCGGCACCAGCTCCACGATCTCCAGATCGTAGCCGTCGAGGCCGACCACCTTGCGCGGACTGTTCGAGAGCAGGCGAATCTTGCGCAGACCAAGCGCGGTGAGAATCTGCGCGCCGATGCCATAATCGCGGAAACTCATGCCCGCGCCGTGTCTTGCAGCCAGGCGGTCGATAACGTCGGCCCCGCCTTGCGCATGTTCCATATAGAGCACCACGCCGCGTCCGGCGCGGGCGATGGTTTCCATCGAGCCCACCAGCGTCGTGTGGCTGTCGCTCCCTCGCTGGCGAAAAAGATCGCCGAGCAGGTTTTCACTGTGAACACGCACCAGCGTCGGCTCCGCATCCAGCGCACCCAGGGCAAAGGCCAGGTGATGGCGCCCGTCGAGTTTGTTGCGAAAAATGTGCAGCGTGAAATCCCCGTATTCGCTCGCGAACGGACGCGTGCAGACCAGCTCGACGAGCTTGTCGCGGCGATGCCGGTATTCAATCAGGTCGGCGATGGAAACGAGTTTCAGGCCGAACTTTTTCTTGAACTCAATGAGCTCCGGCAGGCGCGCCACGGTGCCGTCGTCATTGAGAATTTCGCAGATGACACCGCTCGGGTGCAGCCCGGCAAGCGAGGCAAGATCGACCGCCGCCTCGGTATGACCGGCGCGTTCCAACACACCGCCGTCCTTGGCACGCAACGGGAAAATGTGGCCCGGTTGCACCAACGACTCAGGCTTCGCGTCCGGATCCGCGAGAACCGAAATCGTGCGCGCGCGATCATACGCGCTGATGCCCGTGGTGATGCCGTCGGCCGCATCGACCGACACCGTGAACGCGGTTTTCTGGGATTCGCGATTCTCCTGAACCATCGGGTTGATGCCCAATCGGCGCAGCTGCGCTCCGGTGGTCGGCGCACAAATCAACCCGCGCGCATTGCGGATCATCATGTTGACCGCCTCCGGCGTGGCCTTGGACGCCGCCATGACCAGGTCGCCCTCGTTTTCACGATTCTCGTCATCGGTCACGATAATGATCTTGCCGTCCGCGATGTCCTGAATCGCGGCTTCAATCGAATCAAAGGGTGAGGACGCGGAGGTGGACATGGGACGGAAACCGTCTGACCGGGCGTCGTCCATGTCAACCCGACCGAAGATCCTCCCCTGCAACTCGGTTCAAAACGCTTGTCGTTGGCCCGATACCAGCGAGAGTGCGCGCATCGCATGCGTTTTCGGATCACACACCGCACCCTTTACCGCTATGCTGGCTCGGCCTCCGAATCTTTTATGGAGGCGCGCCTGACGCCCGCCAGCGACGAATCCCAAAAACTCCTTTCGCGCCAGCTCGTCACCACTCCGGGGGCCAACATCCACAGTTACACCGACTACTTCGGCAACTCCGTCGAAACATTCTCCATCGTTCAACGCCACCGCGAACTGCACCTGGAAAGCATCTGCGAGGTGGACACCACGCCTTGCCCGCCGCCCAACGCCGCGCTCGAGATCAGCATCGCCGAAGCGCGGCAGATTTATCGCAGCGAAAAACTCAAACTGTTCGAGTTCCTCATGCCTTCCGAGGCGATCGAGCTCGGGCCGGAGGTCAACGCGCTCGCCAACAAACTCTTCAAGCCCGGCGACCCGCTCGGCGCTTCCCTCCTGCGGTTGAACAACTGGATCAAAACCCACTTCCGCTACCTCTCCGGCTCCACCCAGATCGACACACCCGTCACCGTCGCCCTCAAACAACGCAGCGGCGTCTGCCAGGATTTCGCCCAGGTCATGATCGCCGTCCTGCGTTCCGCCGAAATCCCCGCGCGCTACGTCACCGGCTACATCGAAACCGAAACCCAGCGCAAAGCCTCCGAGGCGAAACGCGCCCCCGCCCTCATCGGCGCCAGCGAAAGCCACGCCTGGGTAGAGGCGTTCCTCCCCGGCGGTTTCTGGTGGCCGCTCGATCCCACCAACGACTGCCTCGCCGGCGAACGCCATGTGAAGGTCGCCGTCGGCCGCGATTACCACGACAGCACGCCCACGCGCGGCGTGTTCAAGGGCACGCACACCGAAAAACTTTCCGTCGCCGTCGTGATGCAGCGCGTCTGATCGCGCACCGGCGCGCCGATTCAAACACGGACGCACCCGCCGCCGCCCGGTCCCGCTCAGGGCTTCGGTTCGTTCAACCGGCGCAAATCAACAACCGTGCTTTCGACTTCCTTGCCGTCGGCATCCAGCAGCGTGAGGTAAACTTTGAACACCAGCGGCGGCTTCACCACCGGCGTCGAAACCAGCGAGCCGTCGCCGGCGGGATTGAGCACGGAGCGTTCATCGCCCGTTTTGTTGACCGGATTCCAGCGCGCGGCGGCGCGGGCAACATCCAACGGCGCGGGCTTTTTTTCGTTGTCGTAAAATTTCAATACAAGCCGCGGACCATTCACGGTGACACCGAGATAACCACCGTTCTTGCGGGTGACTTCGATGCCTTCGATCGTCGCGGCTTCTTCATCGGGAGCCGGCGCGGGCGCAGGCTGGGCCGGCTTGGCCGGACGGGGAAACGTTTGCGCGAGCACGGGCGTCACCATGCCCATCGAGGCGGCCATCAACAGCGACTTGGCGAGCGCGGAGTTGAGTTTCATGCGTCGAGTGTGCGGCTCCGTCACGCCGACCGCAAGCGCGCCGGGGTAAAGAATCAGTGAAGGCGTGCGCGCCTGTCAGCCCTGCCCCTGCATGCGCGCCTTCAACTCTTTCCAGCGCGCCAGCCGTTCAACGATCCGCGTCTCCAATCCCGCTCCCTTGGGCTCATACAACGCGAGGGGTTTTTGCAGGTAGTCCTGGCCGGAAATGTTCTCCGGATAATCGTGCGAGTAACGGTAGCCTTTGCCGTGGCCGTTCTGCTTGCTGGCCGCGCCGCTCTTGTCGCGCAGCGGAAGCGGCACCGGCTGGACCGGTTGCGTCTTAAGCGCATGGTGCGCCGCCGCCAGCGCCAGCGTCGCGGAGTTGCTCTTCGGCGCGCACGCGATGTGCAGCGTGGCGTGTGCCAGCGTGAGCTCGGCTTCGGGCAACCCCACAAATTCGCACGCATGGTGCGCCGCCACCGCCAGCGGCAGCGCGAAGGGATCGGCGAGCCCCACGTCTTCGCTCGCAAGAATCACCAGCCGCCGCGCGATGAAGCGCGGGTCTTCCCCGCCCGCCAGCATCTTCGCCAGCCAATACATCGCCGCATCCGGATCGCTCCCGCGGCAGCTTTTGATAAACGCCGAAATCGTGTCGTAGTGTTCGTCTTCGTCCGCGTCGTAGCGGATGCGGCGCTCGCGCGCGAACACCTCCAGCTCTTTCTCCGTGACGTCCGCGCCTTCGGGCAGCGACAGCACGATGACTTCGAGCGCGTTCAACGCGCGGCGCAGGTCGCCGTCGCACAACACCGCGAGGTCCGCGAGCACCTTGGCATCGGCCGTGCAGCCGCGCGCGCCGAGTCCGCGTTCGGCGTCCGTCAACGCGCGCGCCAGCACGCCCGCCACCGCCGCGGGCGGGAGCGGTTCGAGGCGAAAGAGATGGCTGCGCGAGAGCAGCGGCGGGTTCACGTAAAATCCGGGGTTGTGCGTGGTCGCGCCGATGAGCCGCACATAGCCTTCCTCGACGTCGGGCAGGAGCAGGTCCTGTTGCGATTTGTTGAAGCGGTGCAGCTCGTCGATGAAGAGGAGCGTGGGCGTGTCGGGCATCTTGCGCGCCGTCGCGAGGATCTCGCGCAACTCCGCCACGTTGGACATCCCGGCGTTGATGCGCACAACACGGCTCTGAGTTTCATGCGCGATAACCTCCGCGAAACTGGTTTTCCCGCACCCGGGCGGCCCGTAAAAAATAAGACTGCCAAAGCGGTTGCTCTTGATGAGGCGCGTAAGCAGGCCGTCGGCCTGGGTGAGATGTTCCTGCCCGACGATGTCGGCCAGCACGCGCGGACGCATCCGGGCCGCCAGCGGCTGCGCCGCCGGACGCACCTTCACCGCCGGCGCGGATGCGGCGGCGGGAGCGGGAGGGGTTGCACCAAAAAGATCGGGTTCGTCGGACACGGGAGTTTGAAACCAAAAATCATCACTAAGGGGGACTAATTAAAGCCCTTTCACAAATTAGTGTTCATTCGCGGCGATTAGTGCTTCCAAATCAAACGCATGACCAGCCGCACTCTCGGCCATCGCGCACCGCTTTTATGGGTGCTGCTGCCGTTGATGGCCGGCTTGGTCGCCGGCAAACTCGACTGGCTTCCCTTCCCTCCGCTCGTGTGGGCCCTCGCCGCGGTCGGTTGCATCGTGGCCGCCTTCGCCTCACCCCGCGCGTGGACGGCGGGCATCGTGACCGGCGTGTTTTTAAGCGGCGCGGCCTACTACGATCTCAGCCGCGACCGTCTGGACGACTGGGACTCGCTGCCGCCCCGCGAGGTCAACGTGACATTGCAGATCGACCGCGTATTCCCGCCCGAACCCGGCTGGACCACGGTGGGCGGGCTCGGCCGCATCGTCGCCTCCGAAGCGCACGTGCGCGAACTGGAGAGGCAGCGCGTGTATTTCTCCATCAGGTTAAAACCCGACGACGCCACGCCCGTGCGCTCCAGCCGCATGGAGGTCACCGGCGTGCTGCAAACCCTGCCGCGCAACGCGCCCGACGACAGCTTCGACGGTTATCTCTCCAACCAGGGCATGAACTTCACCCTCACGCGCGCCCGGGTGACCGGCATGACGGAAAAAGCCGGCGCGTATCCGGTTTTCTGCGACACGGCGTTGCGGCGCTTCAATGAGATTCTCACGAAGGGAATCGGGTCGCACCCCGAGCAAGGCGGGGTGTTGCGCGCAATGTTGCTGGGCCGGCAGCAGGAATTGAGCGACGGACAAAAAACCGTTTTCCGCGAGAGCGGCACCATGCATCTGTTTTCCATCAGCGGCCTGCACATCGCGGTGATCGCGGTGGTGATCCAGGGCATTCTGCTGCTGGCCCGCCTGCCGGCGTTGGTCCGCGTGGCGGCCGGCGGCGTTCTGCTCTGGCTGTATGTGGACATCACGGGCGGCACGCCGTCTGCCGTGCGGGCATTTCTCATGGTGATGTTCCTCCATGCCTCGCACACGTTGCGCGTGCCGGGCAATCCGTTCGCCGCGCTGGTCGCCTCCGCCGTGTGCGTGTTGCTGGTGGAACCGATGCAGTTGTTCACCGCGAGTTTTCAACTGAGCTATGGCATCGTGACCGCCCTGCTCCTGCTCGGACTGCCGATGGCCGAACGCCTGCTCGCGCAGTCCGCCCTCTTCACGCAATTGCCCAAGGTGTCGTGGCGCTGGTGGCACCACACTGCGGACTGGGTGCGGCAGGCGGTGCTCGGCTCACTGGCCATAGGTCTGGCGACCTCGGTGGTGAGCTTGGTGAGTGGAGTGGTGATTTTCGGGTTGTTCACCCCCGTCTCGCTGATCGCGAACCTGGTGCTGATTCCCGTCGGCTCTCTGGTGATCATCTCCGGGTTTCTCGCGTTGCTCAGCGGACTGGCCGGCGCGGAATGGCTGGCGGTGGTCTTGAACCACGCGAGCGTCCTGCTGCTTATCATCGTTGAGAAGGGCGTGCACCTGTTTGTCGATTTGCCGGGCGCAAGCCATGCGGCGCGGTTTTCCCCCGTGTGGCTGGGCCAGGTCGCCTTCGCCGGTTTGCTGGGCGTCATCCTCGCCGGCTACACGATGAACTGGTCGGCGAAACGCGGCGGCATGTGGACGCCGTTCATTTTTGCTTTGCTGGCATTGCTGGCCGGCATGCGCTGGGTGTCCGCGCCGCCTTGAACGCACCGCCGGTCAGGCCGTGACGGGCGGGCTTGAGTTTCCGCCGGAGCGAACGCACGGTCGCTTCCATGAAAAGCGCCTACGAACTCGCCATGGAACGCCTCGCCAAATCCGACCCGGATGGCGGCGCGAAACTCTCACCTGAAAAGAAGGCGCGGCTCGCGGAACTCGACCTCGTCTACAAAGGCAAAATCGCCGAGCGCGAAATCTTCCTCAAGCGCCAGCTCAACGAAGCCTTGGTCGCGGGCTCCTTGGAAGAATCGGAGAAAATCCGCGCCCAACTCGCCAGCGAACGCGCACGATTGGAAGAGGAACGCGAAGACGAGAAACAACGCGTGCGCCGCGGGCGTTGATACGCAACACCGCGAACCACCCGGTCGCGCTCAGCGGGCCGGCGGTTCGGCGCGCGACCAGTCAATCTGGTAACGCGTGTAAGTATCCTGCGAGGCCGGCGCGGAACCTCCGGCGGCGGGCGTGACCACCGGCTTGCCGCCTTCGGAACCGGGTGCGTTCCGCTTATAGACGAAGCGGTTGAGTTTGTCGAAGGTCGTGCGTTTTTCCATCTTCGGCTGACGCTGGGATGCGGCGGTTTCGGCATCGGCCATGCGCCCCTGATAACGCTCAACTTTATCGTAACTTTTGACTTGGTCACCGGTGGTCTGGATGCCTGCGCGTTCACCGTCGTGACGGTTGAGTTCACGCTCGCGCACCTCGGGCTTCGTATAGTCCTTGCGATCAATGATGGTTTTTTCGCGCTTCTCCGTGATGTCGATGGGGGCGCGTCGCTCGCCGACGATGGCGTCCTTGCGCTCGATGCGGTCGGGGGCGTTGAAACGCTGGTCCTGAAGATGATCCTGACGGATAAACGTGCGCTGGTTGGTGGCGCGATTCGGCGAAAGCGGAGTGTCCGCACTCTCGGGAGTGGGCGCGAGCTGTTCGTTTTTCTTCGAAGCATCCACATCCGACGGATCTTTAGCGGACAGCGCCAGCGGCAGCACGGCGGCAACGGCAAAAAAGATGAGCGGGGTGACTCGCATGACGGAGCAAGCAGACAACCGGTTCACGCCCGCGCGGACAAGTCCTTATTCCGGCTCCGCCGTTCCTTCGACCACCCACTGGCGGGCCTCGGGCACCTGCGCAAAAAACGCTTTCAGCGTGGCGCTCAGGTGTTCGGCGTAGCGGTAGTGCGCGCCCATGCCGGTGCGCAACTCGGCTTCATAGATAAACTTGTCCGCATGCGTGCTGTGCTCGAAGGGCGTCTGCGCACCGAGGAGCAGTGAATAAACGTAGGCCGCCGAACCGCGTTGCATCAGCTCCTTGGTGAGCGCGGCTTGTTCATCGAGAAGTTCCTGGTGCGCGGCGTGCGTGATCTCTGTCGGCAGATAAAAACCCGCCTGAATAAGCGGCGTATAACGGTGGCCCGTGCGGTGGCGGTTGAGGTCGCGCAGTTCGGCGATGGCCATGTTGTTCCAG
Organism: Opitutus sp. GAS368; assembly: GCA_945868215.1. Taxonomy (GTDB): domain Bacteria; phylum Verrucomicrobiota; class Verrucomicrobiia; order Opitutales; family Opitutaceae; genus Rariglobus. Next base: position 10,587 of record CAMBLN010000064.1, read on the forward strand.
GCAAAACTCACACGCATGCGGCGGGTCGCAGTGCCTTGGTAACCATATCGATTCGCGCGGTGGAGGAGTGCTTCGGGAACGGGCTGCTCTTCGCTGAGGAAAGGCGGCGTGCTGCGGTCCACGTGAACCCACACGTCGTCGGCAAGCGGCTTCGTCGAGAGGCGCGCCAGGCCTAGACGGAGCGACGCGGCGAGCTCCTGCTGCGCCTGCTCCTGATAGGATTTTTCGGCGGAGCTGTGACGCATGAGACGCGGCGAAATCTTGATGAGTTCACCGCGGATGAGCGCCGCCGCCGCACGGGCCTCGGGATGCGGCATCGAATCGAGGTGCTTCACCGTGTTGGCCCACATGCGCGAGGACTGGACGAGGCCGACATTGGTGCGCGTGGCCAGCGGGATAAAATAACGCGCGCGGTCGAGCGCGTAGTTCTTGCGGATGCGGGTGACCACGGCCGGCTTCGCGTCGGCGGGCACGCGCACGCGGTCGGGCTCGGCGACACCCAGCGCATCGAGCCGGGAATACTCGGCGTTATAAGCCGCAAACGATTTCGCCATCAGCGCGCGCCAGCGCGGGGCAAGGTCGTCGGGGATGCCGATCTCGGCGGCGGACGGCAGGTTGTCCGCGTTCATTGTGATATAACGCGTGGACGACTCCTGGCCGTCGGCCATTTGCGCGATCTCAAAGAGTTTATACGCCAGCCACATCGAGATGTCATCGAGCGCGATGGCCAGCCCGCCGGTGAGCCCGCCGATGGAGGCGTGGCCGTAATCAACGAACTTCAGAATGCGGTCGATGGAGGCGTCGGGATTGGCGAGATCGACCTTTTCGAGGATCGCGTGAATGCCTTCGTTGCTGCGCGAATAGCGCGCCAGCACGGAGGCAAGCAGCTCGGGGGTGACCTTGGGCAGATCAGCGGCGGAGGGCGGCGGGACAAGGGCGAGGCCGGTAACTTTCATCAATGGCTAGATGGCGGCAAAACCCGGACCAAAGCGCAAGGACACACACAGGCATGTCGGCCAAAAGCGTCCGACTCCCCTTTAAAGACTCCGCCTCCTCACCCCCTCCGCCCGCGCGTTGATCTGCGCGATCAACTCCGTGTGCTCCACCGCCTCGCGGTCATCCACATGCACCAACCCCGCGCCGAAGGGCGGCGTTTCGTCCGCCTCGTCCGCCCAGCGCGCCCACTCGTAACCCACCACCGCCGGATGCCCGCACGCCGCCGTCAGCGCCTTGCGCCCGTCCCGCAACATCCGCTCCAGCCGCGTCGGCCCCGAGTGCGGCATGAACGGCGCCGTCCGGAACCGCTCGTTCGACAGCCCGAACGCCGTCAACAGCAGCGGCATCCCCGCCGCCTCCGCATACAGCTCCGCCTGCTCCGCGAAATCCGGACCGTGGCAATGCCATGAAACCGTATCCACCTTCGGATACACACACTCCGCCAGCACCGCCTTACCCGGGGGCTGCTCAAACCTGCACCCCAGCACCAGATGATCCGCGTCATGCCGCCTCAACGCCCCCGCCGTCTCCGTGAAATACCGTCGCGCAAACTCGCGCGTGAACCGCTCCTGATCCCTTGCATACCCTTCCGTCGCCAGCGGCTTCTCCGCCAGCGTCCGTTGCCGCACCATCTCCTTGTTCGGCAATTCCACCCGCCACTCCTTCGCCAGCCCCGCCAAATCCCCTCCATGCGGCGCCAGCACGAATTCCCACGCCGCGTGATACGCGAAAAATCCCGGCTCCAGGCTCAGGCACACTTGCAGCAACGAAGGACGCCCTTCCTTCACCTCTCCCCACCCCAACGCATCGTCCGTATAATAACCGATAAAATCCGTCCGCCCCGCCCACGGCGCGACCGCCTCCGCCGCGCGCAAATCGCACGCCCCCGCCCAGCCCGGATCGAACACGGCGGGCACATGCACCCCGTGCAGCCGGATCACCGGCACACCGCAGCTCCGGAAATCCGCCAGCGCCGTCGCATACAGCCCCGCGGCCGCCAGCACCGGCTCCGCCCAAGGACCCAGCGTATTCACCTGCCAACTACGCAACCGCTGCAACGCCGACCGCGCAAACCCAGCCGGATCCTCGTGGCCATGCGCCGCGTCCACCGCCTGCGCATACGCCCCGCGATGCTCCGGCACCGCGCCCGCCCGCCCGTGACGGTTCACCGCCGCGACCGCCTTCATGAAAAACGGGCACCCGAGCGGATCCACCAGCCACCACTGCCCGTCAACGGACTGCCCCGCGCGAAAAAAGCCCGCGCGTCCGCGCATCGTTTCCGCTTTGAACTCCACCGCATCCCGGACTTTCGTCCCGCGATTTTTCGCCATGGGCGCGAACGCTAGCCGCATCCCCGCGCAAAAGGGAAGTCATTTGCCACCGCCCCGTCCGTGTCCGCCGGACACCGTGCCCTACTTCTTCGCCGGACGGTCCGGCCTGCGCAGCGTGAACCGCTCCCGCGTCGTCACATAATCCTCCCCGCCCAGCCTCCCCACCGTGTCCAGCAGCCCCGCATCAATCCCTCCGCCCGCCCCCAGCACCGCGTCGCTCACCTGCGCCGCCACGATCCGTCCGAAAACCACGTTCGCCGCCCCCGCACCTTCCCCGATCCGCATGATCGAATGCAGCGTGCACTCAAACGCCACCGGCGCCTCCGCCACTCTCAACGCCTTCACTTTCGTCGCCGCTGCCGACGCGATCCCGAACGCCTCGAACTCGCTCTCCCCGTAAGGCAGCAACGCCGCGCACGCGTTCATCTTTTCCGCCAGCGCGTGCGACACCAGGTTCACCACAAACTCCCCCGTCTCCTCGATGTTGCGCACCGTGTCCTTTTTCGTCCCATCACGCAGGTTCACCGCCGAAAACATCAGCGTCGGCGGATTCCCCGTCACCCCGTTGAAAAACGAAAACGGCGCCAGATTCGTCCGCCCGTCCGCCGAAATTGTGGACACCCACGCGATCGGCCGCGGCGTGATCGCATCCGCCATCCACCCATAAGCATCCCGCGGCGACAGCTTCGTAAAATCAATCTGCATATCCGCCACACTGCCGGCCCAGACCCACCTGGCAACCCGTCGCATATGAAAAACAGCCCGCCTGCTCGCCCCCATTGCCAGCCCTTTACGCCGCCTGAATGTCACCAAGGATTGACTCGATTCCACCCCGCTCTTCCGGCACTTTCGCCCGCTTAACCCGTTGTCCGTGGCAGGCGACCTGCTCAACTCCTCCGGCCTTCCCGCTACCGCCTCTCCCGCCGATTTCAAAAACCAGACATGGCCCCTCACCACCGCCTGAAACTCTCTGCTCTTCGCCCGTTCCTCCGGCCCTTCTGGCTCGCCACCGTCGGCTCGCTCGCCCTGCTCACCGGTTGCACCAGCCGCCTCGCCCCCTCTTCCGCCGCCACCCAACGTCCCGCCTCTTCCGGCGACACGTTGCTCGTCACCGTTCCCCACATCGAACACCTCGACGTGAGCTTCTGCGAGGGCAGTCCCGTCGCCATCAACCGCGTCCTCTCCACCCGTGCCGAATCCTTCGCCCGCATGATCGAGCACGGCAGCGTCTGGTATGGCGACGGCCTCTCGATGGAACCCCTTCTCAAACCCGGCTCCTGGATCGTGACCCGTCCCCACCCTTACACCGAATTGGAGCCCGGCATGGTCGTCCTCTACACCGCCTCCTCCGGACGCCCCGTCGCCCACGCCCTCATCCGCCGCACCAGCCGGGGCTGGCTCGCCGCCGGCGTGAACAACCGCCGTGCCGATCGCGACCTCGTCACGTCCACCAACCTCGCCGGCGTCATCACCGCCGTCTTCACCGCCGCCAACTAACGCGCGTCGCGGGTCCGAACACCGCTCCCACTTCCCGCTCGCCCGCTTCCCTCCCCGCGCGCAGCCTGCGGCTTTTATGTCCGTCGTAGTCCCCGTCCACGAAGAAGCCCCTTGGAAAGCCGGCCTCCGCAGCGCCCGCGCCAACCTCATCCCCGGCTTCATCCTGCAAGCCTTCGCGCTCGCCGTCGTGCTCGGCTACTATTTTCACGGCCCCACCCAGGCCGCCCTCGCCCGCCTCGCCGATCTCCGCACCGTCATCGGCACCCCCTTCGACATCTTCACCACCGGCGTCTTCGGCGGACTCATCCCGCTGCTTTATCTGAAAGCGATGCCGTCGACGCGCTCGCGCTACACATGGAGCCAGGGCGGCGCCCTCACCGTTTACTGGGGCTACAAGGGCTTCGAGATCGCCCTTTGGTATACCTTTCTCGCCTGGAGCCTCGGCGAAGCCGCCGACGTCCGCACCATCGCCACCAAGACGCTCCTCGACCAGTTCGTCTATTGTCCCCTCTGGGCCGTCCCCGTCACGGCTCTCTTTTATCTCTGGTGCGAATTTCACTTCAACCTCCGCAGCGTCATCGCCGATTTCCGCACCCCTCGCTGGTATGCCCGCCGCGCCCTCCCGATGCTCCTGGCCAACATCGGCGTCTGGCTCCCGCTCGTCTGTATCATCTACGCCCTCCCCACGCCCCTCCAACTCCCGCTCCAAAACATCGTCCTCTGCTTCTTCACCCTCATGCTGGCCAACATGTCCCAGCGCCAAACCAAATAGGGACGTCTCTCCGGAATAATCTCCGGCACCTTTGCCTCTCACGCGGTCTCAGTTAATAATCCCACCCATGCCGTTCCGCGCCCTCTTCCTCCGCCTCGCCCTGCTCCTCGCACTCCTCGCGCCCGCCGTCGCGCCCGCCCAGGTCGAAGCCTCCCTCGTCGCGCTCAAATCCTCTTTCCCCGCCGACTCCGCCAAAATCACCGTCGGCCTCCGCCTCGACCACGAACCCAAGTGGCACACCTACTGGGTCGAACCCGGCACCGGCCTTCCCACCACGATCAAATGGGAACTCCCCGCCGGCTGGACCGCCGGCCCCATCCGCTGGCCCGCACCGCTCCGCGTGTTCGACACTTCCGGCAACCTCGCCGGCAACGGCTACGAGGGCGTCACCTACCTCCCGATCGAACTCACCCCGCCCGCCAACCTCGCACCCGACACGCCCGTCACCTTCCGCGCCAAGGTCGAATGGCTCATGTGCAAAGACATTTGCAAACCCGGCTCCGCCGAAGTCGCCCTCACGCTCACGCCCACCGCCCCCGGCGCGATGACCACCGCCAACGTCACCGACTCCCCCGACGGAGAAGCCCTCCTCGCCACCCTCGAAGCCCTCCCCACGCCCCTCCCCGCCGACTGGCAGGCCACCGTCATCCGCACCGCCCCCAAAACCGTCCGGCTCTCCTTCCTCACCGCCTCCGCCCCGCCCGGTGAACCGTGGTATTTCGACGCCCGCGCCGCCATCGACTACGAAAAGCCCCAGCCCCGATCCACCGACGCCGGCCGCACCGTCATCGAACTCACCATCCCCGACTACGCCGACCCCGCCCCCGTCCGCCTCACCGGCGTCGTCACGTTCGCCAAAGCCGGCCCCGCCTACGACCTCGACCTCCCGATTACCGACGCCCCTGGAGCCGCGACGTCCTCGTCGCGATTCGGCGTCACCCCGGCCACCTCCGAATCCGCCACCGCCGTCACGTCCCTCCTCGGCACCCTCGTCTTCGCCTTCATCGGCGGCCTCATCCTCAACCTCATGCCGTGCGTCTTCCCCGTGCTCGGCATCAAGATCCTCGGCTTCGTCAACCAAGCCGGCTCCGACCGCCGCAAAGTCACCCTCCACGGCCTCACCTTCGCCGCCGGCGTGCTCGCCTCCTTCTGGGCCCTCGCCGGCGTCCTCGCCATCCTCCGCGCCGGCGGCGACCAACTCGGCTGGGGCTTCCAACTCCAGTCCCCCGCCTTCGTCTTCATCCTCGCCGCCGTCATGCTCGTCTTCGCTCTCAGCATGAGCGGCGTCTTCGAGTTCGGACTCCGCGCCACCGCCGTCGGCTCCGGCTTGCAAAACAAAGAAGGCCTCACCGGCTCCTTCTTCACCGGCGTCCTCGCCACCGTGGTCGCCACCCCGTGCAGCGCGCCCTTTCTCGCCCCCGCACTCGGAGCCGCCCTCGCGTTGCCCGTCGTAGAATCCTTCGCCGTCTTCACCGCCATCGCCGTCGGCCTCGCCCTCCCCTACCTCCTCCTCTCGCTCTTCCCGCAAGCCGTCAAAGCCCTCCCCCGCCCAGGCGCGTGGATGGAAACTTTCAAGCAGGCGATGGCCTTCCCGTTGTATGCGACGGTTGGATACCTCGTCTGGGTCCTCGCCGGCCAGCTCGGCAATAACGACACCGCCCTCCTCGCCGTCCTCCTCGGCCTCACCCTGATCGCCTTCGCCACCTGGCTCTACGGACGCTACGCAACCTTCGGTGCCACCCCGACCCGCACCCGCATCGGCATCCTCGGCGGCATCACGCTCCTCGCCCTCGGCACCTGGCTCGGCTGGCCCCGCCCCGCCGCCCCGACCGACATCGTCTGGCAACCCTGGAGCGCCGAAGCCGTGGCCGCCGCCGTCGCCGACAACAAACCCATCTACGTCGATTTCACCGCCCGCTGGTGTTTCACCTGCCAGACCAACAAAAAAGTCGTCTTCAGTTCCGCCGAAGTCCTCCAAACCTTCCGCGACAAAGAAGTCGTCACCCTCCGCGCCGACTGGACCGACGAAGACCCCAAAATCACCGCCGAACTCGCCCGCTGGAACCGCAGCGCCGTCCCTTTCAACCTGATCTACCTCCCCGGCCGCCCCACCCCCCAAATCCTCCCCGAACTCCTCACCCCCGGCATCGTCCTCGACGCCCTCAACTCCACCCCCGCCCCCTAACCCTAATCCACCGCCCACCCCAACCCAGTTTGTCACTTAATAAGTGACAAACCTTCCGATGCCTTTCCTCCCCAAAAAGATACTCACCGCCTTTTCGGCCCTTATCCTCGCGCTTTCGGCCTCCGCCCTACCCTGGGCCCGCGCCACCGACACCGTCATCCTCCTCCACGGTCTCGGACGCACCCCGCTCTCCATGTCCCGTCTCGCGCACGATCTCCG
>CAMBLN010000065.1 GCA_945868215.1 Opitutus sp. GAS368
GGGGGCGGTTGACGCGCGGTTGGTCGAGGTTTTCCGGGAGGATGTCGGGGAGGACGAGTTTGCGGCTGACGGTGGACTTGCGGGCGGCGTTGTAGCCGAGGAGCTGGTCGGTGATCTGGGCGCGGAGGCGCTTGAACTCGGGCTCGTGGTTGAGGGCTTTGCGGTCGCGGGGGCGGGGGAGATCGATGGTGATCGAGGGGGCGAGGGTTGCGCCGGGTCCGATGGTGAGCGGGATGACGCGGTCGGCGAGCAGGAGGGCCTCGTCCACGGAGTTGGTGATGAGGACGACGGTTTTTTTGTCGGACTGGCAGATGTCGTTTATCTCGTCCTGGAGGTTGGCGCGGGTGAGGGCGTCGAGGGCGGAAAGCGGTTCGTCGAGCAGCAGAATGCCCGGTTGGATGGCGAGCGTGCGGGCGACTGAGACGCGCTGTTTCATGCCGCCGGAAAGTTGGGAAGGACGGCGGTCCTTGGCGTGGGCGAGCTTCACCATGCCGATGTAGTGATCGATGTGGGCGGCGCGCTCGGCGGGGGGTTTTTCGGGGAAGACGGATTTGACGGCGAGGTCGATGTTTTCGCCGACGGTGAGCCAAGGGAGGAGCGAGTAGTTTTGGAAAACGAGACCGCGGTCGGGGCCGGGACCGGTGACGGGCTTGCCGGAGAGCGTGAGTGTGCCGGAGTCGGGCGTGATGAGACCGGCGATGAGGGACATGAGCGTGGTCTTGCCCTGGCCGGAGTAGCCGACGATGGCGACGAATTCGCCCTCGATGATGGAGAGGTTGACGTCGCTGAGGATGGGCGTGCCACCGTAGGATTTGGAGACGTGGGTGAGTTCGAGAAAAGACATGACTTTAGGAGGAGCGGCGGGTGCTGGCGGCGGCGGAGAAGGCGATGGCGCAGCTGACGGCGGGGGAGAGGAGGCTCTTGGCGACGACGCCGGCGGTGACGGCGCCGGCGAGCCACGCGTCGCCCTGGTTGATGCAGACCTGGATGAGACCGACGGGCAGACCGATGCGCAGAGTGCGGGACCACACGACGGAGTCGCGGAGGGCGTCGCAAAAACTGGATACGGTGCGGTTCATCGCGGTGCGGTAGCGGCGGGAGTGCGGAGGCGGATCAGGCGGTTTTGAGGCGGGATTCGACGACGCTCATCAGTCGGTCGAGGATGAAGCCGATGATGCCGATGGTGAGGATGCCCACGATGATGTTGCCGTAGTTGGACACCATGTAGGCGTCCTGGATGAACTGGCCGATGCCGACTTTGCCGGTGAGCATTTCGACGGCGACGATCACGAGCCAGGCGATGCCGAGCGAGAGACGGAAGCCGGTGAACATGTAGGGGAGCGTGGCGGGCACCATGATTTTGAAGAGCATCTTGGTGCGGGAGAGCTTCAGGACGCGGCCGACGTTGAGGTAGTCCTGAGGGATGGCGCGGACGCCGACGGCGGTATTAAGGACGGTCGGCCACATGGCGCAGATCGCGATGGTGAAGAGCGCGCCGTTGACGAGCGCCTCTTTGCCGGTGCTGAGGAAAAGCACCATGCCGAGCGGAAGCCAGGCGAGCGGCGAGACGGGGCGGAGCACCTGGACGATGGGATCGAAGACGCGGGAGAAACCCTTGGAGAGACCGAGGAGGAATCCGACGGGCGTGCCGATGAAGAGTGCGATGGCATAACCCTTGGCGACGAGGGCGAGCGAATGTCCGACGAGGCGGAGGACGCCTTGATCCTGTTCACCGCGGATGGCGAAGGGCTCAAGGATGTAGAGCTTGGAGACCTCCCAGGTGGCCGAGGGCGTGGGCAGTTCCTTGGCGACGGTTGAACTGAGGAGGGACCATACGCCGAGCGATATGAGCACGCCGACGAGCAGGCAGACGAAATTAAGAAGGAAGGTGCGGGCGGTGGTGTTCATGCGGCGGAGAATGCGTGAGGAGCGGAGGGCGGGGCGGGCCCGCCTTGCACGAATGCAAGGCGGGCGAAGACGATGGGACGGGTTAGTTTTTGAGGGAGTTGATCGGGAATCCCTTGGCGTAGGCCTCGAGATCGCCCTTGGGATCGAACGTGACGCCGTCGAAAAGGGTGAAGGGCGAGTCGTCGCGAGCGCGGCCGGAGACACCGAGCTCGGCCATTGCCTCGTCATAAATGTCGGGGCGCATGACGCGCTTTACCACGGCTTCGTAATCAGGCGCGCCGGTTACCATGCCCCAGCGGCGGAACTGGGTGAGCCACCAGAGACCGAACTTGGGCTGGGGATAGTTGCAGTTGCGGATGGAGAAGTGCATGGGCGCCTCGTCTTTGACGGCGGGGCGTCCGTCACCGTAGTCGAGCTGGCCCAGCATACGGCCGAGGATGATTTCCTTGGGGCAGTTGATGTAGTTGGGTTTGGATACGATGGCGCAGGCCTCGTCGCGGTTGCCCATGTCGTCGAGCCAGACGGAGGCTTCGTGGATCGCCTTGAGGATGGCTTTGACCGTCTTGGGGTTTTTGGTCGCCCACTCCTCGGTGAAGGCGAGGACCTTCTCGGGATGGTCCTTCCACATGTCCTGAGTGGTGACGGAGGTGTAACCGATTTTGTCGGCGATGGCACGGGCGCCCCAAGGCTCGCCGACGCAGAAGCCGTCCATCTTGCCGATCTTCATGTTTGCGACCATCTGGGCGGGCGGAATGGTGACGAGGGAGATGTCGGTGTCGGGATTGATGCCGCCGGCGGCAAGGTAGTAGCGCATCCACATGGCGTGGGTGCCCGGAGGGAACGTCATCGCGAAGGTGAGCGGGGATCCCTTGGCTTTGGCGGCGTCAACAAACGGCTTGAGTGCCTTCGGGTCGGCGCCGACCTTGCCCTTGAATTCGCTGGCGAGGCTGATGGCCTGGCCGTTGCGGTTGAGCATCCAAGGGATGATCATGGGTTTCACCGGGGCGCCGCCAAGGCCCATCGTGGAGGCGAACGGCATGCCGATCAGCATGTGGGTGGATTGGATGTCGCCGGTGCTGAGCATGTCGCGGATGGCGGCCCAGCTGGCGCCCTTCTTGATGGTGGCTTTGACGCCGTATTTGGCGAAGAAACCTTTTTCGTGGGCGATGACGATGGGGGAGCAGTCGGTGAGGGCGATGAAGCCGAAGGAGACGTCGGGTTGTTCCGGCGTGTAGTCGGGCGCGGCGTGGGCGGCCGACGGGGCGAGGCTCGCGAAGGCGGCGAGGCCGAGAGCGGCGACGGCGGAGGAAAGGAAAGTGCGCCGGGAAGACCGGCGGGCGAGGAGGGAATCAGGTGTGGACGAGTGTTTTTTTATGACGGGAAGCTTGGCTGGATTTGACGGAAAGTTGGTAGAGGTCGGAGCGGAAAGCCCGGGCGCCGAGGCCGGCGGGGACGGTGACGCCGGCGGGAAGGAAACGGTGGCGGTTGAAGCCCTCGATCAACCAGGCGGCCTTGGCGGCGGCGGGGTCGTTGGCGCCGTTGCGATGGTAGTGGATGAAGTCGTCGGCGGAGACGGTGCGGCCGTGGCCGTAGTCGAAAGGACCGACGAGGCTGGATTGGATGACGCGGGCCGGGACGTTCATGTATTCGCGGCGGGCGAGGAGGCGGCAGAGTTCGGGACGGAAATCGGGCTGGTCGCAGAGCTTGGCGGCCTCGGCGAGGGCGGCGATCATGGCGAGGTGTTCGCCGGCTCGGCTTTCGGCGAAGTCACTGCGGACCATGACGACTTTCTCGGCGTGTCCGGGGGCGAGGTCGGGGCTGATGGCGGGGCACCAGCCGATTTTTTCGCGGACGGCGAGGGAGTTCCACGGATCGCCGACGCAGTAGCCGTCGATGGTGCCGGCGGCGAGGTTGCGGAAAAGTTGGGGCGGGGGGACGACGACGATGCGCACGTCTTTTTCGGGATCGATGCCGCCGCTGCGCAGCCAGTCGCAAATGTGGATGCGGTGGGACGAGTGGGCGAAGACGACGCCGAAGACGTAGGTGCGCTCGTGGCGGGAGCGGATGACCTCGTCGCGCATGGTGACGGCGTCACGCACGCCGCGCGTCCAGAGATCTTCGGAGAGGGTGATGCAGTTGCCGTTGGTGTTGAGGACGAAGCCGGTGAGGCAATCGCAGGGCAGGCAGTTGAGACCGAGGTTGGTGCTGATGACCATGGCGCCGAGGGCGTGGGCGGCGTCGAGTTCGCGGTGGATGATCTTGTCGCGGACGGTGGCCCAGCCGACCTCGCGACTGAGTTGGACGGTCAGACCGTGCTTTTGGAAGAAGCCGTTTTCGTGTGCGACGATGATGGGGGCGGCGTCGTTGAGCGCGATGAAACCGATGCGCAGCGGGCGGCGCGGCGAGGCGGTGGTCGGTGTTTTTCGGTTGAACGAAGTAATGCGCGGATGTCCTTGCTTTAAGCCTTCCACGTGCCACGAAGTGCGTCTGGAACAAGAAATGCTTTTCAAACATTTAATGAAAATGATGAGGATTCTTCATTCATGAGCGCCACCCTCGACAGCCGGCAGATGCTGGCCTTTGCGACGCTTGCGCGGCGGGGGAGCTTCACGATGGCGGCGAAGGATCTTTTCCTGACGCAGTCGGCGGTGAGCCACACGATCAAGACCTTCGAGCGGGAGGTGGGAGCGCGTCTTTTCGACCGTGTGGGCAAAAAGTGCATCTGACGCAGGCGGGGGAACAGTTGCTGCCTCATGCGGAACGGATTTTGCGCGAGATGCAGGATGCGCGCACGGCGCTGGAGGAGTTGCAGAACTGGGGGCAGGGGCGCTTGCGAGTGGGGGCGAGCACTACGGCGTGTCACCACATTTTACCTACAGTGCTGCGCGAATTTAAGCAGAGCTTTCCGACCTGCGTGATCAAAATCGAATCGGGCGATCACCCGAGGCAGCTGGAGTTGTTGCGCAGCAACCAAGTGGATATCGCGCTGACGCTGGAGTCGGAATCGAAGGCGGCGGATCTGGTGTTTCGTCCGCTGTTTGAGGACGAGCTGAGGTTTTTGGTGTCGCCGATGCATCCGTGGGCGGAAAAGCGGAAGGCGCCGCGGGAGGAGATCGCTGCGGAGACGTTGGTGCTCTACAACAAGAGCAGCTACACGTTCCGGTTGGTGGACGACTATTTTCGCGAGGAAGGGGTTTCGATGCAGAACGTTATCGAGCTGGGCAGCATGGAGGCGATCAAGGAGCTGGTGAAGATCGGCATGGGTGCGGGCGTGCTGGCTCCGTGGATCGCCCGGGAGGAGCTGGCGAAGGGTGCGCTGGTGTCGCTGCCGCTGGGGAAACGGAAACTGAAACGCCGGTGGGGCGTGTCGTTTTTGAAGGGGCGGAAACTGCCGCTCGCGGAGGAGACGTTTGCGGGGCTTTGCGAGGCGGTGACGCAGGATTTCGGACGGGTGACGGAGATGGGAGCGGAGTGACCCCGGAGCGCCTGCAAGCAGGCGGCCTACGCGACGGAAAGGACGACACGGAGGTCGTCCCTCCCTTAGAATTGCTCGGCCATCGCGACGGCTTTGAAGAGGGCGGAGGCCTTGTTGACGGTTTCCTGGTATTCGGAAGTCGGTATCGAATCGGCCACTACACCGGCGCCGGCCTGGATGTGGATTTGGCCGTCTTTGATGAGGGACGTGCGCAGCATGATGCAGGTGTCGCTGTTGCCGTCGTAGCCGAAGTAACCGAGCGCGCCGGCGTAGAAGCCGCGCTGGGACGGTTCGTTTTCGGCGATTATCTGCATGGCGCGGATTTTCGGGGCTCCGCTGACGGTGCCTGCGGGGAAGGTGGCGCGCATGAGGTCGTAGGCGGTTTTTTCGGGCGCGATTTGTCCCTCGACCTGGGAGACGATGTGCATGACGTGCGAGTAGCGCTCGATGACGAAACTCTCGGGGACGGTGACGGTGCCGTATTGGCAGACGCGGCCGATGTCGTTGCGGGCGAGATCGACGAGCATGAGGTGCTCGGCGCGTTCCTTCTGGTCGGCGAGGAGGTCTTTTTCGAGGGCGAGGTCGTCAGCGTGGGTGACGCCGCGTTTGCGGGTGCCGGCGATGGGGCGGATCTCGACGAGTCCGTCGGTGAGACGCACGTGCACCTCGGGCGACGCGCCGACGATGGCGAAGTCGTCGGCCTCGAGGATAAACATGTAAGGCGACGGGTTGACCGTGCGGAGGGCGCGGTAGAGATCGAGCGGGGACTTGGTGAACGGCTTGGTGAAGCGCTGCGACGGGACAAACTGGATGATGTCGCCGGAGCGGATGAACTCCTTGCAGTTTTCGACGACGGCCTCGAAGGCGGGCTGGGTGAAGTTACCGGCGGGGACGTTGACTTTTGCGGGTTCGGCGATGGGGGCGGGGGCGAGGGCGCTGGGTTCGCGGAGGAGGGCGTAGAGGGAGTTGAGCTCGGCGACGGCGGCGTCGTAGGCGGCGGCGGGATCGGCGGCGGTGCGCAGGTGTGCGTTGACGCAGAGGCGGAGGGTTTGTTTGGCGCGGTCGAAGATCAGCAGGGAATCCGACAGCATAAAGTAGAGCAGGGGCATCCCGAGCTCGTCGGTTTTGGCGGCGGGCACGGTGGGCTCGATGCGCGTGACGTATTCGTATCCAATAAACCCTACGGCGCCGCCGGTGAAGCGGGGGAGGCCGGGGATGTTGACCGGGTGGTGTCCGGCCATCTCGGCTTCGATGAGCTTGAGCGGATCCTGCGGCGTGGGGACGGTTTCGACGCGCGCGGGTTGTCCGGATTGCGCGGGTATGCGGATGGTGGTGATCTCGGGCCCGCAGATGAAAATCTTGCGCGGACGGCAGCCGATGAAGCTGTAGCGGGAGAGCTGTTCGCCGCCCTCGACGGATTCAAGGAGGTAGGACGGGCCGGCGGTCTTGAGCTTGGCGTAGGCGGAGACGGGCGTCTCGAAGTCCGCCATGAGGTCGGCGTAAACGGGAATGACGTTGCCTTGGGCGGCGAGCTTCAGGAAGTCTTCGCGACGGGGAAAGATGTTCATGGCTGAAAGGAGCTAGGAGCTAGAATCCAGGAGCTAGTAGCTGAATTACTCGACGGTGACGGATTTCGCGAGGTTGCGGGGTTTGTCCACGTCGCAGCCGCGTTCGCAGGCGATGTAGTAGCTGAGGAGTTGCACGGGGATCGTCGCGACGATGGGCAGCACGGCTTCGTGGCACTCGGGGATGGTGATGATCTCGTCGGCGAGGCCGGCGGGGAGTTCGCAGCCCTCGGTGATGATCGCGATGACCGGGCCCTTGCGCGCTTTCACCTCCTGCATGGAGGAGACGACCTTGTTGAAGATTTCGCCTTTGGGTGCGAAGAAGACGCTCGGGCACTGCTCGTTGATGAGCGCGATGGGGCCGTGCTTCATCTCGGCGGCGGGGTAACCCTCGGCGTGGATGTAGGAGATTTCCTTGAGCTTGAGGGCGCCTTCGAGGGCGATGGGGAAGAGCGAGAGGCGTCCGAGGAAGAGCATGTCGTTGAACTTCGCGAAACGCTTCGCGATGGCCTTGATGTGGGCGGCTTGTTCGAGGGACTTGCGGACGAGGTCGGGGGCTTTTTTGAGGGCGGCGACGTATTCGACGCCGTCGGCGAAACTCATGTCGCGCATGCGGGCGACGTGGAGGGCGAGCATCGCGCCGATGAGGAGTTGCGACGTGAAGGCCTTGGTGGAGGCGACGCCGATCTCGGGGCCGACGTGCTGATAGATGCCTCCGTCGGCCTCGCGGGCGATGGTGGAGCCGACGGTGTTGTTGATCGCGAGAACCTTGTAGCCCTTGCGCTGGGCCTCGCGGAGCGCGCCGAGCGTGTCGATGGTTTCGCCGGACTGGCTCATCACGAAGAAGAGCGGGTTGCCGGAAAGCGGGGCGTTGCGGTAGCGGAACTCGGACGCGTAATCGACCTCGACGGGCACGCGGGCGAAACGCTCGATCAAGTGCTCGGCAACGAGGCAGGAGTGCCAAGCGGTGCCGCAGCCGAGGAAGGCGAAGCGGTCGATCTGGCGGAAGTCCACGGGGCCGAGGTTGAGGCCGCCGAATTTGGCGGTGGAACCGTCTTCGGAGAAACGGCCGCGCATGGAGTTCTCGAGGGCGGCGGGCTGCTCGAAAATTTCCTTTTCCATGAAGTGCGCGTAGCCGTTGAGCTCCGCGGCATCGATGGCCCAGGTGACTTTGTCCACGACGGGCGACACGTCTTCCATGTCGAGGGTGGAGATGGAAAATTGTTTGACGGTGACGTGGACGACCTCGCCGTCCTTGAGGTAAACGACGTTCTGGGTGCGGGAGACGAGGGCGGAGACGTCGGAGGCGAGGATGTATTCGTTTTCACCTACGCCAAGGATGAGCGGGGAGCCTTTGCGGGCGGCGACGATTTCGGATGTGCAATCTTTGCAAAGGACGGCGATGCCGTAGGTGCCCTCGACATGGCGGAGGGTTTTGCGCACGGCGTGGAGGAAACGGCTCTCTCCGGCGGGGGCGGCGGGTTCCTTGGCGTAGTGATAGGCGACGAGATTGGAGAGAACCTCGGTGTCGGTCTCGGAAGTGAACGTGAAACCCTTGGTGAGGAGGAACTTTTTGATCGCGGAGTAGTTTTCGATCACGCCGTTGTGAACGAGGGCGATCATGCCGTCGCTGGAGAGGTGGGGGTGGGCGTTGGCCTCGGTGACTCCGCCGTGGGTGGCCCAGCGGGTGTGGCAGATGCCGGTGGTGCCGGTAAGACGGTGCTTGGCGACCTCTTTGACGAGGTTGTCCACGCGGCCGACCTTGCGGTTCACCTCGATGGCACCGTTTTGCTGCACGGCGATGCCGGCGGAGTCGTAACCGCGATACTCAAGGCGCTTCAGGCCCTCGAGAAGGATGGGGGATGCTTTTTGGCGACCGACGTAACCTACGATTCCACACATAATTTTTACCGATTTAAGCTCGCGAATTTACGGGCCGCTACAAACGTGGCGCAAGGTAATACCCCGTTACCTATATATCCATATCCTTCTTATCCTACTCGTATGAGCATGCAGAAAAAAGTCTTGGCGGTGGTCATGGGCGGCGGGCGTGGAACCCGTCTTTATCCTCTGACTGCAGAGCGGTGCAAACCGGCGGTCCCTCTCGCGGGCAAGTATCGACTGGTCGATATTCCGATCAGCAACTGTATCAACTCCGAGATCAACCGCGTGTTTCTGCTTACGCAGTTTCACACCGCCTCGCTGCATCGCCATACGCAGAACACCTATCACTTCGATCCGTTTGGCGGCGGGTTTGTGGATATCCTCTCGGCTGAACAGACCGAGAAGAATGCCAACTGGTATCAAGGCACCGCCGACGCAGTCCGTCGCAATCTTCAACACTTCCGCAACTTCCCGCACGACATCGTGCTGATCCTTTCCGGCGACCAGCTCTACCGGATGGATTTCCGGAAAATCGTGGCTGACCACATCGCGAGCAAAGCCGATGTGAGCCTCGCGGCGATTCCCTTTCCCGTGTCGAAGGTCGAGGGGCTTGGCCTCATGCAGGTCAACGACGACCTTTCCATCAACCGCTTCGTCGAGAAGCCGAAGGATCCCGCCGTCATCCAGAGTCTCACGCTCAGCCCGAAACTCGAGGCCGGCCTCCACTCGAGCGGCGGCGAGAAGCACTGTCTCGCGTCGATGGGCATCTATGTTTTCAACCGCCAGGTCCTCGCCGACGCACTCGACAACAACATGGCCGACTTCGGCAAGGAAGTCATCCCGAGCCTCCTCGGCAAGAAGCGCCTCTTCGCCCACATTTTCGAAGGCTATTGGGAGGACATCGGCACCGTGAAGGCGTTCTTCGATACCAATCTCGCGCTCTCCGATCCGCTTCCGCCGTTCAACTTCTTCGACCCGACCGCGCCGATCTACACGCAGGACCGCTATCTGCCGGCTTCGAAGCTCAACAAGTGCGACATCGACCATGTCGTCATCGGCGACGGCTCGATCATCACCGACTCGAAGCTCACGCGTTGCGTGCTCGGCATCCGCTCATTCGTGGGCGAGGGCACGCATCTTTCCAACGTCGTCATGATGGGCGCCGATTATTACGAGACGCCCGAACAGCAGGCCGACAACGCCTCGAAGGGTATCTTCAGCATCGGCGTCGGTTCCAATTGCTACATCGAGCACACCATCATCGATAAGAACGCCCGCATCGGAAACAACGTCCGCCTCTCGCCCGCCGGCAAACCTGATGGTGATTACGCGTGCGGAATCATCATCCGCGACGGCGTGCTGGTCGTGCCCAAGGGCGTGATCGTCCCCGGCGGCACGGTGGTCTGAGGATCGGGAGCGGGTCGGGCGCGTTAACCTTGACGTGCCGGGATCGCCCCGATCGGCGGGTTAGGGATAACCCGCCCCACCTTCCAGACACAGAAAAGCGCGCCCCCATCCCTAGGGGCGCGCTTTTTTTGCGCATACCAGAACAGGACGGTTGGCCGTCGCGTGGTTCAGTTGTTAAACCGAAACAGCACGACGTCGCCGTCCTGAAAGACATATTCCTTACCTTCGATCCGGTATTTCCCAGCGTCACGAGCCGCGGCCGTGCTGCCAAGGCGGGTGAGATCGTCGTAGGCGACAACCTCGGCCTTGATGAAACCCTTCTCGAAATCGGTGTGGATGACGCCCGCCGCCTGCGGAGCTTTCCATCCTTTTTTGATCGTCCAGCAACGCACCTCTTTTTCACCGGCGGTGAAGTAGGTCTGCAGGCCGAGCAAAGCGTAGGTGCCCTTGATGAGCTGCGACACGCCCGAGTCGGAGACGCCGAGATCCTTCAGGAACTCCTTGGCCTCTTCGGCGGACAGATCGATCAACTCCGCCTCGATGTGCGCGCTGATCGGCACATAGGCGGCGTCGTGGTGCGCCTTCACGAAGGCGGCCACTTGTTTGACGAACGGATTTTCCTCGGCGGTCGCGAGATCGCCCTCGGCGACGTTGCACGCGTAGATGACGGGCTTGGCGCTGAGCAGCTGGAAAAATTGGAGCAACTTCTTCTCGTCGTCCGTGGTGTCGGGGAGGACGTTGGCCGGCTTGCCTTGGTTGAGGTGGGGCAGGAGACGCTCGAGCAGGGCGAATTCCGCGGCCGCGTCTTTGTCGCCGCCCTTGGCGAGCTTCTGGGTTTTGGCCAGGCGTTTCTCGACGGCGTCGAGGTCGGCGAGGACCAGCTCGGTCGTGATGACCTCGATGTCGCGCACCGGATCGACGGCACCCATGGTGTGGATGATGTCGTCGTCAACGAAGCAGCGGACGACGTGCACGATGGCGTCGGTCTCGCGGATGTTGGCGAGGAACTTGTTGCCGAGGCCTTCGCCCTTGCTGGCACCGGCGACGAGACCCGCGATATCGACGAATTCGATGGCGGCGGGAACGACGACGTTGGTCTTGGCGATCCCCTTCAACACATAGGCGCGCTCATCGGGCACCACGACGACGCCCACGTTGGGATCGATGGTGCAAAACGGATAGTTGGCCGCTTCCGCCTTGCGGGAGCGAGTGAGTGCGTTGAAGAGAGTGGACTTGCCCACGTTCGGGAGTCCGACGATGCCTGCTTTGAGCATAAGAGGGCGCACGTTCAGACCGGGTGGGGGAGGGGTCAAGGACCGTTTCCCCTTATCACGAGATTATCACGGGAAATGACCGCTTGACATCGCCCGCCGCGTTCGGTGGATTCCACGGCTTTTCAACAAGCAACCCGCCCGAAAACTTTTCCCATGGCACTCAAAATTCGTCTCTCCCGCATCGGCTCCACGCACAACCCGATTTATCACGTGGTCGTCGCCGAAGCCCGTTCGCGTCGTGATGGCGCTCCTGTCGAGGTTCTCGGCACCCATAACCCCCGCTCCGCCAAGGACTCCCTGAAGCTCAACGTCGAGCGCGCCGACTACTGGATCAGCAAGGGTGCGACCCCCACGGACACCGCCCTGTCCCTGATCAAGAAGGCCAAGAAAGCCGCTGTCGCCGCCTAATCTTAAGGCCCTGATCGCTTTTAATCGCCCAGCCTCGCGGCTCGGGCGATTTTTTTTTAGCCGGAAATCGCCACCCATGCCGCTCCATATCGATGTCCTTACGCTGTTTCCGCGTATGCTCGACGGCTTTTTGGCCGAAAGCATCCTCGGCAAGGGCATCGAAAGCGGTCTGTTGACCGTCAAAGTCCACGACGTCCGCGACTGGGCGCTGAGCAAACACAAGAACGCCGACGACCGCCCGTTCGGTGGCGGGGCCGGCATGGTCATGAAACCCGAGCCGGTGTTCGCCGCGATCGAGCAACTCCAGACTCCCGGCTGCCGTCGCATTTACCTCACGCCCGACGGCGTTCCGTATTCGCAAAAACTCGCCGGTGAACTCGCGCAAGAGACGCACTTGATTCTGCTCAGCGGACACTACGAAGGCATCGACCAACGCATCCGCGAAAAGGTCATCGATCAGGAGATCAGCATCGGTGATTACGTGCTCACCAACGGCACGCTCCCGGCCGCCGTGGTGATCGACGCACTTGCGCGATTGATTCCCGGTGTGCTCGGGGAAGAAAAGTCATTGACGCACGAATCCTTCACCGGCAAGTTGCTCGACTTTCCTCAATACACGCGTCCCGCCGAATTCCGCGGCATGTCAGTGCCCGAAGTCCTCCTTTCTGGCGACCATGCCAAGATCGAAGAGTGGCGAAACGCACAACGTATCGAGAAAACCCGCCAAGTCCGACCCGATTTACTCAAATAACTTAAACCTTAACCGTCATGAGCAACCCGATCATCAAAGAAATCACCGCCAGCCAGGTCAAAAAAGACCTCCCTCCTTTCAAGGTGGGCGACGGCGTCAAAGTGCACACCAAAGTGCGCGAGGGTGATAAAGAGCGCGTCCAGATTTTCGCCGGCATCGTCATCGCCCTCAAGGGCTCCGGCATCCACGAGACCTTCACCGTCCGTCGCATCAGCTACGGCGAGGGTGTCGAGCGCGTGTTCCCCACCAGCTCCCCGAACATCGAGAAGATCGAGATCGAGCAGACCTCCGAGCCCATGCGCGCCCGCCTCTACTACCTCCGCGACCGTCTCGGCAAAGCCGCCGTCGCCGTCAAGGTCGAGAAGCGCGAGAAGGTCGTCGCCTCCAAGTAACTGTTTTCAGTTTCTTTGGCTGTATGAACCAAGCGAGTCTTCCAGACTCGCTTTTTTCATGCCCTTTGGACTTCCCCCGCGCTCATGAGAATGCCTAATTCTTAACTTTCGTTTTCAACCACATCCCTTTCTCAACCATGCCACTCCAGACTGATATCCTCGCCCTCGCTGCCAACCAGGCCCGCGGCCTCGCCATCGACGCCGTCCACAAGTGCAACTCCGGCCATCTCGGCCTCCCGCTCGGTGCCGCCGAGATCGGCGCCGTCCTCTTCGGCGGTGGCGGACTTTCCTTCAACCCCGACGCCCCTCGTTGGTTGAACCGCGACCGTTTCGTCCTCTCCGCCGGCCACGGCTCGATGTTCCTCTATTCGTGGCTTCACCTGAGCGGCTATGATCTCTCGCTCGACGAGCTGAAAAACTTCCGCGCCCTCCACAGCAAGACCCCCGGCCACCCCGAGTTCCACGAGACTCCCGGCGTCGAAGCCACCACCGGCCCCCTCGGCCAAGGCGTCGCCAACGCCACCGGTCTCGCGCTCTCCATCCAAGCCGCCGCCGCCCGCTTCAACACCGCCGAGCACACGATTTTCGACAGCCACGTGATCGCCCTCGCCGGCGACGGCTGCTTGCAGGAAGGCGTCGCCATGGAAGCCATCGCGTTCGCCGCCCACCAGAAACTCGACAACCTCATTCTCATCTACGACTCCAACGACGTCACCCTCGACGCCATGGCCGACAAGTCGCAGAGCGGCGACGACGTGAAGCGCTTCAAAGCCATCGGCTGGGACGTGCAACTCATCGACGGCCACGACCTCGTCGCCGTCTCCAAGGCCGTCAACAAAGCCAAGAAGGCCACCGGCAAGCCCCAGCTCATCATCGCCAAGACCACCATCGGCAAAGGCATCCCCGAAGTCGCCGGCACCGCGAAGGGCCACGGCGAAGGCGGCGCGAAGTTCTCCGAAGGCGCCCGCGCCGGTCTCAACCTCCCCGCCGACCAGCACTTCTTCGTCAGCGAAGACGTCCGCGCCTATTTCGCGTCCAACAAAAAGAAGCTCGTCCGTAACTACAAAAAGTGGGGCAAGACCTTCGAAGCCTGGAAAGCCGTCAACCCCGAGAAGGCCGCCCTCCTCGACAGCCGCAACGCCCACGTCAGCGCCGCGCACCTCCTCGAGAAGACCCCGCTCTTCCCGGCCGATGCCAAACTCGCCACCCGCGCCGCCGGCCAGCAAGTCCTCCAGGCCGTCGCCGCCGAGCTCCCGTTGCTCATCGGTGGCAGCGCCGACCTCTACGGCTCCACGCTCAACTACATCGCCGCAGACAAAGACTTCGACGAGACCAACCGCGCCGGCCGCAACATCCGCTTCGGCATTCGCGAGCACGCGATGGCCGCCATCGCCAACGGTGTCGCCTACGACGGCATCTTCCGTCCGTCCGTCGCCACGTTCCTCGTGTTCGCCGACTACTCGCGTCCCGCCATGCGCCTCGCCGCGCTGGCCAAGCTCCCCGTCGTCTACATCTACACCCACGACTCCGTCGGCGTCGGTGAAGACGGCCCGACCCACCAGCCCGTCGAGACCGTGTCCGGCCTGCGCGTCATCCCCGGCTTCGACGTCATCCGCCCCGGCGATCCCGAGGAAACCGCCGGTGCCTACGCCGCCGCCCTCGAGCGCACCGACGGCCCGACGCTCCTCGCCCTCAGCCGCCAGGCGCTCCCGCTGCTCAATGACATTCCTGCGCACATCCGCCGCGCCGGTGTCCTCAAAGGAGCCTACGTCGCCGTGCAGGAAACCGCCCCGCTCACGACCATCCTCCTGGCCAGCGGCAGCGAACTCCAATACGCCGTCAACGCCGCCAAGGTTCTCGGTGCCGGCGCGCGCGTCGTCTCCGTGCCCTGCTTCGAGCGCTTCAACCGCCAGACCGCCGACTACAAAGAAGCCATCCTCCCGTCCGCCGTGCGCAAGCGCGTCGCGATCGAGGCGGGCGTCACCGGCCTCTGGTATCAATACGTAGGTCTCGACGGCAAAGTCATCGGCATCGACCGCTTCGGCATGAGCGCCCCCGGTGCGACCGTCTTCAAAGAACTCGGCATCACCACCGAAGCCGTCGTCAACGCCGTGCAGAGTTTGAGCTGAGCGGAGCGCGCTTCGCGCTTAGCCCAGAGTCTAGAGCTAAGAGTCTAGAGCAAGAAGGCGGACCCACGCGGGTCCGCCTTTTTTGTAGAACCGATAAGCAGGCAACTGGAGTCGGGACCTCCCGGTCCCGTCGGCCGGGCAGGCTGCTACCGGGGTCGGGAGACCCCGGCTCCATCCAGAAAGGATTGCGATTAGCCGGATCCATGCAGTTGAGCCTTCCGCATTCTGGTAGCAGCCGAGGTAACGAGGCTGGGATTCTTGGTTCATCGTCCAGCCAGCCTCGTTACCTCGGCTGCTACCTTCGACTGCATGGATCCGGCTTAGAGCACATCCCCGAACCGCACCTTCTTCGCCACCGCCTTCTTCTTCCTCGGCGAAGGCATGATCCCGATGCGCGGGTCGCGTGCCTTCACCAATCGCACGAGTTGCTTTGCATCGCGTTCGAAGGTCTCGGCGGACTCGGGCAGATAAAGCCACTTGCCCAGCACCGGGTGCTTCAGGAGGGCGGGGAACTCCGCGAGCAGGCTTTCATGGTGTTCGTGGAAGGTGCACACCAGCACGCCCTGCCACGGTTCACCCTGCGTCGTGAGAAAGAGCCGGTGCAGGCCACCGAGCATGATCGTGCGCCCGCCAAACCACGCCTTGAGGACAAACGTCGGCTCGTCCGCCACGGGATCCGCCAGCCATTGCAACGGATGCTCGGCCTTCACGGCCTTCGGTCGCACGGAAGAAGCGCGGACTGATTTCATGCCTTCGAATTAAACGCAAAGATGCGAAGAGGCAAAGGTTCGGATCGGGACTCTGTGCACTCTGTGACCCAACATCATCTTCAGAAGAAGTGGGAAAGGGCCGAAATTCCGGGCCTTGAGAATAATGAGGTCCCGGCGATGCACGACGCTCACAGGGATTCCCCGAAGGTATTCGCCAAACGAATCGCATCAGCCGAGTAGGTGAAGGCCCCTTTTTCCGCAGGCGGCACGTATTCCGGCACGTCGTAGGGGATGATCTGAACGGAGCCCGTGGGGGTCGAAACGATGACGCCTTTTTTTGTTTTTATGACCCGGCGGGCGATGCTCGAAAATTGAGCCTTGGCCTCGGATACGGTTAAAGTGGTCATAAAAATAGTCGGCATCATGACCATATTCCGGTCAAGCCATGCAGGGTAGATTTACTCGAAGTAGCGACGGAGGCGAGAGCCGTAGATGGTCACATGCGGAGCGTGTGGCCCCGAAGCGTGAGCGGAGTGGGTGAGTGAAGCCGGGTGCCCTTTGGGCGGCTAAGGGAGCAGTAGCGAGTAGATGCCGGAGAGAATCAACACGCCGCAGCTGTTCGGGATCGAATGCTCGCTACTCCTACGACGTCGAGACCGAAGACCTCTTTGGCACCGGAGTTCTCGATGGGGTGATTGATTGCGGGCTTGGCTGATGCCTCGACGCTGTTTCGGAAGAACTTCGCGCGAAACTGGTGCAGCATGTAGCGGGAATTAGCCATGCCAGCAGTCGGGCGGATCCTCAAAAGATTCATCCCCGCGTAGAGCTCTCGTTGCTCCTCATAAATGGCGCAGTTTCCAACCATGCTCAGGCTATTTATCCTAAATTCCGCAGTTGAACCAAGCGGCTGACACGGAAGCTGCTGCAAGTGATGCGTATGAACGAGGTTTCGAACACAAAAGAGCTTCACCCGGCAGGTGAAGGGGATTTCACGTTTCCGACGGCGGGAGGTCGGGTGCGTTT
>CAMBLN010000066.1 GCA_945868215.1 Opitutus sp. GAS368
GAGGCCGAACGTAATCTGCACGCCTACTTCCGCTTCTACAACGATCACCGCCCCCACAGCGCCCACGACGGCCAAACGCCTTCGGAAGTCTATCGCCCCGGCATCGAACCCAGGCAGGCCGCCTGACGGCGGCCATACAATGCGGGGAGCCGCCGCCAACTCCGTGAAATCTGCTTTGCTCTGACTCCCGCGCCGCACGTCATCCCTTGCAAGCCCCGCCCGAACCGGCGGGGCTTTTTTGCGTCTCGCGTCCATCATAGGGCGGCGCATGGATGCGGTTTAACCTCTCCGCGTCCTCTGTGTTTTTTGGCGGACCGTTCTCACTTTGCCCTGTTTTCGTTCTCACTCTCCACCGAGTGAAAACACAAAAAATCCCGTTACCACCTAAGGCAACGGGACTTCTGTCAAAATGGAGCAGGCGAAGAGACTCGAACTCTCGACGTCCACCTTGGCAAGGTGGTGCTCTACCAACTGAGCTACGCCTGCGTGAGAGAGGTGGAGAACAAGACCCGCACCCCTCTTCGTCAACTGCTTTTTTCGATTTTGATCGCGGAGTTATAGAACCTCCAAATCAAAGATCATCTGATTGCGCGCCTGAATCGGCAACGGCACCAGCTGCGCGTTCTCCCACAACGCAACCGCATCTTCGCTCAACAGATAGCGCAAGGTCGTTTGCAGCCGCTTGGCGTCGTCTTTGCGAAACACGACATACACCGGCAGCCGGATCGGATAATCTCCGGAATGGATGTTCTCCGGCGTCGGCCCAAACGCCACATCCTGGCTGCCGCGCCCCACCAACAGCGTTTTCAAACGGGGCTGATTTGCCGGCAACACCGGGAGAATGGCCATGCCGCCTTCTTCGCCGCGTATACGTGAAAGGCTTTCCGCCAGCCCCGCCTGCACTCCCACCGTGGGCTTGAGCTCAGGCGCTTTCAACGCCGTGTAACGAAACAAATCATAAGTAATGCCGCCGCCGGGCCCCGGAATGTTGGGCAGGATGTTCCGCGCCGCCCACTCACCGGTCACCCCCATGTCCATCCAGCGCTTCAACCCCGATTGCGCATCATCGCCATAGATCGTGTTGAGCTGGGTAAACGTGATCTGCGTGAGCGGCAACGTCGCCGGCACCACCACCACCACCGTGTGATAGGCCACCGGCAGGATGACAAAGGGCGCCTCGGGCCGTTTTTCCCCTGGCGAAAAAACCACGAGTCCCAGTTCCGCGCGCCCGGCCTGCAACTCACCCAGCCCCGTGCGGCTGCCCTCGAGTTTCAACTTAAGATCAAGGTCGTTGCGCTTGGAATACGCCGCCAACGCCGTCGTGAAGTCCTTGCCGAAAAGATCGGACCCCACCACGCGAATCTCCGCCTGGGCCACGATCGCCGAAAAAAATACGGTTAAAAAAAGAGGGGTAAATCGCATGTTAAAATAAGCTTCCCGAGCAAATGTCCCCCGGGCGGCGAAGCAACCCCTAACCCCGCTTTCCTGCGTCGAACCACCCCCGGTTTCCCACCCGCACACCACCGCCGGCCTCACCCGTCAATCACATCCAGCTCCGGCCATTGCGCCACTTTACGGTGCAACGTGCGCCGGCTGATGCCCATCAACTGCGCCGCCTTCGTGCGGTTCCCTCGCGCCTTGATGAGCGCTTCGCGGAGCAGTCGCTTTTCGTTTTCCTCCACGGACAGCGAAGCACCGCCCGCCGCGGACGAAGCGCCACCGCCTCCTCTTGGGATTGAATCCGTTCCCGCCCCGGCGGTTGCGGAAGCGCCCGGAGCCGGCAACGCCAGCCGGTCGCCGCGGAAGCGGGGTTCAAGATCGTATTCGGTCAACTTCGCCCCGCGGTGCATGACCACTGCGTTTTCCGTGAAATTCCGCAGCTCGCGGATATTGCCGGGCCAGGGGTAGGCTTGCAGGTAACGCAACGCCCCCGGCTCGATCGTAAGCGGGGCCACGCCGTTTTCCTGCGCGAAAAATTTAATATAATGCGCCAGCAGCAGCGGAATGTCGTCGGTGCGTTCGCGCAGCGGAGGCAGCGTTATGCGCACGACGTTGAGCCGGAAAAACAAATCCTCGCGAAACTTGCCCTCGCGCACGAGTTGTTCGAGATCGCGGTTGGTTGCCGCGACCAGTCGCACATCCAGCTGGATGGGTTTGGATCCGCCCACGCGCTCGATCGACTTCGTTTCAAGAAAACGCAGCAGCTTCACCTGCGTGGACGGAGTGATCTCGCCGATTTCATCCAGAAACAGCGTCCCCGTGTCCGCCGCCTCGAAACGCCCCACGCGTTTCTCCATCGCGCCGGTAAACGCCCCGCGTTCATGACCGAAAATTTCACTCTCCAACAGATTCTCCGATAACGCCGCGCAATGCACCGCGACAAACGGCGCGCGCGCCCGCGGACTCGCCTGGTGGATCGCCTGCGCAATGAGTTCCTTCCCCGTGCCGGATTCGCCATCGATCAGAATCGTCGCCCGCGACGGTGCGACCAGTCGCACGCGGTCGATCACATCCTTGAGTTTTCCCGAGTGCCCGACGATGCCGCCGACATTGAATTTCTCGTCCAGCCGCTCATTAAGCTGCTTCACTTCCACCTCGAGCGTGCGCGTTTTCAGCGCACGCTGGATGAGCACTTCCAGTCGCTCGATGTTGACCGGCTTCGTAAGAAAATCGACCGCACCGCGCTTCATCGCCTCGACCGCCGAATCAATGCTGCCGTAAGCCGTCATCATGATCACCGCGGGCTTGTTCGGAAGTGCCAGCGCCTTGTCGATGACCTTCAGACCCGACTTGCCGGGCATGCGAAGATCGGTAAGCACCACGTCAAATTCCTGTGAATCCATCTGGTTGAACGCCTCTTCGGCGTTCGCGGCCACGGAGACATCGTAGTCGTCCTCCAGAGCCTGGCGGAGACCATCACGGGTGTGTTTCTCGTCGTCGACGATGAGCACGCTGGAAAGCATGCAGCCATCAACGCGAGGAACCCGCCCGTGGTCAAGACGCCGCCCGAGCAACGGGCACCTCAAATAATCTTATCGCGCGCCGCGCGAAAAAAAGCTGCATTCACCGTCATGCGCTACCCCCGCTTCGCGCCCCTCGCATGCGTCCTTCTCGCCCTGCTTCCGGCTGTTCCCTCGCACGCACGCGTCGACGAAACCCAGGAAGAGTTTGAACGCAGGCTGCTGCAGCCGTTCGTGGGGAAATTCGTGACGCGCGAGAAAAATCCCGATCCCGTCAAAGAAGAGGAAATGCTGCGCCAGCAGCCCTTCAACGAGGTGAAAACCCATTTCCCGGCAGGGGTCCGCGAACGCAGATACTGGAAATCCGCCGTTCCCAACATGCTCAGCAACGAAAACGGCTGGCGCGTTCATGTCTTCTTCCTTGAAAACCGCTCCGTGCTCGAAGCCTACCAGCGGGTGGGCGACACCCTCAGCGAATTCGAAATCCAAAATATTCTGCGCGCCAACCAGGGCTCGTCCGAGTGGCGCAAGGTTGAACCCGAATCGCTCGAAACCAAATCGTCCGCCATCGGCTGCCATTACCAGCTCGCCGACGGCACCCTGCGCGCCCGCGTCGTCGGCGACTGGCTCATGGTTTACTCGGTGAAGCTCGACAACATGTGAGGGAGCAACTCCGCCTGATTCACCAGAACAATCTGAGCCAGCAGGAGGAGCGCGAACGCCTCCGCCAGATCAACGCCCCCGGCAGCACCGCCGGCTTTTGATTTGGGGTGTGTTTGCTAAATATACGGGCCCAGCGTGAGCGAGAAAAGACGCTCGGCCAAGGCGACCGAGACGGAGGCGACCCAAGCGGGTCGTGCCGTCGAGGGCAACGCCGGCCCAGCGCCTTTTCTCGCTGACCGCGCAGAGCTTCCAGCGATGGGCTGGTCTATTTAGCAAACACACCCTAACGCAGCATTTTGACCCGCCGGTTTTTTTGCGGGAATTGCAACGTCACCACCGTGCCGACACTCGGGTTGCTCTCCACGCCAACCTGGCCTCCGTGCTCGCGCATGATGCGTTGCACAATCATCAGCCCGAGTCCGTGCCCGCCTTGCTTGGTCGTATGGTAGGGTTGGAACAATTTCACGAGATCCTCCTGCTTGATGCCGCTGCCGGTATCGCCGAAGAGAAGATACACGTTGTCGTCGTCGGAGCGGGTTTTTACGCGCAACACGCCGCCGGGCTGCATGGCCTCCATCGCATTCTTCACGATGTTAAAAAACACCTGTTTCAACTGGTTTCGATCCGCCATCACCGCAGGCAGTTCGCGCGAAACCACCGCGTTCACCTCGATGCCGCGGTCGGCCAGCTCACGCTCCTGAAACCGCAAAACCTCCTCGATCACCTCCCCGAGATTGGTCTCCGCCAGATCAGGCGGACGCGGACGGATCGCCTCAAGAAAGTTGGTGACGATTCCATCCAGCCTGAGCACTTCTTCCTGACAGACCCGGATCGATTCCGAAAGCGAAGCCGTCTCCTTGTCGCGCGCTGCCGCCTTCAGTTTCTTCAGCTTACGCTCGATCAACTGGAGATGAATCGTCAGCGAGTTGAGCGGATTTCCCAGCTCATGCGCCACTCCCGCCGCCAACAGCAGGATCGACGAAGTGCGCTCGTCTTCAATGCGCGCCTCGGTGCTTTTTTTGTCACGCGTGATATCGGTGAGGATGACGGCAAACCGTCGCTCCGCCCCGCTCCCCTCGCCTGCAAACGGCACCATGTAGAGTCGCACCGTGCGCGGCTCCGGATAAGTCAGCTCGATCTCGCGCGCGATCACCGGCAAGTCCGGCGCACTGGCGTCAAGCGATGCTTCCAGCGACGGACGCAGACCCGGCACAAGGCGCCACAAAATTTTCCCCGACAAATCGTCCGCCGTCAGCCCGATCAGGCGATGCGCGGCGGCGTTCGCATAATCGATCACCCCGTCCGCGTCGATCACCAGCACGCCTTCTTGCAGAATGTTAAACACGTTCTCAAACAACCCGCGCTCCCGCGCGAGACGTTGCACGAGATTCGTCAGGTTTGCCGGATCAAGCGAATCGAGCCGCCCGAGCACGCGGTCCAACGAAGTGTTTTTTTTGCCGGCCATGGACGGTGATGATTAGAGATCCGTCTCCGCCTCCGCGAGAAAATCGATTTGGTCGGGATCCGTGCGCTTCGCGAGCAGCTTGCGCAGGAACATCTCCCGATGCTGCGCGCACCTACCAATCTTCAGCACGGCGTCTCTATGCTCCTCGGTGCCGTAGCCCTTGTGTTGCGAAAACCCATACCCGGGAAAGGTCACGTCCAGCTCATTCAGCATCCGGTCGCGCGTCACCTTCGCGATGATCGACGCCATCGCGATGCACAGCGAGCGTCCGTCCCCGCCCACCACGCCGGTGTGCGGATACGGAAAATGTTTCAACGGCAGCCCGTCCACCAGAATACGGGCCGACACCATCGGTTTGAACGCGGCGATCTCCTCGGGCGCGGAAAACAAATCCGGCTCTTTCTCGGGCGGCGCAAACGACTCAGGCGGATGAATACCCTCAAGCGCGCGGCGCATCGCGAGCTTGGTCGCTCCCAGAATATTAAACTGCTCGATCTCCGCCACGTCGGCCGCGCCGAAATTCGCGTGGATTTTCCCCTCGGCCATCAGCGTCTCGAACTCAAACCACAGCGTGTCGCGTTCGATCGGCGTAAGTTGTTTCGAGTCGTTGATGCGGCGGACATTTTCATCGGCCCAGCGGCTGTCTAAAAACTCTCGTGTCACCAACACCGCACCCGCGACGACCGGACCGGCGAGCGCACCACGGCCGGCCTCATCGACACCGATCAGCTCGGCAAAGCCTTCGATGTGCTTGAGGTCGAATCCGCGAAGCTGGCGTCGTTTTCCGGCCATGCGTGGTCAGAGTGCGTTAATCACGTCCAAAGCCAAACCGTTCCTTCGGTTCGGGCAGCGGGAGTTCGTCGAGTTTACCCGCCTCCTTGACGACTTCGTAGGCGGTGCGGAAATGGAGCTTGGCGTAATCCTTCAGCGCATGAACGCCGAGATTCTTGATGATGTCATGCGCCTGCGCCCTCACCAGCGGCCCCGCCCCCTTCTGAAGTTTTTGGCCAAACTGTTTCGAGAGCTGGTTCATCTGCCGAACAAATTCCGCGCGCGCCACGATGGAAGCCGCCGCAACCACCGGATCCGACTCCGCCTTGGTGCGCATGCGCAGTTCGAAATTCTCAACCTTCTTTTTCGCCAGTTCGCGCTGCACGAGCGGCTGCTCCGTGAACTGGTCGAGCAGTCCCCACTTCACCGGACTGATCGCGAGCGCCTGCGAAAGCGCCGTGGCATGCTGCCAGGCGAGCAAAAGGTTCAAGTTGGCGCGCGGACGCGCCATCAGCTCGTTGTATTTCGGCATCCCGCAAAAGCACACCTTCACCACGACGCCCGGCGTGTTGCGGATGATGTGGTCTAGCTCAAGAATCTTGCTCTCGGCCATCTTCTTCGAGTCCTGCGCACCGGCCTTGCGCCAGGCTTCGATCATCGACTTCTGGCCGATCACCGTGGCCGCGATAAGCGGCCCAAAAAAGTCGCCCTTGCCGCTCTCATCAAGACCCGCATGGGCCTCGAACCAATCGGGATTGAGCACCTCGTCATAACCCAGCTTCGCGGCCTTGGTGACCTCGGGCTCGATCACGTCGCGCACAAAATCCTCGGTGCCTTTACCCGCGATGACCACCTTGCCGCTGGTGTAGGCCGTGACGTTGATCTTGAGATGATCGGCCTTGAACGCAAAGCGCGTGTAAGGCACTTCTGCCGGCATCCATTCCCGCTTCGTGCAGATGGCCCGCAACGTTTCCATCTGGGTGTCGTCCAGCTTGATGGTGTAACTGCTGAGCTTCTTGGGTTGGTCGGAGTCGTCGTCCGGCTTTTTGGGCATAAACCATTGGCCACAAAAAGCACCGAAAGCACAAAAGGAATCTGCCGTTGGCTTCATTCCATTTTTTGCGCCTTCTATGCGCTCCGTGTCCCAACCTCCGCTCATCGCCAAAAAGACCGAGTTTCAAAACGCCTTGCTCGCCTGGTATCGCGTGCATCAGCGCAAACTCCCGTGGCGCACCGCTCCCTCGCTCTACAAAACCGTGGTCAGCGAGTTCATGCTTCAGCAGACCCAAGTCAAAACCGTCCTCCCCTACCTCGCACGCTGGGTCGAAGTGTTTCCCGATTTCAAATCCCTCGCCGCCGCCTCCGAGGAAAAGGTCGTCAAAAACTGGGAGGGCCTCGGCTACTACACCCGCGCCCGCAACCTCCACAAACTCGCCAAGGCCCTCGCCGCGCTTCCTGTGATTCCTGAAACGCGGGAAGCCTGGATGGAACTCCCCGGCATCGGTCCCTACACTTCGGCCGCCATCACCAGCATTTCCTTCGGCACACGCGCCGCCGTGGTCGACGGCAACGTCGTGCGCATCCTCACCCGTCTCACGGCCGACGCCACGCCGTTCCGCGACAGCGCCTCGGCATCCAAAGCCCTAGCCCCTCTCGCCGACGCGCTTCTCAACCACGACGAACCCGGCGACCACAACCAGGCGATGATGGAGCTCGGCGCGACCGTCTGTCATCGCAACAATCCGCTCTGCACGATTTGCCCGGTCCTGAAGCTCTGCGCCGCCGGTCGCAGCGGCGATCCCGAGGCGTATCCTAAACTCGCCGCCAAAGTCATCGAACAACGCGCCGTCTCGCGCGTGTGGTGTCTGCACAAAGGCCAACTCCTCCTTCACCGAACCGCCGGCGATTCACGGCGCCTCGCCAACATGCATGAGTTGCCCGCCGCCGAGCATCTCGGCCTCGCCGAATCGGTCTTCACCGGTCCGCACGCCAAACTTCTCGCCAGGAAAAAACGCGGCATCACCCGCTTCGCCATCACGGAGTCGATTTACGCGCTGCCGGCATCGGCATTGACCAAGGATTCCTTAAGCCGCGACGGCCTGGTATGGGTGGCGACCGACGCCATCGGCACGCTTACGTTGTCCGGCCCGCACAAACGCTGGGTCGCCGAACTGTTGCTCTCTGAAATGTAGGAGCCTGCTTGCAGGCGATTGCCCGCCGCACGGTCACGCCCCGAATCGCGCCGTCATCAACGCTTCGATCCTCCGCTTCGACGCTACCACGTCGTCCACTTTAACGCGCGGACTCAACTCCAGCGTGAGCAGATGCTCCGGACGCCAAAACGTGCTGATCATGTTGAAGTCGATCCGCCCCGCGCCGATGGGCTGGTGGTCTTTGCCATCCGCGGTCACATCGTGAAGATGAAACCCCAGCAGACGCGGCGCGTTTTTCTCCAAATGCAGACGGTGCTCCAGCATCCCCATGCTCTGCTTGATGTCGGCATGGCCCGTGTCGTGCCAGTAGCCGGCGGTGTGCGGCTGCGGCAGGCTGCCGATCAACGCATCAAAATCATCATCCAGCGGCAGTTCTTCAAATTTCTCGCGGTTCTCAAACCCGAGTTGCACGCCGCGCTCCACGGCATACGCCCGCACTTCCTCGATGCTCGCCTGCACCTGCTGCCAATACGGCCCCATCTTCAGGCGCAGCTTCTCGCAGGATTTTTTGAGCAACGCCTGGTAGGCCTTGTCCCCCGGCACGGTCACGGTCGGATTATTCCGCACGAACGCCTTGAGCTTGCCCGCCGGATTGAACCAGAAAAATTTCACGCTGCCCAGGTGCAGCACCAGCACCCGTGACTTCATCTGCGCGGCGAAATCAAGCGAACGCTTGGTGTGCCGCAACCACTGCTCATGTTCGCGATGATCACTCACGGACGGCTCGAAAAGATTGGGCGCCGACTGCGTGATGCCCGTCGGCAGCGGACAAAAATTGTGCGTCGAACTGATCTTGATGACCCCCTCCTCAACGGCACGGATCACGCCCGGAACCAGCACGATCCGAATACCGTGGCTCAATTCCGCATGGGTGAACCCGAGGTCCGCGATCTCGCGCAACATCGTGTATCCGTCGGTGTGACGAAACGAATTCCAGCAGGTGGAAAGGGCTAGGGAGGGCTTCACAATGAAACTACGATCAACAGGGCCTGACGGTTGTGCCGCAAATTTTTAACCAACCGCAAAAAAACCGCGCCCCCGAATGACTTCGGCCGACGCGGTCGTGAAAAACAAACTCCGCGAGGAGCGCGTTGTTTATTGAGCGTGGCGATCGCGGAGCATCTGCGTGAAGGCCATGACCTTCACCTTGCGACGGCGGCGTTCGGTGGGCTTCTCGTTGTAACGCTTGGCGCGCACGTCCTTGATGATGTTCTCGCGCTCGAGCTTCTTCTTCAGACGGCGCAGCGCGCGGTCAACCGGCTCGTTTTTGCGGATTTTGATTTCGATGGGCATGATGAAAGTGAGGTGAGTTTTGGCGGAAAAGCTAAGGAATGAGCCAAACGCCTCCCCCGTCGTCAATGGCTTTTTTGTCTGCTTCGTTCATGAGTGCTTGCACCCCTTCCACGCGCCCGTTGCCTAGCCCTTGTGTCGTCCGCCGCCTCCGACTTCGTCCATCTCCACGTCCACACCGAGTACAGTCTCCTCGACGGAGCCTGCCGGATAGACCGGCTGATGCAGAAAGCGTGTGACATGGGAATGAAGGCCCTCGCGCTCACCGACCATGGCAACATGTTTGGCGCGATTGAGTTCTATAACGCCGCCAAGTCTAAAGGCATCAAGCCCCTCATCGGTTGCGAGATCTACATCGTCGAAACCTCCCGCCTCGAAAAAGCCGGCAAATCCGAGGACGGCAAAAGCTACTACCACATGGGGCTGTTGGCCAAAAACCTCACCGGCTACCAAAACCTGCTCAAACTCGTCTCCGACGCCCACCTGAAGGGCTTTTACTACAAACCGCGCGCCGACCTCGAAACCCTCGCCAAATACGCCGACGGCCTGATCGGTTTCACCGGCTGCCTCGCCGCCATCGTCCCGCAGCACTTGATGCACGACCGCTACGAGGAGGCCCGCCAGGCCTGCGGTCGCTTCGTCGAAATCTTCGGACGCGAAAACTTCTTCGTCGAAATCCAGGACCACGGCATCCCCGAGCAGCTCAAAATCATCCCCGACCTCCTCAAGCTCGCCGAGGAGTTTAACCTCAAGGTCATCTGCACAAACGACGTCCACTACGTGAATCACGAGGACGCCGCCCCGCACGACGCCATGTTGTGCATCCAGACCGGCGCCAAAATCGAGGAGGAGAACCGCATGAAGTTCTCCGGCGACCAGTTCTACCTCAAGTCCCGCGCCGAGATGCTCAAGCTCTTCCCCGAGCGTCCCGACTCCCTAGACAACACCAATCTCGTCGCCGAGATGTGCGACCTCGCGATCCCCTTCCCTAAAGGCTCCGAACGCTACCCGCGCTACCCGCTTCCTCCCGAAATCAACTCCAAGTATTCACCGGGCGAATACCTCCGCCAGCTCTGCATCGATGGCCTCAAAAAACGCTACGCCTTCGACCATGACGCCGTTGCCGCCCGCGAGATCCTCGTCCCGCGCCTCGAAAAACTCGTCAACGTCCCCGCCGGCCAGAAACCCCAGCCACCCGACTACTCCGGCCTCGATCCGCACGAGCTCCTCGTCCTCCGCACCGGCTACGAGCTCTCGATCATCAACGTCACGGGCTTCATCGATTACTTCCTCGTCGTCTGGGATTTCATCGCCTGGGCCAAGGTCCAGAACATCCCCGTCGGCCCCGGCCGCGGTTCGGGCGCCGGCTGTCTCGTCGCCTACCTGCTCGAAATCACCAACGTCGATCCCATCCGCTTCGGTCTCCTCTTCGAGCGCTTCCTCAATCCCGAGCGCGTTTCCCCGCCCGACTTCGACATCGATTTCTGCATGCGTCGCCGCGAAGAGGTCATCAACTACGTGCGCGACAAATACGGCCGCGACTGCGTGGCCAACATCATCACCTACGGCACCCTCGGCGCCAAGATGGTCATCCGCGACGTCTCCCGCGTAAACAACCTCCCCTACGCCGACGCCGACCGCCTCGCCAAGATGATCCCCGACGAGATCAACATCTCTCTCGAAGACGCCATCACCAAGTCCACTGAGCTCCGCACCGAGATCGAGCGCAACCCCATCGCCAAGCGCATCGTCACCTCCGCGCGCGTGCTCGAGGGCATGGTCCGCAACACCGGCAAACACGCCGCCGGCATCATCATCACCGACAAACCGCTCGACGAATTCGTCCCGCTCACCTTGCAGGAAGGCGACGTCACCGTGCAGTTCGACATGAACGCCGTCGGCAAGCTCGGCCTGTTGAAGATGGACTTCCTCGGACTCAAGACGCTCACCGTCATCTCCGACGCCGTGAACAACGTCCGCCGCACCGTCAACCCGTCCTTCGACATCGAGACCATCTCGCTTGAAGACCCGAAGACCTACGAACTCCTCAACGTCGGCAAAACCGTCGGCGTGTTCCAGCTCGAGTCCGGCGGCATGCAAAACGCCTCCAAGCTCGTCGGTATCTCCACCATCGACGACATCAACGCCATCTCGGCCCTCTACCGCCCCGGCCCGATGGCGTTTATCCCCGACTACGCCCGCGGCAAAAAAGACCCCGCTTCCATCTCTTATCCTCACCCGCTGCTCGAACCCGTTCTTAAGGAAACCTTCGGGATCATCGTTTACCAGGAACAGGTCATGGAGTGCGCCCGAGTCATCGGCGGCTACACCCTCGGCGGCGCCGACATGCTCCGCCGCGCCATGGGTAAAAAAGACGTCGAGGGCATGGCCAAGGAGCGCATCAAGTTCGTCGAAGGCGCCGGCCGCCTGCACAAAATCTCCGAGACCAAGGCCAACGAAATCTTCGACCTCCTCAACAAGTTCGCCCAATACGGATTCAACAAGTCCCACTCCGCCGCCTACGCGATCGTCGCCTACCAGACCGCGTATTTGAAAGCCAACTACCCGGTGCAGTTCATGGCCGCCGTGCTCACCGCCGAGCTCGGCAACTCCGAAAAAGTATCCCACTTCGTCGCCGAAGCCGAGGCGATGGGCCTCGTAGTCCTCGGCCCCGATGTGAACGAATCCCGCGACACCTTCACCCCTGTCGGTGAAAAAATCCGCTTCGGCATGGCCGGCATCAAAGGCGTCGGCGAAGGCGCCTCCATCAAGATCATCGAAGAGCGCGAGAAAAACGGCCCCTTCGCCGACTTCACCGATTTCGTCGAACGCGTCGATTCCAAGGCCCTCAACAAACGCGTGCTCGAACACCTCGTAAAAACCGGTGCTTTCGACTTCAGCGGAGCCTCGCGCAAAAAACTCTTCGACGGAATCGACGCCGCCCTCTCCACCGCTGCCGCCAACGCCCGCGACCGCGCCGCCGGCCAGTCCGGCTTCTTCGACATGCTCGCCGAGGATACTCCGGCCCCCGCCAAAAAAGCCGCTGTCCGCCGGCAGCAGGCCGACAACGACGACGATTTCACCCAGGCCGAACGCCTCCAGTTCGAAAAAGAACTCCTCGGTTTCTACGTCACCGGGCACCCGATGAACGCCTACATCGGACTCGCCGACGCCCTCGACACCTTCGCGCCCGACGAACTCCTCAACCAAGGCGACCGCGTCGAATTCCGTCTCTGCGGCCTGAGCAGCAACCTCGTCAAACGCCTCGCCAAAAAAGACAACCGCCCGTGGTTCATGTTCACGCTCTCGACGCGCAAGGCGTCGCTCCAGCTCAACATGTTCGCCGACGCCACCGCGAAGTGGGGCCCCAACCTCGCCGAAAACGCCCAGGTCGCCGTCCTCGGCAACATCATCGTCAACCAGGAAGGCGCCCGTATTAACATCAAAGAAGTCCGGCCGCTCGAAGCCTACGTGATGTCCAACGTCAAACGCGTGACGTGGCTCCTCAAACCCGATCACCCGCAGCTAAACGACTTCCTCAAAACCCTCCGCCAAACTCTCGACAAACAAGTCGGCTCCACTCTGACGTCGCTCGGTTTCCTCTTCGAAGACCGCATCACCGCCCTCTCCGACGTCAGCGGTGCGTTGGGGTGGAAACTCACACCCAATAAATTCCAAGAACTCCGCACCCACCCGTGCGTCGCCGGCGTGCAAATCGAAACCAAACACCTCGAAATCGCCGACGATCGCAAGTGGTCCAAAAAATTCTGATTTTTTGCCCACTCCGATTCTTTCGTGTATTTCGTGTGTTTCGTGGTTAACACCTCCTCCTTCCATGTCCGACTCCGCCCTCCTCAGCCGCGCCACTCTCATCATCGACCAAGTCTCGGCCGAAAAACCCGCCGACTACGTTCTCCGCGGAGTGCTCGGCGCTGACAAAGACCTCCACTCCTCCGAAAAACGCGACATCTCCCGCGCCGTCTTCATCTACTACCGCTGGCTCAACTGGCTCGATAAAGCTGCCTCCACCCAAAGCCGCGTCGCCTCTGCGCTCGACCTCCAGCGCAAGTTCGACACCGACCCGTCCTACTTCAAAACCGAAACCCTCGCCGCCCGCGCCGTCCCCGAGTGGGTCCACTCCGAAATCGATCTCACCTCCGACTACCTGCGCCACCTTCAGTCGGACTCCGCCCTCTGGATTCGCGTGCAAAAGGAATTCGCCGCCGCCCTCCCCCGTTCCCTCGGCAACCTCGCGCCCTCGCCATCCCCGCTCGTCCCCGAAGCCCGCCGCGACACCACGCTTCGTTACACCGGCCAGACAGATCTCTTTCGCACCTCCGAGTTCCACCAAGGCGTCTTCGAAATCCAGGACCTCGCTTCCCAGCTCGTCGGCTACGCCGCCAACCCCAAATCCACCGAAACCTGGTGGGACACCTGCGCCGGCGAAGGTGGCAAGACGCTCCACCTCTCCGAGCTGATGGAAAACAAAGGTCTCATCTGGGCCAGCGACCGCAACACCGGCCGCCTCGCCACCCTCCGCAAACGCGCCGGTCGCGCCCAAGCCTTCAACTACCGCGCCGTCACCTGGAACGGCGGCCCGTTCCTCCCCACGAAGACCAAGTTCGACGGCATCCTCATCGACGCCCCGTGCAGCGGAGTCGGCACCTGGCAGCGCAACCCGCACGCCCGCTGGACCACCAAGCCCAACGACGTGAAGGAACTCGCCGAGATCCAGCTCCAGCTCCTCAACCACGCCGCCCCCGCCCTCAAACCCGGCGGCCGCCTCATCTACGCCGTCTGCACGCTCACCAAGAGCGAGACCACCAAGATCGCCAACGCCTTCAGCGAGGCCCACCCCGACTTCATCCCCGACTCTGTCCTCGGCCAAGGCTCCCAGCTCCACCTCTGGCCCCACGAGCTGAACGCCAACGGCATGTTCATCGCCGCGTGGAAACGTAAAGCCTGATTTCACCGCGCTCGCGTTGAAAACCTCGGCCAAGATTTCTTCCGCCACCGTCCGCGACGACTTCAACGACCCCATCGCGGTCGTCCACTACGCCCGCGCCGCGCACAGCCTCGGGCTCTGGAAATCCGAAAAACTCCTCATCGAACGCTTCTTCACCAACACATCCGCGCACCTCCTCGAAGCCGGCTGCGGCGCCGGCCGCGTGACCCTCGGACTCTGGGAACTCGGCTATCACCACCTCGTCGCCTTCGACTTCGCCGAAGAACTTGTGGACCAAGCCCGCGCCCTCGCCGAAGAACGCTCCGCCGCCATCCCCATCCACCACGCCGACGCCACCAAACCTATTTGTCACTTAATAAGTGACAAACCGTTCGACGGCGCCCTCTTCATGTTCAACGGCCTGATGCAGATTCCCGGCCGCGCCAACCGTCGTCTCGCGCTCGCAAATCTCGCCGCCGTCTGCCGTCCCGGCGCGCCGCTCCTCTTCACGACCCACGACCGCGATCACTCCCGCGTCGAACGCGCCTCGTGGAAACTCGAGGCCCTCCGCTGGGCCGACGGCAAACAGGACCCGCGCCTCGTCGATTTCGGCGACCGGTATTTCGAGGAGGACGACGTCGGCCGCACGTTCATGCACCTGCCCGACCGCGCCGAAATCCTCGAAGACCTCGCCGCCACCGGCTGGACTCACGACTACGACTCGATGCGCCGCGATCTCGCCCGCGAATCCCGCGCCGTCGTCGATTTCTCCGACGAATGCCGCTTTTGGGTAGCCCGCCGCGCCTAGCCCGCAACACAACCCGCGACTTGCGCCCGCTTCTCCGCCCGCGCAAAGTTTCCGACCGTCCCTCTCCCAACGACCATGACTGACTTCACCGATCGCACCTGGCTCTGGTTTGCCGCCGCGTGTTACCTAGCGGGGTTCGTGCTCGGCACCGTGGCCGTCATCCGCGAACGCAAGCTCTCCCGCGCGTTGATGTATTTCATCATCTCCGCCGGTTTCACCCTGCAAACCTTCGGCCTCTACCTGCGTGGTCTCGAGGTCAAGGGCTGTCCGCTCGGCAACACGTTCGAGCTCTTCCAATTCATGGCGTGGTCCGCCATCGCCCTCTACCTCGTCATCGGCGCCACCTTCCGCCTCAGCCTGCTCGGTTATTTCACGTCCGTCCTCGCCGCCGCCCTCACCGTCGTTTCGCTCTCGTTTCCCGCATGGGACCCTGAAGGTCGCGTCAACATCTTCGGCGACAATGCCTGGATCGAATTCCACGCCGCCCTCGCCCTTTTCAGCTACGGCGTCTTCGCCCTGCTCACGCTTACCGCGCTGATGTATGTGCTCCAGGTCTTCAGTCTGAAACGCCACCATCTCCACGGGCTTTTCTCCTTCCTGCCGTCGATCCGCGAACTCGACCACATCAGCCTACGTCTCCTCACCGCCGGCGTGGTGCTCCTCACCGCTTCACTCGGAGTCGGCGCCGTTTACTGGCTCGACGACACCTCCACGGTCAACATCACCAAGCTCGCCGTCACCGTGGGCATCTGGCTCGCCTACGCCATCGTCCTCGTTCTGCGCCTGCGCGACCGGCTCGTCGGCAAACGCCTCGCCTGGTTCCTCATCGTGCTCTTTGTCCTGGTGCTCCTCACGCTCCCTCTCGTCAGCGGCAGTCACTCCACCTCATGAGTTCGCCGGTGTTTTTTCTGCTCGGCGCGAGCCATCACAACACGCCGCTTGAATTGCGCGAAAAACTCGCGCTCTCCCCCGAACGCCTGCCCGCCTTCCACGCCGCCGCCGCTGCGCTTCCGGGCATCCGCGAACTCGCCGTCCTCAACACTTGCAACCGCGTCGAATTCTACGGCACCGCCGACTCCCCCGAGGCCGTCCAACATCTCCGCGCCACCTTCTGCGCGCTTCAACAATTCCCGCTCGACGCTTTTTCCGCCATTAGCCACCAGTCCGCCGGACTCCCCGCGATCACCCACCTGCTCACCGTCGCCTCCGGCCTCGATTCCCAGATGCTCGGTGAAACCGAAATCCTCGGCCAGGTGAAGGACGCCTACGCCGACGCCCAGGCCCGCCGCACCACCGGCCCCGTCCTCAACCGCGTTTTCCAAAAAGCGTTTCAACACGCCAAATACGTCCGCACGCACACCGCGATCACCGAGGGACACATCAGCGTGGCCAACATCGCCGTGGATCTCGCGCTCAAGATCTTCGGCGACCTCGCCACCACGCGCATCCTTCTCCTCGGCGCCGGCGACATCGGCGAAAAAACCGCCAAGGCTTTCCAGGGTCGCGGCGCCGGTTCCCTCACCGTCGCCA
>CAMBLN010000067.1 GCA_945868215.1 Opitutus sp. GAS368
GCCACCACACCGCCCCCTCGCCCACGTGCCCGTCAAACGCCAGCAGCGTTGAGAACACCAACCCCATCGTCACGTTTGACACAAACGTCGTCCGCCACACCCCCACGCCCCAATCCGCCGACCGCTTCAGCAGCAACACCGCGAGCACAGACCCAAAACTGCTCGCCAGCGGAAAAAAGAGATGCGCCGGAAAATGCACGTAGCCCCCACCTATCGCCCATCTCCCGCCCCCGCACAAACCCCATTTGTCACTTATTTAGTGACAAATCTCCGCCCCAGCCCCGATCCAGTTTGTCACTTAATAAGTGACAAACTTGCCGGGCTTGCCCCTCCGGCCCCGGCGCGCATCGTTCGGCCCACGACCATGTCCGCCATCGAAACCGCTCCCGCACCCGCTCCGACCACGCCCCGCCCCTTGGTGCGTCCGGAACTGCTCGCCCCCGCCGGCGATTGGGAGTGCGTGCGTGCCGCCGTCGAGAACGGCGCCGACGCCGTTTACTTCGGCCTCGAGCGCTTTAACGCCCGCATGCGCGCCAAAAACTTCACGCAAGCCGATCTGCCCGCACTCATAGAATTTCTCCACAAGCGCGGCGTCCGCGGCTACGTCACCTTCAACGTCCTCGTCTTCACCCACGAGTTGCCGGACGCCGAGGACTACCTCCGCACCATCATCGCCTCGGGCGTGGACGCCGCCATCGTCCAGGACACCGGCATCTGCCGCCTCATCCGCAAAATCTCCCCCGACTTCCCCATCCACGGCTCCACCCAGATGACCGTCACCGGCGACGCAGGCGTGGAATTCGCCCGCGAACTCGGCGCCGAACTCGTCGTCCTCGCCCGCGAAAATTCCATCAAGGAAATCAACGCCATCCAGGACGCCCAGCGCGCCGCCAACAAAACCCCGCTCCCGCTCGAAGTCTTTGTTCACGGCGCTCTCTGCGTCGCCTACTCCGGCCAGTGTCTCACCAGCGAATCCCTCGGCGGACGCTCCGCCAACCGCGGCGAATGCGCGCAAGCCTGCCGCATGCCCTACGACCTCATCTCTGACGGCGCGCAGGTCGATCTCGGCGACCGCAAATACCTCCTCAGCCCCCAGGATCTCGCCGGCCTCGACGTCCTTCCCGAGCTCGTGAAAGCCGGCGTCGCCTCCCTCAAAATCGAAGGCCGCCTGAAGTCCCCCGAATACGTCGCCAGCATCACCCGCGTCTATCGCCAGGCTCTCGATAAAATCTTCGCCGAGCAGGATTCCCGTAGCCGCGAGCGTGAGCGAGTGGACTCCGCTGCGCCCTTCGACTCCACCCGCGCCAAATACGAACTCTCGATGACGTTCTCGCGCGGCCTCTACACCGGCTGGTTCAACGGCATTCAAAATCAGGAGCTCGCCCACGGCCGCTTCGGCACCAAGCGCGGCGTGCTCCTCGGCACCGTCTCCCGCGTCGAAAACGACCACGTCGCCCTCCGCCTCGAATCCGCCCTCAAGCCCGGCGACGGCGTCGTCTTCGACGCCGGCAATCACGCCGCCGGCGAAGAAGGCGGACGCGTCTATCAGGTCGAGCCCCAGCGTAACGGCGAAACCGTCCTCCGCTTCGGTCACGGAGATCTCAATTTCCGCCGCATCAAACCGGGCAACCTCCTCTGGAAAAACAACGACCCCGCGCTCGACCGCGAACTGCGCACCACCTTCGAAGGCGAAAAAATCCGCTTCACCCGCCCCGTGGACATCGAGGTCCACGGTCACGCCAACGCGCCGCTCACGCTCATCCTCAACGACCGCGAAGGCCACGTCGTAAAACTCGACTCGCAGGTCGCCCTCGCCGCCGCGCAAAACCAACCGCTCACGCAACAGCGCCTCGAAGACCAGCTCGGCCGCCTCGGCGGCACGCCCTTCAAACTCGGCACGCTCTCCTCGCACCTCGAAGGCGCCGTCATGCTCCCGATGAGCGAGCTCAACC
Organism: Opitutus sp. GAS368; assembly: GCA_945868215.1. Taxonomy (GTDB): domain Bacteria; phylum Verrucomicrobiota; class Verrucomicrobiia; order Opitutales; family Opitutaceae; genus Rariglobus. The sequence goes on from CAMBLN010000067.1 coordinate 1,953, forward strand.
GCCTCCGTCGCGAAGCCTCCGCCGAACTCGACCGCCTCCGCGGACTCCCCAAGCGCTGGACATTGCTCGACCCGGTGGAGCGCGTTGTCCCCAACGCGCTTTCCGAATCAGTCACACCCGCTGCCCCCGCCCTCATCGTCCTCGTCCGCAGCCTCGCGCAACTCGACGCCACTCTCGCCGCCGGCGGCTTCGCCGACATCTACTGCGAATTCGAAGACCCCAAACACTACCGCGAAGCCGTCACCCGCTTCCGCATCTGGCAATCCACCTCAGCCACGCCCGCGCCCTCCGCCTCATTGGACATTGGTCATTCGTCATTGCTCATTCCGCCGTCTGCGGCGGCACCCGCCATCTGGGTCGCCCCCCCGCGCATCTTCAAACCCGGCGAAGAGTGGATCCTCAAACAAGTCCGTTCCTCCGAAGCCGACGGCTACATCGTCCGCAACCACGAGCACCTGCGTTTCTTCAAAAACGACCGCAAACGCGGCGACTTCTCCCTCAACGTCGCGAACCCTCTCACCGCCGAGTATTTGATTTCCCACTACGGACTCGAGCGCGTCACTGCGAGCTACGACCTCAATGTCGTGCAGCTTGAATCCCTCCTCGCCGCCGCGCCCGGCGCGTGGTTCGACCTCACGATCCACCAGCACATGCCCATGTTTCACATGGAGCACTGCGTCTTCTGCGCGTTTCTCTCCAAGGGCAAAGACTACCGCGACTGCGGACGCCCCTGCGACAAACACACCGTCGCCCTGCGCGACCGCACCGGCTCCGAACTCCCGCTCAAAGCCGACGCCGGTTGCCGCAACACCGTCTTCAACAACCGCGCGCAAACCGGCGCCGAATACTTCGACCGCTTCCGCGCACTCGGCGCGCAAAACTTCCGCGTCGAATTCGTCAACGAATCTCCCGACGAAGTCGCCCGCACCCTCGCCCACTACCAAAAACTCCTCCGCGGCGAAATCACCGGCACCGATCTGTGGAAGGAGTTGCGCGTCATCAACCAGCTCGGCGTCACCCGCGGCCAGATGGAAGCCGCCCCGCAGATGATCTTTAAAAAGACCTGACGCCTCCGCCTTCCAACCCCGTCACCTCCGGCAAGTAGCAGCCGAGGTAACGAGGCTGGTTCCTACGAGGCTGTTCGTCATTTCTGCGTGTCAGGACTTGCTGCCGCCGCGCAACAGCGCGCCGACACCGACCGCAGCGATCACGCCGCCGCCGATAATGTAGTAATAATGCTCGGGAATACAGCTGCCGCCATCCACGGCATTCGCCACATCGGTGCCGACTTCTGACGCCGCTCCGGCGATCGAGTCGTCACGCTGGACACCTTGATAAATAAGAACGCCGCCGATGATAAGAAGAACGATGCCGATGATTTTGCTCATGATGGGATTTTTTTTGGAGTTTGAAGACTGGACGAAAATTCGGGGGCCAACTGCACCGCTCAGCGCCGATCACCGAAACGCGCGAAAAACCTTCAGCGCCATCGGAGCCCAGCCGATCAGCGTGCCGATTTTGGGCATCAGTTTGCGCGTGACCAGCAAGCCCAGCGGCACGGCCGCCAGCTTCGTGAACGGCGACACCGCCTGCCACTTCGCATACATGCCCGCGGCCCACTCGGCCGGTTTCAGGACTTCATGCACATGCACCGCGCATTCTTCGCGACGCACGCGGATGCGATGCATCAGCGCGTGCTTTTTAACAGCGAGAATCGTCAGGTCCGGGTGCGGATACATGCGCGGTCCTCCGTGAGACTGTCGATGGTGGCTTCAAACGGCTTGGGCTGATGCGTGAACTGGCGGCGCAGCATCACGATCACCCACACCATCACGCCGCCATAAAGCACGGTGAAGCCGCCCAACGCCGCCAGCCGCGCCGTATCCCACAACAGGTAAACAATCGTAAGCGTGGCGAACGCCAGGGTCATCACACCGGTAAACACCGCAGCACTGATCCAGATGATCAGACGAACCAGCCGGTATTTTTCCTCCTGCAACTCGACCGAGACCAGCTCAACGCGTTCTTGAAGCGCGCCGAGCAGGCTGTCGCCGAGTGCCGAAAGGCTTTTGATAAAACCGGGGGTGTCGGTGGGATGACCGTCCATGTCGTCGTGGTTGGATTTTCGCGTCGGGCGCTGGCCGCGCTCAGTGGTTGTTGCGACGCAGCAAAGCGCCGAGCAGCACGCCGACGCCAAGCGCGATCGCGAGCGACTCATAGGGATGCGAGCGGATGGCTCCGTCGGCCTGCTTGGCGCCATGGACGACCTTCTCACGTGCGACCGAGATGTAGTGCTCGGCCTTTTCCTTGGCGTCGGCGATGCGATCGCGAAGGGCGGCCAGCTTGTCTTGGGCGCCTTCGGTGAGTTCCACACCGATGCTCTTCTCGGCTTCGGTCAGGAGGGAGCGGAGGTGCTCGACAATCTGTTCAGGGGATTCGTGCGCGGCGGATTTTTTGGTGCTCATGGTATTAAAAGGTTAAGGGTTCGTTTTGACTGACACCCTTTACTTACCACGGTGCGTGCCATGCCCCTGGTAAGAACCGCAAACAAATCACCTTCAATATATAGCAAATTTATATATTATTTTCCGCGATCATGATGCCTGCAGACTTCGTGCATCCTGCATGAACACAGAGGCCGGCTCTGCAAGCTGCACGACAACCCACGTGGCAACTACCGGGCAGGGAGCAGGAAATAAAAATCCGTGCCTTCGCCGGGTTTGCTGCTGCAGGCAATCGAGCCGCCGTGCGCCACGACGATCTCGCGTGCAATCGTCAACCCGAGTCCGGCACCTTTTTTTTCCTGCTCCGGCACCCGGTAGAATTTTTCAAAAATATACGGCGTATTCTCCGCGGGGATACCGGGACCTTCGTCGCGCACGCCGAAGCGGATGAAGCCATCCGGAGCATCAACCGCGTAAAGCGTGATGGTTGTATCCGGTCCTGAATACTTGGAGGCGTTGGACAGTAGATTGATGAACACGTGGCGCACGCGGTCGGCGTCGATGCTCATCTCGGTAAGAACGGCATCGGCCTTGACCACGATCCGCTGGCCGGCCGCCTCGGTGATCGATCGCATCTCCCGAGCCATGTCCTCGAGAAAGCCCACGATGGACACCGGTCCGCGGTTGAGCGTGGAAACGCCGCCTTCCAACCGGCTGAGATCGAGCAGATCGTTAAGAATGCGCAGCAGCCGCTCGGAGTCGTCGCGCGCCGTTTCCAGTAGCTCGCGCTGACGCGGGGTGATGGGCCCGAAGTTTTGCTCCAGCAGCAGGTAAACCGCCATGCGCAGACTGGTGAGCGGCGTCTTCAACTCGTGGCTCACCGTGGAAACCAGATTGCCCTTCACATCATCCAGCAGCCGGAATTTGGTGACGTCCTGGAGAATCACCGCCGCGCCGCCGAAACCGGTGAGCGCATCGCCGATCGCCAGAATACGCGGCAGGTAATGGCGTTCGCCGCCCTCGACATGCAGCGTCACCACCTGGTCATAGCCGGTGGGCAGATAGTGCGAGCCGCTGGCGAGCACCTGCTTGAGGGGTTCCTCAAGGGCCGCGGGCAGTCCGCCGGACAACTCCGGTAGCGCGGCGATCGCCTCCGCCGCGGGGTTGCGCACCTCGTGCTTGCCGTCGTTGGCCACCACAAAAAGCGGATCGGGCGTCGAAGTCAGCGTCGCTTCCATCGTGCGGCGCGCACGGATGACGCTTTCCGTCATCGCGTCGCGATACGTGCGCAACTTCGCCGCCATGATGTTGAACGTGCGCGCGAGTTCCCCGAGTTCGTCCGCCGAGGTCACCGACACGTCGTCGTCCAGCTTGCCCTCGCCAAACGCCGAGGCCGAGGTCTGCAGCGCCTGGATCGGCCTCAACAACGAGCGCGCCAGCCGGAAGGATAGAAAAACCGAGAGCAGGATCGCCGCGGTCATCGCGGCGATCAGGAAATTGATGCTCTTGCGCGACAGTCCGCGCGCCCGCTCGGCTGCCGCGCTCACCTCCGCGTAATCGCCCTCGGCGATGTGTTCGATGGCCTTGAGCGTATTGAAAAGCGCGACCTCCGTCTGCGTCATTGCCGCAAGCGAGGCTCCGGCTCCCTCGAGTCGCTTACGGCCCAGCTCATCCAGTTCCGTAAATGCGGTATCCAGTTTTTCAAGACGGGATGAGCGCATCATCCCCGTGGATTCGACGGACTGCTCCATGAAATGCCTCCGGAATTTCGCACGCTGCTCCTCATAAGCCTGCCGCGCCCCGATGGGATCACCTTGCTCGCCCCGGGAAATGGCCACGGCCATCAGCGTCGCCGCCTCGCGCATCTCATACCCGCCGATCATCGCCCGGTAGCTCACCGTGAGGCTGCGTTCATAACTGCCCGCCAGATCCCGGTAAAGGTGCGTGCCCACCGCGCCAACCGCGATGAACAGCAGCAACAGCGGAAGCAGCCCAAGGTAGAGGCGGGTGCGCAGCATGGTAAACGCGCCGTTAAATCAACCCCAGCTTCTGGCGTTTCCGGTATAGCGTCGCCGGGTCGATGCCGAGGGTCTTCGCCGCATCATCCAGCGTCGCGCTCAGCGCCAAAACCCGTCGGATGTGTTCGGCTTCGAGTTCGTCGATCGTCACGCGCCCGCCGACCACCACGCGCGCATCAGCCGCCACCGCGAACTCTTCGGGCAAATCTTCGAGCCCGATCATTTCCCCGCCCGCCAGAATCACCGCCCGCTCGATCACGTTGCGCAACTCCCGCAGGTTGCCCGGCCAGGTGTAACGTCCAAACGCGTCGCTCACGTCAGGCGCAAACCCGCGGATTTTTTTCCCGATCCGTTGCGCAAAAAATTCGAGGTAACTTTCCGCGATGCGCGAAAAATCCGCCGGCCGGTCGCGCAGACCCGAAAGCGTGAGCGTGATGACGTTCAACCGGTAATATAGATCCTCTCGGAAACGTCCCGCCTTCACCTCCTCGGCCAGATTGCGATTGGTGGCGGCGATCACGCGCACATTGGCCCGCCTCACCCGCGTCTCGCCCACGCGCTCGTATTCGCGCTCTTGCAAAAGCCTCAGCAGCTTCGGCTGGATCTCGAGCGGCATTTCGCCGATTTCATCCAGAAACAGCGTGCCGCCGTCCGCCGCCGCGACCTTGCCCAGCGTATCGCTCACCGCTCCGGTAAAGGATCCTTTGACGTGGCCGAAGAGCTCACTCTCCAGCAACTCCTTCGACAGGCTCGGACAATTGACCGTCACGAATGCGTTGTCCTTTTGCGCACCGCGACGGTGAATCTCGCGGGCAAGCACGCTCTTGCCCGTGCCGCTGGGCCCCAACACCAGGATGCTGGCGGAGGTCTCGGCCGCCTTGAACGCGATGGCCAGTGTGCGCTGCATGGCCACTTCCTCAGAGGTCAGGTCCAGCGGGGGAGACTCTTCGTTGATCTGCGATTCAAGTTGCTCGACGCGCTTCTCCAGTCGGCGGTTGCGGCCGACTTTGTCGAGCACCTGCCGGATCTGCTCCGGCGTGAAAGGCTTCGGAATAAAATCAAACGCCCCGCGGCGCATCGCCTCGACCGCCGTGCTGATATTCGCGTAAGCCGTGAACATCACCACCGGCAGCGCCGGCTGCGCCTTCAGCAATTTTTCAAGAACCGCGAGGCCGTCCTCCGTCCCCAGTTTCAAATCAAGAAAACAGGCGTCAAACGGCTCGGTCTCGATTTCCTTCAAGGCCCGCAAACCATTCGGCACTCCGGTCGATTCATGTCCCATCGCCTCAACGGCGAGACCGGTCGTTTTCCGGATGGACGGCTCATCATCAACGATCAAAACGCGCATGGTAAACAAGGTTGCTGAATAAGCGGCGCGGTTCCCGGCATTCGCAAGGTTCGATTGAGCCGCACCCGGTCTCGCATAATCCCAAAGCCAAGGCGGGGCCGCTTTGTGGGCGGCCCCGCCAGGTCCAGCTTCAACTAACAACCCCGGAAGTCGCACCTCCGGGAATCTTTTGAGTTAACACACAACACATTCTTAACAGTCGTGCCTTCACCGTGGTTTTTGATGATCGCGCCGGATGAACATCATCACGATCGCCAACACCAAAAAGAACACCGTGGCTGCACGTCCATAAAGACCGGCCCGGTCCACCGCGGTTCCATCAAAGGTGAAAATTGCCGACACCAGCGCAAGCAGCAGAAAGGTGATCGCCCACGGAATCATGCGGATCACATGGGACGAACCCGCGCCGGGGTTCGCACTGCGCGGACCATCGGGATGTATATGTTGTTGGCGAGACACGGAGCAGGCTCGGGTGCGATTCCGTTGACGACGTGCTCACACACTCGGCTTCCGCCCGAAAATGAGCGAGATGATGAACAGCACGATAAACACGAAGAACAATACCTTCGCGATGCCCACCGCGGTTCCGGCAATACCGGTAAAACCCAATGCGGCGGCGATAAGAGCAATAATGAGAAATGTGACGGACCAGCTTAACATGATGAGGATGGGTTGAGGTTGGTGGAGTGAGTTAATCGAACGCTTCCTCTCATGCGCAGTGTATGCCAATCGCCCTCACGAATTAATTTACCCATTAACAAACAATACTTTAAACCTCAATTTAGCCGCGTTTCGCGCCCGTGCCTCTCTTGTTCCCGTGCAATCTGCACGCCTTCCCCAACCCTCTTTCCCGTAAAACGCATGACATCTCTTTTTCTCCCCCGCGTCCGCAAATCTTTTCCCCCAATCCATTTCTAGTGTCGAAGTGCCCGCCCAAATCCATCTAAACGTGCCGTAACACTTCATGGATATCCCCGCCACCCAAGCCGCGCCATCCCCCGTCACCGCCGGCAACGCAACGATCTCCCCGTCCCGGATGCCCGACCTTGAAATCAAGGACGCCCACCTGATCTTCAATTCCGCTTGGTCCGCCCTCGAAGCCAGCGTCGGTCGCGAAAACCTCCGCTTCCCCAAGGAAATCATTCTCCTCGGCGGCGCCCCCGGCTCCGGCAAAGGCACCAACACCCACTTCATCCTCAAGGCCCGCGGCCTCACCTGCGAACCCATCGTCGTCAGCGCCTTGCTCGACACCCCCGAGGCCAAAAAAATCAAGGACGCCGGCAGCATGGTCGGCGACCGCGAGGTCATCGGCCTCCTCCTCGGCCGCCTGCTCCAACCGCAGTTTCGCGACGGCGTCATCCTCGACGGTTTCCCCCGCACCAAGGTCCAGGTCGAGTGCCTCAAACTCCTCGTCGAACGCATCCAGGCCCTGCGTAGTGAGTTTTACAATACACCGCTCGGCATTCATTTCCGCCAGACCACCATCCATATCATGGTGCTGTTCGTGGACGAAAAAACCTCCGTCGAACGCCAGCTCAAGCGCGGACGCGAGATCCAGGCTTACAACGCCGAGGTCCGCCGCACCGGCGTCGGCGAGCTCCAGGAGGAACGCGCCACCGACTACGACACCGCCCTCGCCCAGCGCCGCTACCGCGTCTTCAAGGAACAGACGTGGGAAGCCCTGCAGTCACTCAAGGAAATCTTCCACTATCACTTCATCAACGCCCAGGGCGATGTCCGTGAAGTCGAGCGCAACATCCTCGGCGAACTCCAATACCAGAGCACCCTCGAACTCGACTCACGCACGCACGACATCCTTCGCGTCGTCCCCGTCGCCAGCGAAATCATCGTCCACGCCCGCCAGGAAATGGTGAAGCGCCTCGACGCCTATGCCGTGGAACACGCCGACCTCTTCGCGAAGGTCGTCACGTTCATCGACAAAAAAATCGTCCCCATCATCCTTCGCCACGCGATCTCCGGCGTCGCCCTCGTCAACACCGAGGAGCCGCTCCTCGACGATCCGCTCTCGCTCGCGATGCTCATCGACATTTTCTCGGAGCGCGGCTTCCACGCCGTCGTGGACATCCACCGCATCGAGGTCCCCGAAAAATTCGACCTCACCACCGGCTGCATCAAGTGCCGCGTGAAAAAAGTATTCCGCATCCAGATCCGCTTCCAAGGCTCCGAAATCCGCCGCGGCTGATCTGTCGCCCGCTCACTTCGCCGCCGAAAGCGCCGCGCCCACGATACCCGCTTCGTTCAAAAATGCCGCCGGCACGATGGGCGTCCGGATTTTCAGGTGCTTGAACCACTTGTCGTGATCGGCGCTGATCCCGCCGCCGACGATGATCAACTCGGGACACAGAATCGTCTCCAGCTGGTTGAGGTAATCGCTCACCTCGTGCGCCCACTTTTTGTAGGAGAGCTTTTTGCGGTCTTTCACCGACCCGGCCACGGTCTTCTCCGCAGACTTCCCGTGGAACTTCAAATGCCCCAGTTCGCTGTTCGGATAAAGCACGCCGTCGACAAACAACGCGCTGCCCACACCGGTCCCAAACGTGAGCAACAACACCGTGCCCTTGCGCCCCTTGCCCTGGCCAAACCGCGCCTCGGCCGCACCCGCCGCATCCGCGTCATTGACGAGACTCACCCGCATTCCGGTGGCCTTGCTGAAGAACGCCTCCGCATCGAGATCGATGAAGTCTTTATGCAGATTCGCCGACGTGCGGATGACGCCGCTCTGCACCACGCCCGGAAACCCGATGCCGATGGGCCCCTTCCACTTGAAGTGCGCGGCAAGTTCCTTGATCGCCGCCGCCATTTCCTTCGGCGCAAGCGCCTCCGGTGTGGCGATGCGATGCCGCTCCGCCAGGAGCTTGCCCGTCTTGATATTTACGGGTGCCCCCTTGAGCGCCGACCCACCGATGTCGATTCCGAGAACGTTCATGTGTGAAAAATGATCCCGGCACTCACCCTTTGCATCCGCACTCGCCGCTGCCGCACCCGCCGCCCTCGCCCTGATGCGCATGCCCGTGCTCCACTTCCTCTTCGCTCGCCGCACGCACGCCGACGACCTCGACTTCAAACACCAGATCGACTCCGGCCAGCGGATGATTCGCATCCAGCACCACGTGGTCTCCATCCACCTCGACCACTTTCACAATGGGCGCAAACGCATCCTCGCCCGCCCGAAACTGGTCGCCGGGGTTCAGCTCGCCTTCGACGGGCAGCAACGACTTCAACACCCGCTGCACCTGCTCTGCGTCATATTCCCCGTAGGCTTTCGCCGCCGGCACATTCACCGTCTGCTTCACCCCCGCCGACACGCCGCGCAACGCTTCGTCCAACCCGTCGATGATCTGCCCCGCGCCTTCGAGATAACTCACCGCCTGCCCGCCCGCCGACGTATCCAGCAGGCGTCCCTGCGGATCACGCAGGGTATAGTGAAAGGTAACGACGTTGCGGTTCGACATAGATAAGCCGCCCAGTCACCCCGTCGCCCCGCCCGCTGGCAAGGCCGAAAACATCACGTCTCCTGCCTTAACACCTCCAACGGCGGATGCCGCGTGATCCCCCTCCCCGACAACCACCCCGTCACCATCGTCAACATCATCACCGCCCCCACCGCCCCCACCAGCGGCAACACCGGCAGGATCACCGGCGCCTTGAACACCCACACCGCCAGCGCCGCGCCCGCCCCATACGCCAATCCGCCGCCCACCAGCGCACCGAGCAACCCGAGCACCGCGTATTCCACCAACTGGATCTGCACCAACTGCGCCCGCGACGCCCCCAGAGTCCGCAACAACACCGTCTCGCGCATCCGCTGAAACCGCCCCGTCGCCACCGCCCCCGCGAGCACGATCACGCCCGTCGCCACCGTGAACAACGACATGAACTGCACCACAAACTGCACCTTCGAAAAAATCCCGTCGAGCGTCTGCAACACCAGCGCCAGATCCAGCGCCGACACATTCGGAAACGCCGCCACCACCGCCTGCTGAATCCGCGCCGACTCCGCCGGACCCGCCGCTTTCGCCGCCACCACATAAAACTTCGGCGCCGCCTCCAGCACTCCCTCGGGAAACACCACGAAGAAATTCGGTGACATCCGCCGCCACTCCACACGCCGCAAACTCGTCACCCGCGCCGCCACCGTCACGCCTTGCACGTCAAACTCCAACTCGTCGCCTAGCCCCATCTCCAGGTCCTTCGCCAACCCTTCCTCCAGCGAGATCGGAATCACCGTGTCCGTCTCCGTCGCCCGCCCGACAAACGTCCCGCTCGTGACGACTTCCGTGTCATTGAGCCCGCCGCGAAACGTCGAGCGATACTCGCGCCGCAGCGTCCACGACGGAATCTCCGACGTACCGTCGCGCAACCACTCCTCCACGCTCCGCCCCTTCAAACTCTTCAACCGCATCGTCACGATCGGCGCGTTCGCCTGCGACGGCGCCCCCTGCTCCTTCAGCAACGTCTGCAACGGCCCGAACTGATCGTCCTGAATATCAAAAAACAACAGATTCGGACGCGCCCCGTCCTCCGTGCTCCGGATCTGACTGAGCAACGTCTCGCGCGCCAGCGACAGCGTGAGCAGCAAAAACGTCCCCAACCCCAGCGACAACAACAGCAACACCGTGCGATTGTTCGGACGGTGCAAATTCGCCACGCCCTGCCGCCACACATACGGCAGCCCCTTCGGCAAAAACCGCCGCGCCGCCCACGCCACGCCCCGCGCCGTCCCCGCCAACACGCCGAAGCTCACCAACAACGCCCCCGTGAAACCCACGCCCCACGTCCACCGCGGCGTCTGCCACACCGCAAACGCCGTCACCGCCGCCACGATCATCGCATACACCACCCACCGCCACGGGTCCGTCTGACCCGCCCGCTCCGCAAACGCCGACCTTATCGCCACCAACGGCGACACCCGCCGCACCGTCAGCAAGGGCAGCAACGTGAACAACCCGCCCACCAACACACCCGCTGTCAACCCGCGCCCCACCGACGCCCACGACACAAAAAAATCCACCTCAAACGGCAGCATCCCCTTCACCAGCGGAGGCAACGCAAGCTGCACCGCCACACCCACCGCCGCGCCCGCCGTCGCCCCCAGCAACCCCAGCACCAACCCCTGCACCAGATACACCGCAAAACTCTGCCACGCGCTCGCACCCAGACACCGCAACACCGCCACCGTCGCGATTTTCTGCCGCACATACACATGGATCGCGCTCGCCACGCCGATCGCCCCGAGCACCAGCGCCACAAATCCCACCAAGCTCAAAAACCCCTGCACATTCTGCAGCGCCTGCCCTAGCTCCTGCTTGCGTTCCTCCACGGTATCCGTCGCCAACCGCAGCTCTCGCAACCGCTCGCGATTCGCCGTCACGAACCCTTCCACATCAAACGCCTCATCAAACTTAAAATACGCCGCATGCCGCACCAACGACCCGCGCCCCAGCAGCCCCGTGCCCTCCAGCGCCGGCAGCGCCACCAGCACCCGCGGTGACAACGTCGCCACCGCCGCCGAATCCCCGGGGAACTGCTCCAACGCCCCCGCGATCACAAAAAGCTTCTCGCCCAGCTTGAGCGGATCTCCCGCCTTCAGCCCGAACTGCCTCATGATCGTTTCCTCCACCAGCACTTCACCCTCGTCCAGCCGCGCAAACGCCCCCGCCGGCGCCGTCTTCACGTCACCATAATACGGATACGCCCCTTCGATGGCCCGCACCGTGATCAGCCGCGTGCGATTTTCCGCCGAAGGAAACACCACCATCGAAGAAAACGTGATTTCCCGCGCCCGCTCCGCCCCCGGAATCGAGTCGATAAAAGCCTGCGCCTCCGCCGAAGGAGTCGCCCGCGCCTTCACCGCCAGATCCGCGCCCAGCAGCCCCTTCGACTGATCATCAATCGCCCGCTGCAAATTCGCACTGAACGACCCGATGGCTACGAGTGCCGCGACCCCGAGCACAATCGAAAGCGAAACCAGCACAAGCCGCCGCCGCGACGTCCGCGAATCCCGCCAAGCCATTTTAAGGATAAAATTCATGAAGAGTTGCCCACGAAACACACGAAAAGACACGAAATTCAGACCACGATCCGCTCCCACTGAAGCTTGGGATAATGACCAAAGTTAACCAGCAGCCCGAGCCGAAGCCCGGTCGCATTGAGATAATTTAACACCTGAGCCCGTTGCTCATCACTCAACTCCGACACCGCCTTCAACTCCACCAGCACATTCCCAAAGCAGACAAGATCGGCCTTATAAGTCTGCACCATCGGCACTCCCTTATAAGACAGCGGAATGATCTTTTGCGCCTCAAACGGAATACCCTGCATGCTCAACTCCAACTGCATGCACTCTTGGAACACCGCCTCCAAAAATCCGCACCCCTTCTCCTTATAAACCTCAAAACAGGCACTGATGATCTTATACGACTCCTCTGCGTGTATGATATCCGTCATGGTATTTTTTTCGTGTTATTTCGTGTGTTTCGTGGGCAAAAAATTCCGTGATCCATCCCTCACTCCACCACCCGCCCATCCCTCAACCGCAGCACCCTCCCGCACAACTTCGCCAGCTCCAGGTCGTGCGTCACCAGCACCAACGTCGTTCCCTTCTCCCGGTTTAATTCAAAAATCAGCTCCACCATCGCGTGCGACGTCGCGCCATCGAGATTCCCCGTCGGCTCGTCACAAAACAAAATCTTCGGCGCATTGATAAACGCCCGCGCCAGCGCCACCCGCTGCTGTTCGCCGCCCGACAACTGAATCGGATAATGCCCCGTCCGCGCGCCCAACCCCACCCTCGCCAACAACGCCTTCGCCTCATTCTCCCGCCCGCTCACGCCCCGCAGCTCCAGCGGCACCAACACATTCTCCAACGCCGTCAGCGTCGGGATCAGCTGAAAATTCTGAAACACAAAACCCACCTGCTCATTCCGCACCTTCGCCCGCGCATCCTCGTCCAACCCACCCAACCCTTCCCCCGCGATCATCACCTCTCCGTGATGCGCCCGATCCAGCCCCGCACACAACCCCAGCAACGTCGTCTTCCCGCTGCCCGACGGCCCCACGATCGCCAGGCTCTCGCCCGCGCCCAGCGCAAAGCTCACGTCATCGAGCACCGTGATCGGACCCGCCGCCGTCGGGTATATCTGGGTGAGCCGCTCGACTTTCAAAATGGGTTGATCACTCATGGTGTAAGGAACCGGGACACAAACCCCGCGTCCCAAGTTCCGCAACATGATGAAGGTTATCTTTCCCCTCCTTTTTTCCATCGCCCTCGGTCTCTCCGCGCTCACCGCCGCCGAGCCGGCCCCGAAAACCATTCTCTTCTTCGGCGACAGCCTCTCCGCCGGCTACGGCCTCGACGACCCCGCCACCGAAGCCTTCCCCGGACTCATCCAAAAAAAGATCACCGACGCCGGCCTCAACTACCGCGTGATCAACTCCGGCCTCAGCGGTGAAACCACCGCCGGCGGCCTCCGCCGCATCGATTGGATCCTCCGCACGCCCGTGGACATCTTCGTCCTCGAACTCGGCGGCAACGACGGCCTCCGCGGACTCTCCCCTGCCGTCGCGCAGAAAAACCTCCAAGGCATCATCGACAAAGTCCGCGCCAAAAATCCCTCCACCCAAATCGTCATCGCCGGCATGACGATGCCGACGAGCATGGGCGAAGCCTACATCCGCGACTTCGCCGCCATCTTCCCCGCGCTCGCCAAAACCAACAACGCCACCCTCATCCCTTTCCTCCTCGAAGGCGTCGGCGGAGTCCCCGAGATGAACCTCGCCGACGGTTTCCACCCCAACGCCCCCGGCCACAAAATCGTGGCCGACGTCGTCTGGCGCACGCTGGCGCCCCTCCTTCGCTGACAGGGACTCCACCGGCCGGAGCCGCCCACCTGCGCTGGCTCCGGCGGCGATAAACCTTGGCCGCAGTATCCGGCCTGGTTTGTCTCCCACCATGATGCTTTCCCGCTACCTGCGTCTTGTCCGCGGTTTTCTTTTGTTCTCAGCCTGTCTGGCCTGCGCACTGCCCTCGCGGGCGGCGGAATCCGACGAGCAGATAATCGCGACCTTCCAAGTGGAGGTGAAACGCCTGCAGAACGAACTTCACCAGGCGGGCGAAGACATGGCGAAGGTCATGGTCCTGCAAAAACAAATGCAGACGCTGCTCACCGAAGTGATGGGCAAGGTCTCCCCGAAATCGCGCGCGGCGCTTGAGGTCGGGATGAAGGTGATGACTCCCCTGATGGACGACGGCATCGCCTACACCGGCGCCGTGCAGAAATGCATCGAAGCGAATGTCTTTGATTACACCTCGGCCTCCAGCGCCGAAATCATTGATCGCCGCCTCGCGCAGCTGGCGGAAATCGAGCGGTTGAACGACGGCCTCGTCAAACGCTTCGCCACGATTAATCCGGACATCGAAGCCGTGCTCAACGCCAGCAAACTGAGCACCGCCGAAAAATCCGGTTTTCTCAAAGGATTTCAGTCCTCGACCGGCGGACGCCTTGGAGCGATGCGCGCCGTGCGCACCTTGGACGCCCGTCTCTACGTCGAAGTGCGCGGCATCTACGGGCAACTCCGTGAACAGATGGGCAAGTGGTCGGTGAAAAACGGCGAGCTGTCCTTCACCGATGACGCCCAAGCCCCGATCTACAACGCGCGCATCGAGCGCATCAACGTGATCGCCGAGCGCCAGGAAGTCGCCCAACGCCAGGCTCT
>CAMBLN010000068.1 GCA_945868215.1 Opitutus sp. GAS368
CGCGCCGGACTCGTGCTGCCCGACGGCACCCTCTTCGGCGAAGGCGTCAAGACCCGCATCAAGGAAGCCCTCCTCACCGAGTGCAACCTGCACACCATCGTCCGCCTGCCCAACGGCGTCTTTAATCCCTACACCGGAATCCGCACCAACCTCCTCTTCTTCACCAAGGGCACGCCAACGAAAGAGGTCTGGTATTACGAACACCCCTACCCGCCCGGCGCCAAAAGCTACAACAAGGGCAAGCCCATCCGCATCGAAGAGTTCGACCCAATCAAAACCTGGTGGGGCGACGAGACCGACGGCTTTAAAGCCCGCGTGGAAAACGAACAGGCCTGGCGCGTATCCATCGACACGATACGCGCCGGCGGCTTCAACCTCGACCTAAAGAACCCCCACCGCTCCGACGACGGCCCCGGCGACGTGGACCACCTCCTGCCCGAATACGAAAAGCTCCTCGGTCAAATCGCCGCCACCCGAGGCGAGTTGAAAGCCCAGCTCCAGCAAGCGCTCAACCGCTGATGCGCCCCTTGCCCGCCCCATTTCCGGGAACCCACCCGTCGGCTCCCTTGCCGGGCACCCATCCGTCCGCTCCGTCCTCTGGAAAACATCCGTCCGATCCGACCGATCCGTCCGCGCACCCCGCCCGATGACTCTCTCCACCTTCTTCCAAAAATTCGACCAATTCGCCGACGCCCCCGACGCCGTGCCGAAGATGCGCGAACTGGTGCTAGAACTCGCCGTGCGCGGTCGCCTCCTCTCCTCGGGAACTCATCCGTCCGCTCCGTCCGCTCCGTCCGAGCCTTTCCCCATTCCGAACGATTGGCAGTGGATCGCGCTCAACCAAGCCGCCGATTGTCGCGCCGCCGCCAAAGTCGATTCCTCCTCACTCAACGATTCCGATTGGGTGCTCGATCTCGAAGACATTGATGGCGGTGCGGGAAAGATAATCGCTACCGCAACCACATCATTGCCTTCGCTCGGTTCCTGCGGGCCGAGACTTTGCCCAAGCCAAACAAGGACGGTTACCCGAAGATCATGTTGTTCGAGCCGGCATCAATTCGTGTCTTCAATCCTGTCACGGCGGACGAAATGCGCTCTATCTGGCCAGGTGAATTCAAGAAATTCACCCACACCAAACCCGCGCTGAGTCCAAAACAGCTGGATATGTTTTTCGACCACGTGCGTCCCTCGCTTCGGTTTCCGGGTTTTGTAGAGAAAGCTGCTAAAGAAACGTCCGGTGGGTGGATCGGCCCGACCGAATCCTACATCAAAAGCGGCTCCGCTCCTACGGAAGTTTCGGCTGATCACAATAAAATGCAGACGAAGCTGCGCGATGAGCTCGTTAAAGAATATGGGGCCGCAAACGTGAAAACCGAGCAGGGCCGCGTGGACATCCGGGTGACCACGCCCGACGAAGACATCTTATTCGAGGTCAAACCGGATGAGTCTCCGCTGAGCGTCATTAGACAAGCCCTCGGCCAGGAAAACAACCAGGCACTGATGTCGGCCTTTGCCGATATCCGCGCCGCCCTTGCCGGCGGATCGGCTTATTATTCGTTTCTCCACAACGACCACGGCGACTACCCCGGTGACATCGACTTCTTCCTCGTCGATCTGGCCAAAGGGAAAATCTACATGATCAACCAGAATACCTGACGCGGTTTAAAACCCGTCCTCCGCCTCCGTGCCCTCTGTGTCCGAGCTCCGGCTGGGCTCTGTGGCAAAAAATCCGTCCCTCCGTCCTCTGTCCTCGGTCTTGTTCCATCGTCCGCCCAAAGGGCACCCCGCCTCAGTCTGGCATCCATCTCTTTGCGCCCCTTTGCGCCCTTAGCGGTTAAAAAAAACGTCCCCGTTCATCCATCCTCCGCCCCCGTGCCCTCTGTGTCCGAGCTCCGGCTGGGCTCTGTGACAAAAAAAATCCGTCCCTCGGTATTGTTCCATCGTCCGCCCGTCGACAGATAGGTAAATCCCCCGATGCCCTTGCAGTGCCCGAGTGATCTAGTCTGGGGCAATGTTTGCCATGACCTTTCCCGACATCGTCCATTCTTTTAACGCCTACCTCCCGCGTCTCCTCGCCGCCTTGCCCGCGGTCATCATCATCCTGGTCGGCGCCTTTATCCTCAACCGCATCATAGGCCGCGCCCTCTTGCTGCTCGCCCGCCGCAGCCGTCTCACCGAACTCGACGTGCAACCCGTCGGCGGACTGCTGCGCTGGGTCGTCCGGCTGCTCGCGCTCATTCTGATTCTCAGCACCGTGGGTTTCCAGATCGGCGGCATCTGGGGCATGATCTCCACCGTCCTCGGTCTCGTCGCCATCGGCTTCGTCGCCGTCTGGAGCCTCATCAGCCACACCACCGCCACGGTCATCATCCTTTTCACCCGCCCCTTCGGCATCGGCGACGACATCGAATTCGCCGGCGAACCCGTCGCCGGACGCGTCACCGACATCAACTTTTTCTTCACCACGCTCATCGATCACGAGGGCGTCCTCTGCCAGATCCCCAACAACCTGTTCTTCCAAAAAATCCTGCAAACGCCGGCGCAACACCCAGCCTTTAAGCCTCGCCGCCCAGCTCAACGCCCATGACCGCGCGCAGGTTCCGCTTCCGCCCAAACCCGAGGAAAAGCCCGCTGAAAACCGCCAGAAGGACCCCGACCCGTTCCTCATGATGCCCGACCCGCGCAGCATCGCCCCGCCCGGCAAGCGCTGACCGCACCGCCACGACAACGATGAACTCCTTCTCCGTCCTCCTCGGCGCGCGCAACACCCCCGCCGCCGAGTCCGGCCCCGCCCGCACGTTCCGCTTCTGCTTCTGATCCGTCACACCGCGCTGTCCCACAAATCGCCCGCACACCATTCTCTGGAATCGAAAGAACGCCAAAGCCTGTTACGTCCTTCGTCCATGGATCACCTCACCGCCGGTGAATACTGGAACAACAACGCCGAGGCTTGGACGAAACTCGCCCGTTCCGGCTACGACATCTACCGCGATCACCTCAACACGCCCGGTTTCCTCGCGATGCTCCCGCCCGTCTCCGGACTGCGCGGTCTCGATATCGGCTGCGGCGAGGGTCACAATACCCGCCTCCTCGCCAAACGCGGCGCCCGTCTCCACGCGATCGACATCTCCCCGGTCTTCATCCGCCACGCGCAGGCCGAGGAAACCCGCGCCCCGCTCGGCATCGCCTACGCCGTCGCCAGCGCCGTCGAACTTCCGTTCCCCGACGCCTCCTTCGATTTCGCCGCCGCGTTCATGAGTCTCCACGACATCCCCGAACTCGACCGCGTGCTCGCCGAGGCGTTTCGTGTGCTCGCCCCCGGCGGTTTCCTGCAATTCTCCATCCTGCACCCGTGCTTTAATCCGCCCCACCGCCGCAACTGCCGCGACGAGGACAAGGTCACCTACGCCATCGAGGTCGGCGACTACTTCGTCAACGCCCGCGGCCGCATCGACGAATGGATCTTCGGCGCCGCCCCGCGCTCCGTCAGCGACCGTCTGCCCAAATTCAAAGTCCCCCGTTTCCATCGTCCGCTCGGCGAGTGGTTCAACCTTCTCGTCGCTTCCGGCTTCATTGTGGAACACGTCGGTGAACCCCGCCCTTCCGACGAAACCGTGCTCGCCCACCCCGCCCTGCAAGACGCCCAGGTCGCCGCCTACTTCCTCCATGTGCGCGTCCGCAAACCCGCCGTCCTTTAAATCACCGTCTCTTCATGCTGTCCGCCCGCGCTCAACCTCACTCTACTCGCTCACTCCCATGACCGCCCGCACCCACCTCACCCGTCTGCTCGCCGCCGCCACCGCCTGCCTCGTCCTCACCGCCTGCGGCAAAAAATCCCCCGCCGACTCCTCCGCCCCCGGCACGCCCGCCCCCACCAAAATCATCGTCCAACTCGACTGGGTCGCCGAGCCCGAGCACGGCGGTTTCTACCAGGCTCAGGCCAAAGGTTTCTTCAAAGACGCCGGCCTCGACGTGCAACTCATCCCCGGCGGCCCCAACGCCTTCGTGACCCAGAAAGTCGCCACCAACCAGGTGCAGATCGGCCAGGGTGACAGCACCAACACCCTCCTCGCCATCGCCCAGGACCTCCCCGTCATCCAGATCGCCGCCGTCTTCCAGAACGATCCGTCCGTCTTCATGCTCCACCAGGGCAACCCGGTCACCCGCTTCGAAGACCTCGCCGGCAAGACCGTCATGGCCCGCCCCGAATGGGCCTTCCTGCCGTATTTGAAGAACAAATACAAAATCGACTTCAACCTGATCCCGCAAAACTACTCGATGGCCAACTTCGTCGCCGACAAAAACCTCATCCAGCAGGGCTACTACATCGCCGAGCCCTACCACATCATCAAAGCCGGCGGCGAAATGCCCCGCTTCCTCTACGCCTGGGACGCCGGCTTCGACGCCTACGCCGTCCTCCTCGCCAACAAAACCTGGCTCGCCGCCCACCCCGAACAAGCCCGCGCCTTCGTCAAAGCCTACATCCGCGGCTGGGAAGATTACCTCACCAACGACCCGACCCCCGCCCACGAGCTCATGAAGCAGGCCAACGACAAAAACACCGACGAATTCATGATGTTCTCCCGCCAGATGATCATCGACGAAAAGCTCGTCGCCGGACGCGGTCCCGACGGCGGCCCCGCCAACATCGGCCGCATCACCCGCGAGCGCTTCCAAACCCAGATCAACCAGCTCGAAGAGCTCAACATCCTCGCCAAAGGCAAAATCACCGTCGATCAGGCGATGACCACCGACTACCTGCCTTGATTCCGAAACGTAGCTACGAGCGTGAGCGAGTGGCCGAACCACCACGCGCTCACGCTCGCAGCCACATCACCTACTCCTTCCATGTCCGCTCCCGACGCCCGCACCCGCTTCCTCGCCCTCCTGACCTCCGCCGTCCACGACGGCACGCTCGTGAAGCTCACGCTGGGCAAGCCCCGCCCCTCCGCCCCCGACCCCACGCTCAAAAATCTCTTCGTCCGCCCCGTCACCCTCAAAGCCGGCCCGCACCTCTCGCTCCTCTGGCGTCACGCCACGCGCGACATCACCAAAAACCTCCCGCCCGCCGACGCGCTCGCGCTCCTTGAACCGCTCCTCGGCACCGACTTCCTCGACGCGCACCTCTTCACCCCCGCGCAAAACGCCCAGCTCGAAACCCGCCCCGACGGCACCGCGCGTCTCGCCGTGAAGACCGCCTCCACCGCCCCGATGCCCGTCGCCGAAAAACACGACCGCGACAAAGCCCACCTCATCCCCGGCGACGCCCCCTGGCTCCGCGCCCTCGGCGTGACCAACGACCGCGGCCTCCCCCGCGAAGGCATGGCCCACAAATTCCGCCAGATCCAAAAATTCACCGAGCTCCTCACCCAACTCCTCACCGAATCCGACCTCCTGCCTTCCTCCGACTCCGACCGTAGCCGCGAGCGTGAGCGAGTGGACTCCGTGCTTCACATCGCCGACATGGGCTGCGGCAAAGGCTACCTCACCTTCGCCCTCGCCGCCCACCTCGGCCCGCGCGCCGAGGTCACCGGCATCGAGTTCCGCCCCGAGCTCGTGCAACTCTGCAATGACCTCGCCCGCGCGCCCGCGCACCCGCTCCCCAACCTCCGCTTCGTCACCGGCGACATCGCCTCCGTCTCCCCCGACGCGCTCGCCAACCTCGACGTCCTTGTCGCCCTCCACGCCTGCGACACCGCGACCGACGACGCCCTCGCCAAGGGCATCGCCGCCGGCGCCCGCCTCCTTGTCGTCTCCCCTTGCTGCCAAAAGGAACTCCGCGCCCAGCTCACCGCGCCGCCCGTCCTCGCCGACGCCCTCCGCCACGGCATTTTCCAGGAACGCCAGGCCGAATTCGTCACCGACGCCCTCCGCGCCATGCTCCTCGAATGGGCGGGTTTCCGCACCAAAGTCTTCGAGTTCATCTCCACCGAGCACACCGCGAAAAACCTCATGATCACCGCGATCAAAACCGGCCGCGCCCGCGGTTCCGACCCCGCCCTCGCCGCCCGTATCCGTTCTTTCGCTACCTTCTACGGCATCCGCCACCACGCCCTCGCCACCCACCTCGGCTTCTCGTTCCAATCCACCTCCGCGTAGGCCGCCTGCTCGCAGGCGCTCGGCCTCCACTCAATTCCCCCGCATCCGCGAAAGATAAAGGCTCGAGTTCGCCTCGTATTTTTTCAGCACGTCCACGATCGCCTTCCGATACTCCAGCTGCGCTGGGATGCTGTTCTCCCAATACTGGCAGGTCCGGTAATAATCGTAGTAATCCCCCGTGGTCAGATCGCGCACACCATCCTCCGAAATCGTGCGGATCACCCGGAACAGATCTTTGATCTCCGTCGCCGCCGTCACGCTGTTGCTCCCCGCCGTCCGGTAACGCGACTCGAAGTTGTCCAGGATCGTCGTCAGCCGCGGATGCTGGCGCGCCGTCTTGAAATTCAGTTTGATGACGGCATGCAGCGCCTCCGAGGTCTCGCGAAACTGGTCGATGCGGTCGGACTGCGCGTTCAGTTTGGCGAGATCCATCGCCTCCCATTTCGCCACGCTGTCCAACCGGTATCCGAACCAGCGCTTCTCCACCTTGTTCGCCCCGGCCGCTGAAAAAGCCGCCCGCCCCCGGTCCTCCACATCCACCATCCTCGTTTCCGAATAAGCCGCCACGCCCACGACTTCGTTCGTGCCGAGGTTCACGATCGGGCTGCCGCTGTTGCCCGACTGGAAATCCGCATCCACCTCGATGAGCTTGGGCCCGATACCCTTGATTTTGCCCGTCGTCTGCGTGGCCACGCCCCCGCCTTGCCGGTTGCCCACCACGACCACGTTGTCGCCGATCTTGCTGTCCTTGAAAACATCCGTCGCGAGTTTCAGCTCACCCAGTCCTTTTGAAATCCGGATGATCGCGATGTCGCCGCCCACCGCGCCGAAGATGCCCGCATACGGAATCTCTTCACCACTCAGCGTCTTCAGCGTCAGCTTTTTGTTGCCCACCAGCACATGCTGGTTGGTCACCACAAAATCCACGTCGCGGATCTTCGTCATGAAACCGGTCGCCGTGCCGCCGTCTCCGTCGATCAACACGATGCCCGACATCTGCTCATACGACAACGCCTGGCCTTGGCCCGTCTCGCCCGCCTTGGGCGCGCTCGTGGCCGCCGGCGGCGTTTCGTTCATCCCGTCCGCCTCCGGGCCGGTTCCCGCCGCCTCTTCCGCCGGCATGTCGTTCAACGGCCCCACCTCCGCCAGTTTCACCAGCTCGTCGATGCCGATAAACCCCAACTGCTCCGCCCCGGGCCGGTCCGCCGGCGCACCTTCGGCGGGTATCACAAAATCACCCGACGCCATCGTCGGCGAATTGATCTGCTGGTTGTTATAAAACGTCTCCACAACGCTCACGAAATTTCCACCCCCGGCGGCGAGCGCACTACCCATCCCTCCCTCGGGCCCCGGCACCCGCGCCATCCGCGGACGCTGCACGATCGTGCGCACGATAAAAAACGTCTCCTGCTCGATCCATAACATCACCGGATGGCCCGCCGTCGTCTTCGCCACCAGGCGATACATCGGCTTCCCGCGGCTTTCGCGTCCGATCAGCTCCGGGTTGATCAAGCCCAGCGCCGGTCCGGCCGCCCGCGGCGTCGCCAAGGCCTGAAAATGCCCCAGCACCATGTCCTGCGCACCGGCCGAGCCCAACCGCGAATTCACCTGCGCCGTGAACTGCTCCGCCGGCACGTCACGAATCGTAAACCGTCCGTTCATCATCACGCCCTGCTTTGGCAGCGAATTGTCCGTGCGCGACAAAAACGTCCAGGGCACGGGATCCGCCGCCGCCATTCCCGGCTGCAGTCCCTCGCGATAAAACTGCGTCCCCAAAAGATAGTCGTAGGGACGGCGCACCTTGAGTTGCAGCCGTCGATACTGGATTCCCATCACTTGCTTGGGGCTCTCCGCCCCTTCCGGCCCCGGAGGAAACACAAACGAGATTGTGCGGCTGTCCACCTGCGCCGAATAATTGATCGCGCCCGCGTAAACCCGCGCCGCCGAATCGACAATCTGCCGCGCCTCTTGCGCACCGGAAATGAGAACAACGAGCACATACGCGCCCAGTGCAGAGAGAATGCGGGGAAAACTCATGAAAGCGTTGGGGAACACAAAAGCCTGCGTGCGCCCCAACTCATGCGCTTTGACGCCGCGGCGCAAACCCGCAAATCATGCCGTCCTGATTATTTTACACGCCTCTTTTACCGCATGAACTGGGATCAACTCGACTGGGCCGCGCTCGACCGCCTCCGCACCGGCTTCCTCGCCGGCAACGCCGCCTCCTCCGGCCCCTACTGGCAATCGCCTTCCGATCTCGCCAGCTACGATCTCACCTTCGCCGAACGCATCGGCTGGAAATGGGACGCCCTTCTCCGCGAGCTCACCTTGCGCAACTGGTCTCCGCCCGCCGGCACCACGCTCCTCGACTGGGGCTGCGGCAGCGGCGTCGCCGGTCGCCGCGTCCTCTCCGCCTTCGGCCCCGCCCGGTTCAACGCCCTCCACGTCTGGGACCATTCCGAACACGCCCGCACGTTCGCCGCCACCCGCGCCCGCGAAACCTTCCCCTCCCTCCCCGTAGCGGCGAGCACCAGCGAGCCGGCTCCCGATTCCCTTCCCGCCTACACCCTCGTCATCAGCCACGTTCTCAACGAACTCCCGCCCGACGCCCGCGCCCAACTTCTCGCCCTCGTCGCCCGCGCCGCCGCCGTGATCTGGATCGAGCCCGGCACCCACGCCGACAGCCGCGCCCTGGCCTCCGTGCGCGATCAGCTGCGCGACGGCCCCCACCGCATCGTCGCCCCGTGCACCCACCGCGAAACCTGCCCGCTCTTCCAAGCCGTCAACGACCGCGATTGGTGCCACTTTTTCGCCCCGCCCCCCGTCGGCATTCAAAACTCCCCCGACTGGGTCCGCTGGTCCCACCGCGCCGGCCTCGACCTCCGCAGCCAAGCCTACAGCTGCCTCGTGCTGGATCGCTCCGATCACTCAACTCTCAACTCTCAGCTCTCAACTGAGCACGCTCGCGTGCTAGGCCGCCCCGAGGTCTTCAAGCCCTACGCCCGCTTCCTCGCCTGCGACGCCTCCGGTCTCCACTGGCTCGAACTCCCCAAGCGCCTCGCCCCCGCCCTCGTCAAACGCCTCGACAAAAACCCGCCCGTCCCGCTCTACGCGCTCGCGCACGACGGACATCGCGTCACCGCCATGACCCCGCTCGTTTCCGACGCCGCCTCGCCCGAAGATGCACCCCATACCGACGCTTGACTCCACCCGCCCCCATCCCGCAGCGTCACCGACTCACCTTTAAAAAACCTATGGGCCAACAATCTAACAAAGTCATCAAGAAGAAGCGCCGCATCGCTTACCACAAACGCAAGAACGCCCTTGCCGCCGCCACCAAGAAAACGGCCGCCAAGTCCAAGAAGTAATCCGCTTCCCCGCGTAACTCTTTAAAATAACCGCCGCCTCACCGCGGCGGTTTTTTTGTGGCCACGTCCGGATGTAGGAGCCTGCTTGCAGGCGATAAACTCGACCCGCCCGCGTAACTCTTCCGCATCGCCACCCGGCAGGCTCCCTATCCTTTCCCCCATGTTCCCCGCCTTCAAAGAATGGCACGCCATCGTCGAAGCCCTCGGCTCCGGCGAACAACTCCTCATCCTCCGCAAAGGCGGCATCTCCGAAAACCGCGGCGGCTTCGACGCCGTCCGTGCCGCGCGCTTCTGGCTTTTCCCGACGCAGTTCCACGCCCAATCCGAAAAGACCAAACCCGCCGCCGCCCGCTTCTTCACCGCGTCTCCCTCAACCGACTCCAACGGCGCCGTGACCCTCCGTTACTTCGCCGACATCACGCACCACGCTTTTCTCTCCGACTGGCCGCCCGTCGCCGCCCTCGATCCGCACCACCTCTGGACCGAATCCGCCGTCCGCGAAAAATTCGAGTGGGACCAGCCGCCCGGACTCCACGCCTTCGTCGTCCGCGTCCACCGCCTGCACACACCCGTCAGCCTCGCCCTCACGCCCGACATGTCCGGCTGCAAATCCTGGATCGACCTTCCCTGCGATTTCGCCGCCCACCCGTCCACCCCCGTGCTCAACGCCCCCGCCTTCGCCGCCCGCAGCGCTCTGCTTCCCGACTAAAAAGTTCCAGAGTAAAAATCCCCGAAGCAAGCTCCGGGGCATTGAAATGTAGGAGCCTGCTTGCAGGCGATTCGGGTGCCATCGGACTTCGACAAACCATCGCCTGCCAGCAGGCTCCTACACTCAGCAAAGCCGAAGCAATCTTCGGGAAAGTGAACCCATAGCGGATAAAACCGCGGGGCCTAGCCTGACCTGAAAGTTGTAGGCCCGCACCCTGAAGAGGCCAACGATCCAGCGGTTTTCATCCGTGTATATCCGTGCAATCCGTGGTCAAAAAATTCCGGGTCCTGGCACCCAAAATTCTTTGGCTGTTGATATAAAAAACGCAACCCTCACTGCCGCCAAATGCCCGTGCGCTCCGCCCGATTATCCCCGTCTCCGGGCGCTCACCCTTCCGCCGTCCACTTGAAGATCGAGGTGCTCAGCGGAGGAATCGTGAGGTTCAGGCTGTGCGGAAATCCATTGCAGGGCACGTCCTCGGCCTGCCGGCCGCCGTCGTTCCCCGCGCCCGTGCCGCCATAATACTCGCTGTTGGTGTTGAGCACTTCCTTCCACCAGCCGCCGCGCGGCACACCGATGCGGAAATTGCCGCGCATCACCGGCGTGAAATGCCCGACCACCGCGAAGAAGGTCGTCTGCGCTTCGTCCTGCCGCAAATACGTCACCACACTGGCGCCCGCGTCATGCGCGTTGATCCAGCGAAACCCGTGACCGTTCAGATCCGTGCAACTGAGCACCGGTTCGTTTTTGTAGAGATGGTTGAGTTCGCGCACCAGCAGGCGGATGCCTTCGTGGTCCTTGTATTGCAGCAGGTGCCAGTCGAGGCTGCCCGCGTAGGCCCACTCGCGCGACTGGCCGAATTCGCAGCCCATGAAGAGGAGCTTCTTGCCCGGCCACGCCCACATGTGGCCGTAAAGCGCGCGCAGCGTCGCGGCTTTTTCGGACATCTGCCACGCCCCCATTTTATTGAGCATCGAACCCTTCCCGTGAACGACTTCGTCGTGCGAAAACACGGTGACGAAGTTTTCCGAATACTGGTAAAGCGCGCCGAAGGTCAGGTCGTTGTGATGCCACTTCCGGTGGATGGGCTCCTTCTGGAAATACTTCAGCGTATCGTGCATCCAGCCCATGTTCCACTTGTAGTCGAAACCGATGCCGCCGTCCGCCACCGGCTTCGAGATGCCGGAAAACGCCGTGGACTCCTCGGCGATCATCAGCACGCCGGGATAATACGAGTGCACCAGCTGGTTGGTCTGACGGAGGAAATCAATCGCTTCGAGATTCTCGCGACCACCGAACCGGTTCGGGATCCATTCCCCTTCCTTGCGCGAATAATCGAGGTAAAGCATGGACGCGACCGCATCCACCCTCAGGCCGTCGAGGTGGTAGAGGTCGAGCCACGCGAGCGCGTTGGCCACAAGGAAACAGCGGACTTCGTTGCGCCCGAAATTAAAAATCAACGTGCCCCAATCCATGTGCGCGCCTTGGCGAGGATCCGCGTGCTCGTAGAGGTGCGTGCCGTCGAATTCGGCGAGCGCAAAACTGTCGCGCGGAAAATGCGCGGGCACCCAGTCAAGGATCACGCCGATGCCGCGTTGGTGCAGGTGGTCGACGAAGAACGCAAAATCCGCCGGCGTGCCGAAGCGCTGCGTCGGCGCGAAAAATCCCGTGACCTGATAACCCCACGAGCCGTCGAATGGATGCTCCGCCAGCGGCATCACTTCGATGTGGGTGAACCCCATCTCGGTGACGTAATCGGCCAGCATCGGCGCCAGTTCGCGGTAGCTGAAGGGACGGTTGCCGTCCTCGATCTTGCGTTTCCAAGAGCCGAGATGGACTTCGTAAATGGAGACGGGCCGGTCGATTTTCCCCGCTTCGCCGGCGCGTTTTTCCATCCAGCCCGCGTCTTTCCAGACATGCGTGCGCGGGTTGCACACGATGGACGCATTGCCGGGAGGCGCCTCAAAATAGGATCCGTAAGGATCGGTCTTGATGAGGATGTTCGTCTGCTGGTCGAGCAGCTCGTATTTGTAGAGTTCGCCCTCGCCGATGCCCGGAATGAAAAGCTCCCACACGCCCGAGGCCCCGAGCGGACGCATCGGATGATAACGTCCGTCCCAGTGGTTGAAGTTGCCCACGACCGAAACGCGCGCCGCGCTCGGCGCCCACACCGCGAACGACACGCCCGGCACGCCGTCGATCACGCGGGGGTGCGCACCCAGCTTTTCGTAGATGCGGTGTTCGTTGCCCTCGTTGAAAAGATAAAGGTCCTGCTGCCCCAACGTAGGGAGAAATGAATACGGATCAAAAAACTGGCGGATCTCGCCGCTGTGCAGCGTCGCGCGCAGCTGGTAGCGGAACACGTCTTTGCACTTGGGGATAAAAACCTCGAAGAAACCCTCGGGAGCGAGCAGCTCCATCTCGACGGCCGGCGCGGTTTTTTTGGTGAGATCGACGACCTCGCAAGCCTTCGCGTCGCGCACGAACGCCCGCACGATCACCCCCTGGCTTCGTCCTTTTTTGAAGGGGCGCATGCCCAGAAAATCATGGGGACAAGCGCAGCGGGCTTCGATGAAGGAGGCGAGTTCGACGGGAGTTAGTATCACGCTTGGTTTGGGGGTTGCGATGAGTGTGCCGGCGGCGGGCACCTGCGTCCAGAGTGGGTTTTGCAAAACCGAATAAATCAGCAGGCGCAGATCAACCCGTGTTCTTCAGTCCGCCCGAGATGCCGTTGATGGTGAGTTCCACCACGGCGCGCGTGGCTTCGTCCTCGGCCTTCGCCAGTTTGCCGGCGCGCAGGCGGCGCATCATCTCGACCTGAAGATAATTGAGCGGATCGATGTAGGGGTTGCGCAGTTGGACGGACTTCAGGAGCACCGGCTCGCTGCCCAGGAGTTGCTTCTGGCCGGTGATGGTGAGGATCGCCTTCTCGGTGCGCGTGAATTCGTCCATCAGGATGCCGAAGACCCGGGCGCGGATCACCTTGTCCTCGACGAGGCCTGCGTAAAGTTCGGCGATGCCCATGTCGGCCTTGCGCATGGTGAGCTGCGCGTTGTCGATCATCGTCGAGAAAAACGGCCACTCGGCGTGAAGGGTGCGCAGGAGTTTTTTGCCCTTCGGTCCTTGTTTGAGCACCGCATCGAGCGCGGAACCCAGGCCATACCAGCCGGGAAAATTGAAGCGGCTCTGCATCCAGGAGAACACCCACGGAATCGCCCGCAGGTCCTCGACGCTGGTCGTGTTGCGGCGGAAGGTCGGCCGCGAGCCAAACTTCAGGTTGCTGATCTCGTCGATCGGCGTGGCCTGTTTCCAAAATACGAGGAACTCCGGGTCTTTGTGCACGAGCTTCTCGTAGGCCGCGAAACCGGCGGCGCTCATCGTCTCCATCGCGTCGGTCCACTCGGCCGGCGGCACAAAGGGTTTCTGCGCCGCATGTGAACCGAGCAGGACTCCGTAAGCCATCTGCTCGAGAATGCGGTGGGCAAGGTCCGCGTCGTGGTAACGCGTCGAAAGAACCTCGCCCTGCTCCGTGACGCGAATGCCGCCGTCACGCAGTCCGATCGGTTGCGCGAGAATCGCTTTCGCCGCCGGACCGCCGCCGCGGGCGATGCTGCCGCCGCGACCGTGAAAGAGCGTCACGCGCACCTCGTGGGCGCGGCACACCGCCGTGATGGTTTCCTGCGCCTTGTAGAGCGCCCAGTTGGCGGTGAGGTAGCCGCAATCCTTGTTGGAATCCGAATAACCCAGCATGACGTGCTGGTGGCCGGCGGCGGCTTTCAAAATCGGCGTGTAGGCGGGATGCGTGAAGAGGGTCCCGAGCACATCGGGCGCGCGGTTCAGATCGTCGAGCGTCTCGAAAAGCGGCGCAATCGGCAGCGATGAGCCGGTGAGCTTCATCAGATAAACGACCTCAAGCAGGTCGGACACCGCGTCCGTCATGCTGATGATGTAGATGCCCAGCGCGGCGGGCCCGAACTTGGCGCGGGCGAGCGCCGCGACCCGGAGCGGATCAAGGACATTCCGGGTGGCCGCGGACAATTTGCCCAGCGCGGTGGCGCCCAGCGGACGCACCGAATCAATCGCGTTGGTGAGCAACTCGCGTTTTTCCTCCTCGCCGAGTTTTGCGTAGTCGGCGCGTTCGATCAGTTCGGCGACCGCGGCCTCGTGGTGGCTGGAGTGCTGGCGCAGATCGAGGTGCGAGGCATGAAGTCCGAAAATCTCGACCTGGTCGCGCAACGACTTCAATTCCCCGTCCGCGAGCAACGCACCCCGTCCCGCGAGCAGACTCCCGCGAATGGCGTCAAAGGCTTCATGCAACGCCTCAGCCGGCAAGGCCGGCTCGTCATCCGCCGTCTCGGGCATGAGCAACGAACCGTCCTTCGCTTCGTTGACCGCCAGCGCGAGGCGTTCGCGCAACCCGCCCAGCAATACCCGGTAAGGTTCGTGCGGATAACGGCCGCTGAGTTGTTCAAAATGATGGGAAAGGTGCCGGCTTTCCTTGAGCAGGCGGCGCACCGCCGGCGACACGTCGTCGCGCAGATCCGAGACGGTCAGCGTGTGCAACAGGTGCGAGACCCCCGCGTGCATTTTTTCAACCGCCACCCGGCGATGAAGCGCCAGAATGTCGGCGGTCACCCGCGCGTTGACGTTGGGATTGCCGTCGCGATCCCCGCCGATCCACGAACCAAACACCAACCAGCGCGCCGGCGCCTTCACGTCGGGATAATACAGCTTCAACGCCCGCTCCATGTCCGCGTGCAGCCGGGGCAGTGTCTTGTAAAGCGTCGAGTCGAGATACCAAAGTCCCGTCCGCGCTTCGTCGGCCACTTCCGGACGCGCCGTGCGACTACGGTCCGTCAACCAGAGGCACGCGATCTCGCGTTCCACGCAGGCCGGATCGGCGTAGGCCAGGCCGTTGATTTCCGGGTGGTGGCGCTGGCGCAAAATCTCCGCGAGGCTCTGGAGTTTTGCCAAAAGGGTGCGGCGTTTCGATTCGGTCGGATGCGCCGTGAACACCAGATCGATCAACATCGTGTCAACCAGCCGCTGCATTCCCGCGGAATCCACCCCGCGTTTTTTGAGTTCCAGCACCGCGGCCTCGATGGACTCGCGAATCGGACGGGCTTCGGCGGATTTGGCCTCCGCGCCGAAACGCGCCGCCCGGCGGCGGCGAAGCAACAGGATGCGGAAATTTTCCTCGGCCAGATTCACCAGCTCGAAATAAAGCGTGAAGGCCATCGCCTGATTGAGCGCCTCTTGCGGAGTAAGCGCTGCCACCGCCTGCCCAAGTGCGGGGGCTGCGGAGTCATCACCGGCGCGACTGGCCTTGGCGAGCGTGCGCAACTTCTCGACCGTCGCCAGGGTGGCCGGACCTTCCAGCCGGGTGATCACCCGGCCCAGCGCCGTTCCCAGAGTGCGGATTTCAGTCCGGAGCTGGGCAAGTTCTTTGAGCGCGGTGGAAGAGCGGGAAGCTGAGGAGCGGGCCATGTTTGATTAAGGGCGTGAGCGGTTCGCGACGATGCAAGGGTTGATCGGCGCCTGAAAGCGAAAAGTGCGCCAGTCTTGGGCCTTTCCGCGAGTATTCAGTGGGAGCTTGCTAGCCGTCCGCGTGCCCGCCTTATTTGCCGGTCACCGTGATCAGACGCCTACTCCCCGTCCTCCTTCTCACCCTCGCGCCACTCCTTCACGGAGTCCCCGCCTCCCTGCCGGAAATCACCGCCAGCCGCACCGAAATCAGCGATGCCGGCACGGTCTTTAGCGGTGATGCACGGCTGACTTATGATGGGGCCGTTCTGCTCGCCGACCAGATCGGCTACGATCCGAAAACCCAGCTCGTCCGCGCCACCGGCCACGTCAGCCTCACCCGCGGTCCCCAACGCCTCCTCGCCGACTCGCTGACCTACAATCTCGAAACACGCGCCTACACCGTGAAGGACATGCGCATCGGCCAGGATCCCGTCTACATCTCCGGCACCGGTGTCGAGGGCGACCCCGAAAAAATCATCGTCCACGACGCAATTGTAACGTTTTCGGAACCGGGCTTGTTCGCCCCCACGTTGCGCGCCGGCACCGTCACGTTTATCCCGGGCAGCAGCATCCGTGCGGAAAAAGCCCGCATCGGCGTCGGTCCCGTCATGCCGATCGCCGTGCCGTTCTACGACCAATCGGTCACGGATCCC
>CAMBLN010000069.1 GCA_945868215.1 Opitutus sp. GAS368
CACCCGCGCGCCAGCACCGGCGACCCCCACGCCTCCGGCGCCATGATCGTATCGCCCGAATACACCACGTTTACCGTCCCGCCCTCAGTCATCGCCTCTCCCACCGCCAGCGTGGAAAACCCCATCAGTCGCTCTCCCGAAAAAACCCTCAACACCCAATCCTTCTCGTCCAGATCCCTCGCGAACTGCTCCGCCGTCACTCCGTCAAAATAAGTCCCCAACAACACCCGCATCACAGCACACTCGTCCACCGACAGCTCCGCCCTCCGCGTCATGGCCGCGCGCAAGCCACTTAGCCTCTCCGTTGCCGGCATCGTCCGCACCTTCGCGTCTATTCGCGTCCCTTCGCGGTTAAATCCATCTTCCATTCTCGGTTTCATAACAACCCCGCCTCCGGTCTCACACGTTGTCCGCTCAACTTCACGTCCGGCTTCCCCATCCCGGGCAAGGTCACCGCATACAACCGTGTCGCATACTCCCTCGCACCGCTTCGTCGCGCCAATACCGTCCGCAACCCATCTTGCGCCGCCACGCTCGCGACCAACCACTCCGCACCTCGCACTTTCGCACGCCGCTCCAACTTCTCCAACAATTCTGCCACCACGTCCGAGCTCGCGCCCTCCGCCACCGCCAGCGGATGCACACACGCCTGCCTCAGCCGCTCGCCCACCGCCGGCAATCCCGGCCGCCCAACAAGCTTCGCAACCCCGTTGATCACCGGCCGCAACCATCCCGTCACTCCCGCGTAACCCGCCACCACCGTCTGCCGCCACGCCCACTGATCCCACACGCCGCCCGCCGCCACGATCCGCCCTTCCCGCCGCACCACGCAAAAATCCTCCGCCCCCAACCCGTGACGATTCAACACCGCCCTCGTCTCTTCCGTCCACGGCGTCGCCAGCGCCTGACCCCGCGCCTGCGTATCCAAAAACTCAATCAACTCACGCTCCTCCACCCGCGATTCATTCCCCCCACTCCGCACACCGCGCCGCACCGGCCAAGCCACGGTCGTCAAATCCGCCATCGCTTCATACTTCGGCAATCCCACGCGCCCGCTCTCCAAAACCATCCGCGCCCGCGCATTTCCACTCGCCACGCTCGTAAAATAAAACTCCGCCGCACCCGTCTCCGCCTCCAGCCGCGCGAAAAACGCATACCCCGCCCGCAACACCGCCAATCCGCCCCGCGTGCCCGGTGCCAATCGCAACTCTCCTAGATACCCAACCTCACACAACCTCCCGCCCGCATAAACCGTCCGCCGCGAACACCGCCCCATGCACACCACGCGCCCGTCCCTCCGCGCCACGATCGTCACATCCTTCGCGCCACCGACATTCTCCCCCGCAAAATAATCCGGCTCCCGCTCAAACCCCAGGCTCACCGGCCCGCCCCGAGTCGGCGTTGCCCGCAACAAAGCCCGCAGCCCCGCCTCGTCCGCCCGCGTCGCCACGGCAAACTCCACTCCCGCCCTCCCCGTAGCCGCGAGCGTGAGCGAGTGGTCCGTCGTCTTCACCTCCTCCGTCCTCATCGCGCCGGCAACAGCGTTCCCTGCCATGCTTCGTCCCCCAATGGATAATGATCGCGCAACGCCACATCGCCGCGATGCAGCGCGTTGATCAGATAAAAATTCCGCCACATGAACCCGTCCGACCGGTTCACGCGGTGCACGCTCCGTTTCAAAATGCTCGGCCACGAATAAAACTCCCGCCGCGCCGCCAGACACGACTCGCGCAACGCCTCCGGCGACATGCCCTTCGGCTGAAACGGAATCTGATTATACCCGTAACGTTCATCCAGCCACCACGCATCGTAGAGCAGCCGCCCCTCCGCTTTCAGCCGCGCATACAGCGGCGTCCCGGGAAACGGCGTCAGGTGATTGAACGCCGCGATATATAAACCGTGCCGCCGCGCAAAATCCACCGTCGGCCTAAAACTCTCCGGCGTGTCCCCGTCGTAGCCAAAAACAAACGTCCCATACACGCGGATGCGGTGCTTCTTCAAATTCTCCAGCGCCTTCTCAAACCCGCCGCGCGCCGTGTTGAACGTCTTGTTCATCGCCGCGAGATTCGCCGGATTCAAGCTCTCGAAACCGATCAGCACACCCATGCACCCACTGCGCGCCAGCAGTTCCAAAAACTCCTCGTCGTGCGCCGCATTGATGCTCGACTGGCTCACCCAGCGGATCTTCAGCGGAATCAACGCCCGAAAAAACTCCTTCGCCTGCGCCAGGTTCGACGTGATGTTGTCATCGACAAAAAAGATCAGCTTCCGGTCGCGCTTCATCGCCCGAAGCTCCGCCAGAATATCGTCCGCCGGACGCCGCGTCTGCGTCGAATTAAACACCGTCTGCACCGCGCAAAAATCACACTTGAAGTGACACCCGCGTCCCGCCTCCACCAGTCCTACCTTCAGATAACGTTTCCCCTGAAAGATCGACCGGTCCGGCTTCAGCCCTCCCAGCGCCGCCCGCCCTTCCGCGCGATAAAACTTCTGCAACGTGCCGTGACGCGCGTCGTCGATCACCCGCTCCCACAGTTGCTCCGCCTCACCGACCACCACCGCATCGGCATAGGTCGCCACTTCGTCCGGACACAAGCTCGCATGAAACCCGCCCATTACCACCGGCACGCCGCGCAACCGATACTCGCTCGCGATCTGATAAGCCCGTTTCGCCGTGTAGGTCTCCACGCTGATCGCCACCAGATCCGTCGCCTCGTCGAACGGAATAATCTCCATCCGGTCGTCGTAAAACTTCACCTCCACGTCGCGCGGAGTCAGCCCCGCCAGCGTCGCCGCCGGTAACGACTCCATCTGCCAGGTGCGGATGTAACTGCGATCCCCCGCATGACGCCCGATGCACGGATGAACAATCGTGACGCGCATCAACCGCGGCCTCCATCCACTCCCGCATTCGCGCCAATACCAACCTGCTCCCGAGGCTCCCTTTTTGCGCCTTCTGCGCCTTTTTGCGGCCAATCTGTTTCCGACACCGGCTGCAAAAACGGCGCATTGCGCGGCACCCGCCCGATGATCCAGTCGCAGTTATAAAACCGGCTCAGGTTGTTCGCATAAAACCGATACCCGAGATTCGTCCCGATACGCACCGGCCACGGCGCAGGCGAATGCCTCAACCGCCGCCAGATCGAGTTCCAACTGTAGGCATGTTTCCAAGCCGCCTCGATGCCGTCCTGGAGTTGCTGCACGCTCATGTGCTTCGGCTGAAACACCACGTGCTGCGCATCGTAGAGCTCCCAATCCTTCGTCAGAATCCGTCCTTCCGCTTCGAGCCTCAGATACAACGGCGTATTCGGAAACGGCGTCACCACCGCAAACCGCGGCAAATCGATCTTCGCCTGCACCGCAAACTCCGCCGTCTTCAAAAACACGTCGGGATGGTCTTCATCGAGGCCGAACACAAAGCATCCCTGCAACGCGATGCCGTGCGCATGCAGCCGCTCGACCACCCGCGCATAATGCTCCGGCGAGTTAAAGCCCTTGTGATTCGCCTTCAGATTCGCCGGCGAAATCGACTCCATCCCCATGAGCAGGCCCTTGCAGCCGCTGCGCCCGGCGAGTTCCAGCAACTCGGGATCATCCGCCAGCAACACCGTCGCCAGTCCATACCATTGCAGCCGCAACGGAATCAGCGCCGTGAACAGTTCCTTCGCATACCCACGATGCGCGATCAGGTTCAGATCGATAAAGATCAGCTTACGCGCCCCGTGCTGCCGGATGTCGGCCAACACCTCGGCCACCGGTTTCTGAAACGGCTTCCGCCCCCACGCCGTCGGCACCACGCAAAAATCACACGCATGCACGCACCCGCGCGTCGCCTCAAAAACGTTGTTCGTGAGATAGTGGCTGCTCGGCAACAGCTCGCGCTTCGGAAACGGACGCCCCCCGATCTCCAGTCCCGGCGCCTGCGTATACCTCGCCTTCAACTCGCCCGCCGCGAAATCCCGCAACAACTGCGGCCACGTGTCCTCCGCGTAACCACACACAATCGCGTCCGCATGCGGTTGGGCGTCATCCGGAATCAACGTCACGTGCGGTCCGCCCAACACCACCGTCACCCCACGACCGCGAAAATGCGCCGCCAGTTCGTAAGCCCGTTTCGCCGTCCCCGTGATCACGGTGATCCCGATAAAATCCACATCGAGATCAAGCGGCACGTCCGCCACGCCTTCATCAATCAACTGCACCGTGTGCGGCACATCCGCCGGAATCAGCGCCGCCAAAGTCGTCAGGGTGAGCGGCTGATACCGCAGCGACTTTTTCCAAATCCCCCCGCGATGCCGGTAAAGCGGCCCCTTGGGCGAAATCAACGCGATCCACATGATCGATGTCGAATCTGGGCTTTTGGGCGAAACCACGCCGGAGGGGTTACTGGTTAACCACAAAGGACAGAATCTTTAATTTATTCGGTATCCACCTCCATCCTCTAGCTCGTGTGCCACGCGATGAAATCCGGCATAAACCGCCTTAATCAGCACAAAAGCGACCACGCTTCGGAGCCTTCACCCACAATATCCGCACACCCTCCGCCAACCCGTGCGCAGTCGTGGTGCGCGTTTTTTGGCATCATGGGCGTTGCTCCGACCGGCCAACCTCGCCGGTTCGCAGCCCAGTCCCCATGAAATCTTCCGTCCCCGGCAACGTTTCCTCCAAACCCCGCTTCGTAACTCTCGACGCCAACGAGGCCGTCGCCTCCGTAGCCTACCGCGTCAACGAGTTCATCGCGATCTACCCGATCACCCCGTCTTCGGCCATGGCCGAGTCCTGCGACGAATGGGCCGCCGGCGGCAAAAAAAACATCTGGGGCATGGTCCCCAAGGTCACCCAACTCCAGTCCGAGGGCGGCGTCGCCGGCGCCATCCACGGCGGTCTGCTCGGCGGCGCGCTCACGACCACGTTCACGTGCTCGCAGGGTCTTCTGCTGATGATCCCCAATCTCTACAAGATCGCCGGCGAACTCCTCCCGCTCACCCTCCACGTCTCCGCCCGCGCCATCGCCGCGCAGGGCCTCTCCATCTTCGGCGACCACTCCGATGTCATGGCCTGCCGCGCCACCGGCTGCGCCCTCCTCTGCTCCAACAACGGCCAGGAAGCCCACGATCTCGCCCTCATCGCCACCACCGCTAGCTACCGCTCGCGCATCCCGTTCATCCATTTCTTCGACGGCTTCCGCACTTCCCACGAGGTCTCCAAAATCGCCCTGCTCTCCGACGACGAAATCCGCGGCGTCATTAGCGAAAAAGCCATCGCCGACTTCCGCACCCGCGCCCTCTCCCCCGACCGGCCCGCCATCCAGGGCACCGCCCAGAATCCCGACGTCTATTTCCAGGGCCGCGAATCCGTCAACCGCTTCTACGACCAGCTTCCTTCCGTCGTTCAGTCCGAGATGGACCGCTTCGCCGAGGTCACCGGACGCCAGTATCGACTTTACGAATACCACGGACATCCCCAGGCCGACCGTATCATCATCTCCATGGGCAGCTCCATCGAGACCATCGCCGAAACCGTGGACTGGCTCGTCGCCAAGGGCGAAAAGGTCGGCGTCCTCTCCGTCCGTCTCTTCCTCCCTTTCCACGTCAAATCCCTCCTCGCCGCCCTCCCGCCCACCATCAAAGCCATCGCCGTCCTCGACCGCTGCAAGGAACCCGGCTCCCTCGGCGAACCGCTCTATCTCAACGTCGTCGCAGCCCTCGCCCAGGGCCTCTCCCCCCTCGCCAACTCTCCGCGTGTCGTCGGCGGTCGCTACGGTCTCGGCTCCAAAGAATTCACCCCCGGCATGGTCAAGGCCGCCTTCGATAACCTCGCCCGCTGGGAACCTCTCCCCAAATTCACCCTCGGCATTCTCGACGATGTCACCGGCACGTCCCTCGGCTACGACGAGGCCTTCGACCTCGAAGCCGCCGATGTCCGCCGTTGCGTCTTCGTCGGTCTCGGCGCCGACGGCACCGTCGGCGCGAACAAAAACTCCATCAAGATCATCGGCGAACAGACCGACAACTTCGCCCAGGGCTACTTCGTTTACGATTCCAAGAAATCCGGCTCCGTCACCACGTCCCACCTGCGCTTCGGCCCGCGCCCCATCAAAGCCCCCTACCTCATCCGCCAGGCCGACTTCGTCGCCTGCAGCCAGTTCAACTTCGTCGGCAAACAAAATATCCTCCCCTACGCCGCCCCCGGCGCGACCATCCTGCTCAACTCCCCGCACAACGCCGCCGACACCTGGGCCCTCCTCCCGCGCGAGTGGCAGGAAACCCTCATCGCCAAAAAGCTCCGTCTCTTCGTGATCGACGCCACCGCCGTCGCCCAGGCCACCGGCATGGGCCGCCGCACCAACACCGTTCTCCAAACGTGTTTCTTCGCCCTCTCCGGCGTCCTCCCGCAGGCCGAGGCCATCAAACAAATCAAAAAAGCCATCGAGAAAACCTACAGTCGCAAGGGCGAGAAGGTCGTCCAGATGAACTACGCCGCCGTGGACGCTTCCCTCGCCGGCCTGCAGGAAGTCACCATCCCCGCCTCGGTCGATGACGCCGCCATCGCCTCGCCCGCTCCCGTTTACAAGGGCGCCTCCGAGTTCGTGCAAAAGGTCACCGTGCGCCTCCTCGCCGACGAGGGCGACCGCCTGCCCGTCAGCGCGCTGCCCGTGGACGGTTGCTGGCCCACCGGCACCACGCGCTTCGAGAAACGCAACATCGCCCTCGAAATCCCGCGGTGGGATTCCGCCCTCTGCATCCAGTGCAACAAGTGCGCGATGGTCTGCCCCCACGCCGCCATCCGCCCCAAGTTCTACCCGACCGACGCCCTCGCCGGCGCTCCCGAAGGCTTCGCCTCCACGCCTTTCAAATCCAAGGAGTATCCAGGTTACAGCTACACGCTCCAGGTCGCCCCCGAGGATTGCACCGGCTGCTCCCTCTGCGTGCAGGTCTGCCCCGCCAAGGATAAATCCAACCCGCGCCACAAGGCCATCGACATGGTCTCGCAGCCCGAGCTCCTCGTCCGCGAACGCGCCAACTGGGACTTCTTCCTCTCCCTCCCCGAGGCCGACCGCACCAAGATCGACACGTCCACCGTCAAGGGCGCGCAGTTCCTGCAACCCCTCATGGAATTCTCCGGCGCCTGCGCCGGCTGCGGCGAGACGCCCTACCTGAAGCTCCTCACCCAGCTCTTCGGCGACCGCCTCATCATGGCCAACGCCACCGGCTGTTCCTCCATCTACGGCGGCAACCTCCCCACCACGCCTTACTGCAAAGACAAAAACGGCCGCGGCCCCGCCTGGGCCAACTCCCTCTTCGAGGACAACGCCGAGTTCGGCCTGGGCCTGCGCCTCGCCGCCAACCAGCGCCTCGAACACGCCCGCGCCCTCCTCACGCTCCTCGCCCCCGAGGTCGGCACCGAGCTCGCCGCCGCCATCCTCGACGCCCCGCAAACCTGCGAAGCCGACTACGCCGCCCAGCGCGAACGCGTCATCACCCTCCGCGCCGCGCTCAAGGGCAACCAGACGCCCGTCGCTCGCCGCCTCTCCGCGCTCGCCGACGACTTCGTCAAAAAAACCGTCTGGACCATCGGCGGCGACGGCTGGGCCTACGACATCGGCTACGGCGGCCTCGACCACGTCCTCGCTTCCGGCGCCAACGTCAAAATCCTCGTCCTCGACACCGAGGTCTATTCCAACACCGGCGGACAATCCTCGAAGTCCACGCCGATGGGCGCCGTCGCCAAGTTCGCCTCCGGCGGTAAAGCCACCGGCAAAAAAGACCTCGCCCTCATCGCCGCGCAATACGGCCACGTTTACGTCGCCAAAATCGCCTTCGGTGCGAAAGACAGCCAGACGGTCCAGGCCCTCCGCGAAGCCGAAGCCTATCCCGGCCCCGCCCTCGTCGTCGCCTACTCGCACTGCATCGCCCACGGCTACAGCCTCGACCGCGGATTGGAGCAGCAAAAACTCGCGGTGGACACCGGCTACTGGCCGCTCTTCCGCTACGATCCCCGCCTCGCCGAAGCCGGCCAGACTCCGCTCAAACTGGATTCCGGTGCGCCCAAACTCGCCCTCTCCAAGTTCACCGAAAACGAAACCCGTTTCGGCATCCTGAAAAACATCAACCCCGCCCGCGCCGAGACGTTGGGAGCCCTCGCCCAAACCGAAGTCACCCGCCACTACGCCCACTACCAACACCTCGCCGAACCGCAAAAAACCGCCGCGCCCGCAACCCCCGCCGCCAACTAGTCCGCCTACTCGCTACTTCACCCCAAGCCATGAACCTCCAAACCCCCTACCTCGGCCTCACCCTGCGCAACCCCGTCGTGGTCGGCGCGTCTCCCTTCTGCGACGACATCGACGCCGCCATGCGCCTCGAAGAAGCCGGTGCCGCCGCCCTCGTCATGCACTCGCTCTTCGAGGAGCAGATCGACCTCGAGGAAGCCGCCCTCCACCACCACCTCGAAACCCCCGCCGAGAGCAACTACGAGGCGACGTCCTACTTCCCCCGCTACGACGAATACAACCTCACGCCCAGCGGCTACCTCCGCACGCTCGAACGTCTCAAGTCCTCCCTTACCATTCCGGTCATCGCGTCCATCAACGGACGCCGCCCCGGCGGCTGGGTGGACTACGCCCGCCGCCTCGAATCAGCCGGCGCCGACGCCCTCGAACTCAACACCTACCAACTCGCCACCGATCCCGCCTTCTCCGGCGAAGACATCGAAGGCGACATCGTGGAAATCCTCCGCAACGTCACCGCCTCCGTCCGCATTCCCGTCTCCGTAAAACTCTCCCCTTTCCACGCCTCGCTCTCCCACTTTGCCAAGCTCCTCGATGAAAACGGCGCCGCCGGCCTCGTGCTCTTCAACCGCTTTTACCAACCCGATTTCGACATCGACGAAATGGAAGTCGTCCCGCGCCTGAAGCTCTCCTTTTCCTCCGAGCTCCTCCTCCGCCTGCGCTGGCTGTCGATTCTGTCTCCGAAGCTCAACGGCTCGCTCGCCTGTAGTGGCGGAGTGCATACACCCGAGGACCTGATCAAATCCATCCTCGGCGGCGCCCACGCCGTGCAGCTCGTCTCGGTCCTGCTCGAAACCGGCCCGCGCGCCATCTCCGTCATGCTCGAAGGCCTCCGCGACTGGATGAAAGAACACGGCCACGAGGACCTCTCGACGATGCGCGGTGCCCTGAACCTCAAACGCTGCCCCAACCCCGCCGCACACGAACGCGCCAACTACATCAAGATCCTCCAATCCTGGAAAATCTGACGTAGCCGACGCTTCCGCAGTCCCTCGGGCTTTACTCGCCCGCCTTCGGTTCGAGCAGCAGGCGGGTGGCCTCGGCCAG
Source organism: Opitutus sp. GAS368 (assembly GCA_945868215.1). Lineage (GTDB taxonomy): Bacteria > Verrucomicrobiota > Verrucomicrobiia > Opitutales > Opitutaceae > Rariglobus. The sequence continues at coordinate 9,338 of CAMBLN010000069.1, forward strand.
CGCACGGTTGGCGTCACGCACCCGCTTCAACTGCGTGTTGGCGGCCGCCACTTCCTGCGCGTGTTTCTGACGCGCCGCCTCCTGCGCCGCTTGCAACGCCCTCGCCTGCGCCTGCAGCGCCGTCAGCTCCTGGCTCACCGCATTCTTTTCCTGGATCAGGCGCGCCGTTTCCTGGCTCAGGCGCGTGGACGCCGCCGCCGTGGCCTGTTTCGCTTCGTCGAGCTCGCGGCTCAGCACGGTGAATTTTTCATTAAGCTCCGCGACCGTGCGATTGTTGGCCGCCAGTTTTCCCGAGCTCGCCGTCGCGTCCTGCCTGGCGGTCGTGAGGTCCTGCGTGAGCGCGGCGATCTTTGCGCCAAGCTCGTCCGTCGTTTTGCGACCGGCCGCAATCTTCTCGGCATTCTCAACCGACTCCTGGCGAAGCTGCGCCAGCTCCTGCGCCGTGCCGTCGATCTGGGTTTTGAGTTGCGCGATGGCCTTGCCGCTGGCGGCGAGTTTTTCCTCACCCTCGGCCGCCGCCTTTTTCGATGCCGTCAACTGCTGGGTGAGCGCGGCCGCGCCGGCCTTGAGCTCCTCGATTGTCTTCGCGCTCGTCGCCAGCTGCGCCGCCTTGCCGGTCGCATCCTGCTTCGTCTGCGTGAGCTCCTGCGTGACCGCGGCGATGCGCGCATTAAGGTCGTCGATGGACTTCGCGCTCGCGGCGAGTTTCTCCGTCTTCGTCGCGGATTCCTGGTTGATCGCGGCAACCCGCGCGTTGAGCTCCTCGATCGACTTCGCGGCCGCGGCCAGTTTCGCGGCCGTGCCCGCCTCATCCTGCTTCGCCTGCGCGAGCTCTTTCGTCACCGCGGCGATGCGGGCGTTCAGGTCGTCGATGGACTTCGCACTGGCCGCGAGTTTTTCGGATTTCGCGACCGACTCCTGCTTCGTGCGGGCAAGCTCCTCGGCCGTCGCGGCGGCCGCCTGCTGGGTCTGCGTCAACTCCTGCGTGAGCGCGGCGATGCGGGCGTTGAGCGTATCCATCGACTACCGTCCGGCGGCAAGTTGCGCGCTCGCCTCGGCCAGACGGGACTCCGCCCGCTCACCGCGGCTGCGCTCCAGCTCAAGCTGCGTGGCCGCCGCCGCCGACTCGCCTTTCAAGGTGGCCAGCTGCCGGTTCGCCGCGGCGGATGCTTCGTTGGCTGCCGTCGCATCGGCTGCCGTGCGACGGTTGTCCTGCGTGAGTTTGTCGATCAGCGCCTGCAGCGAACTCTTCTCGACCGCGGACTGCTTGCTCGCATCGACGAGGGATTTCTCGGCGGCGGCGAGATCGGCCTTCAACCGCTCGACTTCGGCCGCGAGCTGCGAGGTGTCGGCCGAAGGAGCCGGCAGGAGGACCGGAGCCGGTATCGCGGCGGCGGCGGTCAACCGTTGATTCTCGCTGGAGAGGCGGTCGATGGCGGTTTGGAGCGCGGTCTTTTCGGTGGTGGTCTGCTCGCGGGCCGTCGCCAGGGCCTGCTCGGCGGCGGAGAGTTGCACCCGCAACGCCGTCACGGCCTCGCTTTGCGCGCGGGCGCTGGCGGCGAGCCGGGAATTTTCCGTGACCAGCTTTTCCTGGTCGGCGCTGATGTCGGTCTTCGAGCGGGCGGCGAGCTGCGGCTGGCGCGCGGGATCACGCAGTCGCGCGAGTTCCGCCGTCGCTTCTTCCAGGCGTTTTTTAAGGATTTCGGTTTCACGACGGGCCTCGGATGTCTGGCTGCGGGCCTGAAGTTCCGTGCGGTCGGAGGATGCGCGCATTTCGGCCAGGGAGGCTTCGAGTTCGACGATCCGCTTGCGCGTGGTCTCGTCGGTTTTCCCGGAGGCTGAATTCGCGGACTGGGCGCGAAGCAGGTCCATCTGGCGGCGAAGATTGCCGATCTCGATGATCGAAAGTTTGACCTCCTGATTCAGCCGCTGGTTGTCCTCGGTGATGCTGAGAAGCCGTGCGCGGGTGTCATCGAGTTCCTTGCGAAGCTTGGCCGGGTCATCGGCGGCGGCGGGTCCGGCGGACGGAAGCTGTGCGGCGGACGGAGTCGCCGGCCGGGTCGAAAGCTGCGCCTGCAACGCGGTCTTCTCGGCCTCCAGGCTGCGGACGGACTCGATGAGCTTGGCGTTTTCGGCGCGGGCTGCCGCGATTTCCGTGTCCACCTTCGCATCACGCGCCGGTGCGGCCGCGGGCGTAGCGGCGACCGCGACCTCGGTGGCTGCGGTTTCGACCTGCGGGGCACTCATCCCGAGTTGATTGCGCAAGGTCACCAGCTTCGCGCGGGCGTCGGCCAGCTGCACCTCGCTCATGCGGCGCACAACGATGTCGCGCGCGGACGGCTTGGCCCCGTTTTCGACGGCCAGGGAAAGCCATGCGTAAGACTCGGCCATGTCCTGGCCGAGTCCGCCGCGGCCTTCCGCGATCATGATGCCCAGATTGTTTTGCGCCGCGCCATAGTTGCGCAGGGCCGCCACGCGATAGAGTTCGGCGGCAAGCTCGTCGTTGCGCTCCATGCCGCGACCTTCCTCCGCCATCAACGCGAGGTTGTATACGGAAGGCGGATACTTCTTGGTGCTGGCTTCACGATACCACCGCACCGCCTCGGCCTCGTCTTTGCCGGGCCCGCGACCGGTCTCGTAGGCAAACGCCAGCGCATGCTGGGCCTCGGGCAGACCGAGACTCGCCGCCTGCCGATACCACACGGTCGCTTCCAGCAAATCCTGCGCGACGCCGATTCCGTTGGCGTAAAAATTACCGATGTTGAATTGCGCCGGTGCGTGCCCGCGCTGGGCGGCCTTCAGGTAATACTTCATCGCCAGCGCCGGATCGGCCGGCTGCCCGTGACCCGACTCGGCCATCGCACCCAGCGCGAATTGCGCCGGCACATGGTTTTTCTGCGCGGCTTTCTCAAAATAACGCGCCGCCTCTTTGTAATTAAGCGTCACACCTGCGCCCGTGGCGTAAGCCGTGCCCAGCGCCGTAAGCGCCTCCGCGTTGCCTTCGGCGGCCCGCATCTGCAATGCCGCGATATCAGGCGGGCTTTCGGCGGCCGCCGGCAACACGGTCGGGAGCAACCCTAAAAGTCCAGCGGCAAACAACCGCGCAACACTGTTATTAGCCTCCGGAAACCAACGAAGTAGAGAGTAACTAACAACTCCACGACTAGGTAATAACCCCTATAATTTAAGTCGGTAAATTAGGCTTATCGCTGGCAACCACAGCCACACGGCTCGGCAACAAGGCGGCGTCCTGCATCCCGTGGATGATTTTTTTGTCGGGCGGACAAAACGTCGCGAGCGCACCGGACAGCACCGCCTTCCCGCCGATCATGAAATAATACGGACACAGGCGAAGGCGCCCGTCCACTTCCCTCACCTGCTGTTCGCGGTCATAAACCCGGTGTTTCGCCCGGCGCGGTTTTTTGTAGTCCTGCAGAATATGCGGGTTCTTCGGCGAATCCTCGACCGCGACTTCGATGCCGGCCTGCCACTCTTCACGCGAACAATCGCTTCCCAGCACCACGCTGCGCGCGCCCCACGCACTCTCGTGGTAACCCGAGATCTTGATGATGAGGTCGCGTTCTTTCTGCGAGGCGTTGGCGAGCTGACGCCAGTCGGTCAGCGAGCGTCCGCCGACTTTCGGCCCGTCCAGCACCGCGCCCGGCGGCAGCGGCGTCGCGTCGATCACCCAAGACTGCGGAATGAGTTTGCGCAGGAGTTTCAACGTGCGCCCGCCCAGCGTCTCGCTCCAATAATCCTGCAACAGGTGGTGATGGAAAAGCGCCAGCCCGAGTTTCTCCTCCTGGTAAGGCCGCATCGGCGGCACGATGCACACTTCACCCGCCTCCCAAGCCTCGAAGAAATAATGCGCCGTCGGAATGTTGGCCAAATCGAACAACTCAAAAAACCGGTAGATGATGTCGATCTTCTCCGGGTTTCCCTCGACGTCGAAACAGAGCGAGGAACCCAGCGGAAAAATATCGTCCGGCTCCAGGCAGAACACGCGCTTCCCTTGCAACTGGAGTTGCTCCGCGAGCCAGCGCATCTCGGGCCGGTAGGTCGCAGCTTCGTCCGAAACCACGATCGCAATGAGCGGATTGCGGATGTCGGTGCGCAGCGCGGCCAGTGAATCGTAGAATCCCTTGATCATCGCGTCGCCCGCGCCAATCACGTCACCGGAAGGTGAATACAGGCGGTTCAGGAACGCCGTGAGCCCGATGCCGCCGGGCACCGAATCGAGCTCGGTCATCACGAAGCCCTCGTCGGTGAGCAGCAAATCCGGCCGAAGCACGGTCGGAAAGACACCGCGGTTTTTGGGATCGCGCGCATGGGCGGTGAGCAAGGGCGGTTTTCCACGGTCGAGATAATCCGCCACCCAAGGCGCGAGCAGCGGCTTGTTGCGCAGGAGGTTTTTCCCCGCCGCCGAGCGCAGATAAAGCGTTTCGAGCGCTTGATGGTATTCGAGACAGGCCGCACCGATATCGGCGAGTTCAGCCGCCTGCGCCGGCGTGAGCGCCCAAGCCTCGGGCGAGAGCTGCCAGGTCTTGTCCTCAAATAACGACGTGGCGGCAAAGGCGGCTTTAAGGTCGGCGTAGGCGAGATCGGGCATGGATTAAATCGTTCTCGTTCTCCTACTCGTTGTCTTTCTCGAAATCAACCGGCGGAGAACGATTAAGAGAACGATGAACGAGAACGATTATTCTTCGTCGATCTGGATGTCCTTGTTGCGATGCCGCGGACAACCCGCGCGCAGCCATCCCGTGATGAAGCGGTCGATGTCGCCGTCGAGCACCCCTTGCGTGTCGGAGGTCGAGACTCCCGTGCGCAGGTCCTTCACCATCTGGTAGGGCTGCAACACGTAACTGCGGATCTGCGCGCCGAAACCGATTTCACCTTTTTCTCCGTAGAACTTGTCCATCTCGGAACGCTGTTCGTCCTGCTTCTTTTCGTAGAGGCGGGCTTTGAGCACGTTCATCGCGGCGGCCTTGTTCTTGATCTGCGAACGTTCGTTTTGGCAGACCACCACCGTGTTCGTCGGGATGTGCGTGATGCGCACGGCGGAGTCGGTCGTGTTGACGCCCTGGCCGCCCTTGCCGGATGACCGGTAGACATCGATGCGCAACTCGGCCTCGGGAATGTCGATTTTGATTTCGTCGGTGACCTCGGCGATCACGTCCACCGCGCAAAACGAGGTGTGCCGGCGGGCGTTGGAATCGAACGGCGAAATGCGCACAAGGCGGTGGACGCCGCGCTCGGCCTTGCAATAACCGTAGGCGTTTTCGCCCTTGATGAGAATCGTGGCCTTGGCGATGCCGGCGGTGTCGCCGGGTTGCACGTCCATGAGCTCGGTCTCGAAACCGCGGCGTTCCGCCCAGCGGTTATACATGCGGTAGAGGATGTCGGCCCAGTCATTCGACTCGGTGCCGCCCGCACCCGCCTGGATGGAGAAGATCGCGTTGTTGCGGTCGAACTGGCCGGTGAGAAACGCGCCGATCTCGATCTTGTCGAGTTCGGGAATCATCGCGTCCACCTGCGTGGTGAGTTCGGCGCCGAACTCGTCTTTTTCCTCGGGGGAACCGGCCTCGATGAGTTCCAGCATCACGTCGATATCACCGACGCGTTTGCGGAAATCAACAACCGGGAGGACCGCGCGTTTCAACGCGTTGACCTTGCCGATGTGTTTTTGGGCGCGCTCGTTGTTGTCCCAAAACGTGGGCTCACCCATCTGCGCCTCAAGGGCCTCTATCTCGAGAAGCTTTTGTTCGCAGTCAAAGAAACCTCCATAGATGCCCTGCGCGCTTCTTGATGTTTTCGATGTGGTTGAACGTTTCGGGGGAGACCATGACTGAAAAAATGAAAGGGTTATGACCGCAACCCCCGGCGGACGGCGCAAGGCCGAATATGTCGGCGCGACCAAAACAATGAATTTAAACGAGACTCAAATCTGGAAATCCGTGCGACCGCTCGTCTCGTGAAGTCCGCATTCGCGCTTCAATCCGCCGAAACGCGTCTGCTCCTCGGTCATGCCCGCTTCGAGCTTCGACGTGCTGTGCCAGTCGCCGATGGAAACGTAACCCTCTTCCCAAAGCGGATGATAGTTGAGTCCGTTTTCCGTGAGGTAGCGATGGATGGTGCGGTTGTCCCAGTCGATGATCGGGTGAACCTTTGCGATCTTGTTCTGGTTTTGGACCACGGAAAGTTTCTCGCGCGTGCTCGCCTGCGAACGACGCAAACCGGCGAGCCAGGCCGTGGCCTTCAACTCGCGCGCGGCGCGGTCCATCGGCTCGACTTTGTTGAGGTGGTTGTAGCGTTTCAACCCGTCCAGCCCTTGCTCCCAAAGCTTGCCGTAAAGCGCCTCCTGCTGCGCGGCCGTCTGCGCGGGCACGTAAGTCTTCAGATTCAGATCGAGCTTCTTGGTGAGCTCCGCGGCGAACCGGTAGGTCTCCGGAAAATGATAACCCGTATCGATGAAGATCACCGGAATCTTCGGAGCAATCCGCGTCACCAAATGCAGCATCACCGCCGCCTGAATCCCAAAGCTCGTCGTGAGCACGAGACCGTCGCCATAGGTATCCACCGCCCACCGCACCCGCTCCTGCGCCGTGGCTTGTTCAAGGTCCAAAGTGCGAACAGGCGGGACGACGGGTGAAGCGGTGGCGTTCATTGAATTGGAAAAGCAATACTTACTTTATGTCCTAAGTAAAGATTTCGGCTTAAAATGAATTTAACCGGCTATTTAATAGCCGGTTAAATTCACCCAACGCCACGGGTATATAACAATCAAAGAGCGTTCAACAGACGCGTGATCTCGTCGCGCTTCGCCTTTTGATCGGCGAGCTGTTTGCGCGCACCTTCAAGCACCGCAGGCGGTGCCTTGCTGGTGAACGCCTCGTTCGACAACCGCGCTTCCGTGCCCGCGATGTGTTTCTCCA
>CAMBLN010000070.1 GCA_945868215.1 Opitutus sp. GAS368
ACGTCGCTCCGTCTCGCAAACAACGCCTTCCCTCCGCGCAACCGCAGACGAAACCGCAACGACATCAACCGCGTGCCTTTCGCGAAATGCTGCCTCCCGTCCTCCGCCCGCAAAAACAACCACTCCCCCGCCCGCGCCTTCGCCTCCACACCGCGCCGATAGGCCACCGTCACCGAGCCTTTTTCGATGAACCACGCCACCGTTTCGTCCGCCGCCGCCGTCGTCGCCATGTCCAGAAACTCCTGCGTCAACGTCCGTTCGTTCGCCCAGATCAACCGCGGCTGCAGCCCGTAAAAATCCAGCGTGAAGGGAAGCGGCTTCAGTCGTTTCATGGCAGGATAATGTAACTTTAAAGTTATTATGAGCAAGCCCGTGGTCTTTCGCTTTCCTCCTTCCGCAAACAGGCTGGTCGTGCCTCCCCATGAAAAACCACGCCCTACCCATCCGTCTGTCCGCCCTCCGGAAAACCTTTTCCTTCGCCCTCCCGCTTCTCGCCTGCGTCACGCTCTCGCACGCATCGATCCTCCTTCAGGAAAACTTCGATGGTCGCACTCTCGGCGGTTTGAATGCGCAGAACGGATGGAGCGCCGAGACTGGTGTCAACGTTGTGGAAGGCGGCATCAGCTACAGCAACGGCAGCATCACCATCAATGGAGGCGCCAACCGCGTCGAGAGCACACTCCTCAGCGGCGGGACCGGCTCTCCGTTGGCCACCAAGGGGTTTGCCGCGCAATCCGGCGAGGTCTGGTTCAGCTTCACCCTTCGCGTCGACAGTTCGGCAAACAATTCCCGCTACTGGTTCTGGGTGAGCGACACCACCGACATCAACACGGGCGCCACCGGCACCGTCGCCAACAGCAACACCGCCAACCGGACCATCTTCTCCGAAATTCGCATCAATACTTCCGTGAGTTCGACGAGCGTGGTTTCCAGCGCGGTGGATGATCAGACCTACTTTTTTGTGGCGAAACTCTCCAAGAACGGGAACGCCACCAATGCCGACGCTTACGATCAGATGGAGGTCTGGCTCAATCCGAATTCAACCACCCTCACCGGCGGCATCGTCGCCAACGGCCACATAAATGCCGGCACCACCGGCGGCATCGCCAACTTCGGACTCACCACCCTGACCACTGCCGCCGATATTCAGTGGGACAACCTCCTCGTCGGCACCAGCCAGGCCGACGTGCTCAACGTCTACGCCATCCCCGAGCCGTCCGCCTTCGCCGCCTACGGAGGTTTCGCCGCCATCAGCTTCGCCGCCCTTCGCCGTCGTCGCGACTGATCCTACTCCTTTCGCGGGATTACTTCCATCGGCAACGCGCTCGTTCCGCTCCGCGCGCACCGGACAACTACGCATGAACACCCACGTCCCCCACGCCCGCCCTCTCCCCCTCGACGACAGTTGGGACGTGATCGTGGCCGGCGGCGGCCCCGCCGGCTGCACCGCCGCCATCGCCGCCGCCCGCGAGGGCGCGCGCACCTTGCTCATCGAGTCCACCGGCTCCCTCGGCGGCTCCGGCACCAGCGCCCTCGTGCCCGCCTGGTGTCCGTTCTCCGACAAGGAAAAAATCATCTACCGCGGACTCGCCGAAAAGGTCTTCACCGCCGCCAAAGAAGGTCTCTCCCACGTCAAACCCGAGGCCCTCGACTGGGTGCCCATCAACGCCGAACGCCTCAAACGCGTCTACGACTCCCTCGTCGCCGACTCCGGCGCGACCGTCCTCTTTCAAACCCAGCTCGCCGGCGTCGAGACCGATTCCGACGGAGGCGTCTCCACGATCCTCGTCGCCAACAAATCCGGCCTCACCGCCCTTCGCGCCAAGGTCTACATCGACTGCACCGGCGACGCCGATCTCGCCGCCTGGGCCGGAGCCCCGTTCCAGCAGGGCGACGCCGCCGGCGAGACCCAGGCCACCACGCTCTGTTTCGCCCTCGCCAACGTCGATTCCTACGCCTTCGAACACTCCGGCGACATCGGCTGGTGGAACCCGCGGAGTCCCATCCACGCCATCGTCGATTCCGGTTTGTATCCGGAAATCCCCGACAAACATCTCTGCTGCAACCTCGTCGGCCCCGGCGTCGTCGGTTTCAACGCCGGCCACATCTGGGGCGTGGACAACACCGACCCCGCCTCCGTCTCCCGAGCCCTCGCCCAGGGCCGCCGGCTCGCCGAGACCTACTGCCGCGCGCTCGCCGCGCATTCGCCCGCTTTCGCCAACGCCTTTGTCGCCTCCACCGGCGCCGTCCTCGGCGTCCGCGAAACCCGCCGCATCACCGGCGACTACATGCTCATGCTCGACGACTACCTCGACCGCCGCACCTTCCCCGACGAGATCTGCCGCAACAGCTACTTCATCGACCTCCACCAGACCAAACAGGAGCACAAAAACAAAATCGACGAGGTCCAGGCCGCCACCCGTTTTAAACACTACGCCAAGGGCGAATCTCACGGCATCCCCTACCGCTGCCTCACTCCGGTCGGCCTGCGCAACGTCCTCGTCGCCGGTCGCTCCATCTCCTGCGAACGCATCGTCCAGGGCAGCGTCCGTGTAATGCCCGTATGCCTCGCCATGGGTGAAGCCGCCGGCCTCGCCGCCGCCCTCGCCGCCCGCACCCCCGGCCACGATGTCCACGGCATCGACACCGCCTTTCTCCGTGAACGTCTCCGCGAACACGGAGCCCACCTCCCGGCTCTGGAGCACGAATCCGCCCCGTCTCCCGTCGTTTCCCTTTAACCGTCCGTATCGTCCGCCCCCATGTCTTTCCTCAGCCGTCTCTCCCTTCCCGCGCTCCTCGCTTTCGCCGCGCTCGCGCTACCGCTCACTTCCGTCGCCCAGCTCGCGCTGCCCGTCACGCCCGAGGCCGTCGCCGCCATCCGTCCCGAGAAAAACGCCGTCGCCTCCCTCGACACGTCCGCCGGACAACCCGCCGTCCGCGTCGAACTCCCCGCCGACTCCGGCTACCCCGGCGTCAACTTCCCGCTCGGCGGCACCACCGTTGATCTTTCCGCCTTCACCGGCATCGAACTCGAGGTGAGCAACATCAGCGAGACCCGCGTCCGCCTCCACCTGCGCGTGGACAACCCCGGCGACTGGAAAACTTCACCGTGGAACACCGAGCGCATCATGCTCGCCCCCGGCGAAACCAAAACCCTCCGTCTGTTCTTCGGCCTTAGCCAGGGCCAGCCCGCCTACAAGCTCGACCCCAAGCTCATCAGCGCCGTCAAACTTTTCGCCGACGCCCCCAAGCAGACCAACGCCACTCTCCTCGTCAAACGTCTCGCCGCCATCACCACCCCGCCGCCCGCGCCTCCCGCCGCCGCAAAACCCGCCGCGCCCCGCCCCGCCGCCGCCCCCCTGCCCGAGGGCAACAGCCAGTTCTCCCCGCCCATCTCCGGCGAACTCGTCGACCTGAAATCCCCCGACGCCCTCTCCAAACTCAAGTTCAACAACTCCACCGGCACGGTCGCCGACGGCAAACTCACCGTCGCGTTCGCCGCCACCAGCAGCTACCCCAACCTCTACATTCTCGTCCCCAAGGACGGCCTCGATCTCTCCGCCTTCGCCGGCATCGAGCTCACCGCCACCAACACCGGCACCGCCGCCGCCGTCACCCACCTGCGCGTCGAAAACCGCCCCAACGCCCGCGCCGACGAGCTCGGCCAGAAACCCTGGAACACCGAAAAACTCACCATCAAGCCCGGCGAATCCGTCCCGCTCCGCCTCACCTTCGGACAAAACAACGGCTCGCCCGGCTACGATCTCCACGCCGGCCGCGTCTCCGCCATTCAGCTGTTCCTCGTCAGCCCCAAGCCCGGCACCACTCTCGTCCTCTCCGACATCAAGGGCTGGGGCAGCGCCGGCGACCGCGCCCTCAACACCGTCCTCACCAAACCCGCCGACCGCTCAATCCCCGTCACGCCGCCCGCCTGGCTCGGACAACGCCCGCCCGTCGAGGGCGACTGGGTGCAGACGCTCAACGAAAACTTCGACGGCGAAAAACTGAACGACCAGCTTTGGACCCCCAGCTTCCCGTGGGACGGCCTGCAACCCGGCCAGCTCCAGCGCTACTCCGCCGAAAACGTCACCGTCGCCAACGGCCACGCGCGCTTCAAAGCCGAGCACCGCCGCGGCCACCACAACGACGACCCCGCCCGTCCCGCCCGCGACTTCACCTCCGGCATCATCCAGAGCTACGACAAGTTCACCCAGCTCTACGGCTACATGGAGTCGCGTATCAAACTTCCCACTACGCGCGGACTCTGGCCCGCCTTCTGGACCATGCCTGACCGCGGCGCCGCCTCCGGCCTCAACATCTGGCAGCGCCGCAGCACCAGCAACGGCGCCATGGAAATCGACATCATGGAACACCTCTGCGAATGGGGTCCCGGCCGCCACAACGCCGCCGTCCACTGGGACGACTACGGCGTGAACCACAAAGCCTGGGGCACCGGCATTTTCTACGGACCCACCCCCGACGGCTGGCACGTCTTCGGCCTGCTCTGGGAACCGGGCAAGCTCACCTGGTTCATCGACGGCAAAAAAGCCGCCGAGTGGGAAAACGAACGCGTCTCCACCGTCCCCGCCTACATCAAGCTCAACATCCAGATCGGCGGCTGGGCCACCAAGAACGTCGATGTCGCCTCCCTCCCCGACTACATGACCGTGGACTACGTCCGCACCTGGCAACTCCGCGAACGCCTCAAAAACTAACCCGCCATGCGCTCCCCCAACACCCCGCTCCGTTCCGTCACCCGCGCCGCCTTCACGCTCGTCGAACTGCTCACCGTCATCGCGATCATCGGCATTCTCGCCGCCATCCTTATCCCGACGGTCGGTAAAATCCGCGCGGCCGCCACCAAGGCCACCTGCGCCGGCAACCTCCGTCACCTCGCCACTTCCAGCCTGCTTTTCGCCAACGACAACAAAAAGCTCCTCCCCACCCGCGAGGCCACCCAGTCAAACCATTGGGCAACCTGGCGACACCCACACGTGTATTCACAACCCGACTACCTCGTTTTCCGCCCCTACCTCGGCGGCGGTGAGGGCGACCGCGAAACCATCCCCTCCCTGTTCTGCCCAGGCCCACTGAAAGATTACCGCAACTCCACATCCAACACCTACCACGGACCCGAAGGTCTCTTCATCACCTACGCCTACTACAACCTGAAACTCATCAACCCCGCCATCCTCACCGCCTACGGCATGACCAGCGGAAACGATCTGCGCCGCACCAACACGATCTCGCCAAACTTCCCGCTCTGGAGCTGCCTCTCCGTCCAACTCGGCTCCAACTACATGGATCACGATACGCCCAACCAGCCCGGCGGCTTCTCCGGCCAGAATGTAGCCTCCGCCGACGGATCCGTGCGATGGGTCGCGGGCGATCAGCTCGTGCCCTACATTACGGAAGGCGCCAACATCTACCACGGTCCGCGTCCTTAACTTTCCACGCATGGCTTCCGCCGCCGGCATCCCCACCGTCCCCTTCCGCTGCGAACGCCTGTATCACGGCGGCGACTACAACCCCGACCAATGGCCCGAATCCGTCTGGCCCGATGACATGCGCCTTATGCGCGCGGCCGGCGTCACCCTGGTCACGCTCCCGGTCTTCGGCTGGCAGGCGCTCAACCCCGCCGAGGGCGTCTTCACCTTCGACTGGCTCGACCGCATCATCGCGCACCTCGACGCCGCCGGCATCGACCTCTGCCTCGCCACCGCCACCGCCGCCACCCCCGCATGGCTCGCGCAAAAATATCCCGACGTCCTCGTCACCGACGACCAGGGCCGTGTCCGCCCCCACGGCAACCGCCACTCGTTCTGCCCGCATTCCCCCAACCATCGCCGCCTCGCCGCCGATCTCGTGCGCGCCCTCGCCGTCCGCTACGGCCGTCACCCGCGTTTAAAACTCTGGCATATCAGCAACGAATACGGCGGCAACGGTTCGCCCTACTGCCACTGCCCGCGCTGCGCCGCCGCCTTCCGCGACTGGCTCCGGTCCCGTCATGGATCTCTGGATACACTCAACGCACACTGGACCACCGCCGTCTGGGGCCGCGCCTACGACGACTGGTCGCAGATCGAACCGCCCTTCGCACACGGCGAACAATCCATCCCCGCCCACCGCATCGACTGGCGTCGTTTCCACACCGAAGCCCTCCTCGGCTCCTACCTCAACGAGCGCGCCGTCCTCCGCGAACTCACGCCGCAGGTCCCCGTCACGACCAACTTCATGGGCGTCTTCGGCCCGCTCGACGTCCATGTCTGGGCCCCGCACCTCGACGTCGTCGCCTGGGACAGCTACCCGATGCCCGGCGAATCGCCTTCAGCCGTCGCCTTCCGCCACGCGCTGATGCGCGGACTCCGCCCCGGCCAGCCGTTTCTGCTCATGGAGCAAACTCCCTCCGGCGTGAACTGGTCGTCCCACTACCGCCTCCATCCGCCCGGCGAACTTCGCCGCAACTCCTTTCAAGCCGTCGCCCACGGCGCAGATTCCGTTCTCTATTTCCAATGGCGCCAATCCCCCGGCGGCGTCGAAAAATATCACGGTGCAGTCGTCGAACACCACGGCCGCTCCGACTCCCGCGTCTTCCGTGAAGTCTCCGCGCTCGGTGCCGAACTCGCCGCCTTGGGCAACACCACCGTCGGTGCCCGCGTGAACGCACGCGTCGCCGTCCTCTTCGCCTGGCCGTCGTGGTGGGCGTTCGTCGTGACCGCCGGCGCGCGCCGCGATTTCGATTATCCCGCCGCCGTCGAACGTTACTACGCCGCCCTCCACGCCGCCGGCATCACCGCCGAGGTCATCAGCCCCGACGCCGACCTGTCTCCCTACGACGTCATCATCGCCCCGTGCACCACGATGCTCACCGCCGCCCAGGCCGCGCGCATCGAACACCGCGTCCGCGCCGGCGCGACCTTCGTTGCCACCCACTTCACCGCCCGCGTCGACGAAAACGACCGCTTCCATCCGGGCGGCGCACCCGGCCCGCTCCGCACCCTGCTCGGACTCACCGTCGAAGAATTCGACGCCCCGCCCGAAGGCGTAACCCAAGGCGTGCGTTTCGCCGACGGCTCCGAAGCCCCCTGCGACTTTATCCACGAACGTCTCTGGCTCGAGACCGCGCGCCCTCTCGCCCGTTACACCCACGCCTTCTACGCCGGCGATCCCGCCATCACCGAAAACACCTTCGGTGCCGGCCGCGCCTGCTACCTCGCCACCCGCCTCGCACCCGTCGCCCTCACCACCTTCCTCCGCACACTCTGCGCCCGCCACGACATCGCCTCGCCCCTGCGCGACGGCACACCGCCGCCCGGGGGTGTCGAGGTCTCCGTGCGCATCTCCCCTTCCGGCGAGCCTCTTCTCTACCTCATCAATCACACCGCCGACACGCACACCGTGCCGCTCCCCGCCGGACTTCATCATGACTTGCTGACCCGCACCGCGCGGCAAGGCGACGCCACCCTCGCGCCCGACGAAGTCCTGATCCTCCGTCCGCCCCGCTGACTTTCCCCACCCCCGCTTCCTGCTCCGCCCCGGAAAACGGACATTCCTGTCCGTTCCGTCCCCCCAAGTGAAACCGGACAAAAATGTCCGTTCTCCTTCTCCTTTTCGTTTGCCTGCTCCTACCGAGCGGCTTTCCGTGCGCCGCATGGAAAGCCTCCGGTTTTTCAATCCGCGCGCGACCATCGACATCCACCGTCGCAACCTGCCGCATTGGCAACAAACCGGCGTCCCCGTCTTCGTTACTTGGCGGCTGGCCGACTCCATTCCCGAAACCCTGCTCCGCCCTTGGCTTGAGCAGCGCGCGGACTGGCTCACGACCCACCCGCGGCCGTGGAGTGGCGAACACGAAGCCGAGTATGCGCGACGCTTCACCGCCGACATCCAACACTGGCTCGACGCCGTCACGGCTCCCGCGTGCTGAGCGATCCGGCGGTGCGCGCCGAGTTGGTAGACGTGCTTCACGCCGGTGATCCCGACAAGGTCGCGTTGCTCGATTACGTCATCATGCCAAATCACGTGCATGCGCTCTTTATCCCGCGCGCCGGAATCGAACTGGCGGCGATACTCAAAGTATGGAAAGGCGTGTCCGCGCGCCGCATCAACCGCCGGCTCGGCACGACCGGCACGCTCTGGCACCCCGAGTATTGGGACCGCCTGATCCGCGACGACGAGCACCTGCAAAAAGTCCGCCGCTACATCGCCGCCAACCCGAAGAAAGCTTCCCTCCCACCGGAAAATTTCACGCTCTGGAAGGAAAACGGACATTCCTGTCCGTTCCCCGCGTGATTCACGATTCACCTCCCGGCCCCCCCGCAAAACGGACAAAAATGTCCGTTCTCCTTTTCCTCGCCGCACAAGCCGGAGGGAGTCAGCTCACAGCCCAAAGCCTCCTCAACACCGGAAAACTTCACCCTCCTACCCAAGGGAAACGGACATTCCTGTCCGTTCCCCGCGTGATTCACGATTCACCTCCCGCCCCCCCGAAAAACGGACAAAAATGTCCGTTCTCCTTTTTTCACAGCACGACGTGACGCGCCCTTCCCGCGACAATCCTCACCGCGCCGCCAACAACGCATAAATCAACACCGCCCCCGCCACCGAAACATTCAGCGACTCCACGCGCCCGCTGCCCGGAATCGTCACCAACCGCGTGCACGCGCGTTCCACGTCCGCCGCGAGCCCGTGCTCCTCATTGCCGAGCACCACCGCCACCGGTTTCGCCGCACCCGCCAGCAACACCGGCTTGCCCCCGCGCGCCGCCGCACCCGCCACATCGTAACCCGCCGCCGTGAGTTCACGCATCAACTTCGCCAGATCCGGCGTGCGCCACACTTCGACCTGCTCAAGTCCGCCCTCCGACACACGAAACGCCGCCTCGCCCGGCAACGCCGCCTGCGGGTGCGCCGGAATGATAATATTTTCCACGCCAAAAAACGCCGCCGTCCGCGCAATCGCGCCCAGGTTATGCGCATTGCCAATCCGATCGAGCAAAACGAGCGGCGTCCGCTTCGCCGCCCAGTTCGCGACGACCCGCGCATCCGGTGCCCGCAGCTTCGGCGCATCGATCACCGCGACGATCCCGCCGTGATGAATGCTCCCCGCGATCTTCTCCAACTCCGCGGCCGGCACGCAGCGATACACTTTCCGCCCCGCCGCGAGCGCCTTGCAGATCACGCCGATCTTGCGCCCCGTCGCCTCGTCGAAAAACAGCCGCTTGATCGACGCCGGATCTTTTTCAAAACGCGACCGCACCGCCACCAGACCGCATAAATTAAGCTCGGAAGATTTCACTCCGCAGATGCTGACGGCGAGGCTCGCCCGTTGTCGAGCGAACCCCTAGGTCACACGAAAGCGGACCACCCGCCGCCCTTGCGGCATACGTGCAAGAACGCTATGCCTTGAAGCACCCCTTATGAAGCGATCCGAATCGGTGTTCTTCCGCAGTATTTTATGGCTGGCATCCGCGACCATGTGTCTCGCCGGCGAGAACGCCGCCGCCCCCGACGTCCGCCCCGCGGGGTTGCCGCTCCGCGACGCCGTATCCGTTCGCTATACACCGCCGCCTGAAGCGGCCGCGGCGGTCACGCTGCATGTCTCACCGCGCGGAAACGATCGCGGCTCAGGCGCACCGCGCGATCCGTTCGCATCGCTCGAACGGTGCCGAGACGAGATTCGCGCGCTGAAAAGCAAGGGACCGCTGCCGGACGGCGGCGTTCGCGTGGTCATCCACGGAGGCGAATACCGCGTCACCGACACGTTCGGTCTCGACGCGCGCGACACGGGGACCGCGACCGCCCCGATTCGTTATGTGGCGGCGGAGGGAGAACGTCCGGTGTTCCGCGGAGGCGAACGCTTGAAGCAGTGGCGGCGGCTGAAAAACGCGTCGGATTATCCGTTGTTGCCCGAGAAGTCGCGCGACGAGATGTGGGTATCGGACTTGAACGCGGCGGGGATCACGGACGTGTTGCCGCTGACTCTCGGCGGCTTCTCGAGCGGCCGGGGGTTTAAAACACATCCCGCGCACGAATTGTTTTTCAACGGGCGGGCGCTCTCGTTGGCGCGCGGTCCCAACAAAGGGTTTTTGCGCATCAAGGACGTCGCGGTCCACGACGGCACCAAGGGCTACGACCGCCAGGGCAGCATGACGGGGAGCTTTTTCTACGAAGGCGACCTGCCCGGCAAATGGGCCGACGAACCGGATCTGCTCTTGTATGGCTATTGGTTCTGGGACTGGGCCGATTCCTATGAGCGCGTGGAGTCCATCGATCCCAAGCGGCGGTTGATCACCCTGCAAAAGCCGTGGCACACCTACGGCTTCAGCGTGGGCGCGCCGTTTTACGCCGTGAATGCGCTCAGCGAACTGGATGCGCCGGGCGAGTGGTTTTTGGACCGCGCGCGCAACGTCGTCCTGCTTTATCCGCCTTCGGATCCGCGCAAGGCGCAGGTCGAGTTGTCCGTGATCTCGGTGCCTATGCTGAAGCTGAAAGACGTCTCCCATGTGCGTTTCGAGGGACTCACGTGGGAACTGGGCGGCGCGGATGCCATTCACATCGAGGGTGGCGGGCATTGTTTGCTGGCGGGGTGCACCTTGAGACGTTTTGCGGGCAACGCGGTGGAGATACGCGGCGGGCGCGGCCACGGCCTGCTTTCGTGCGACATCGCCTCGTTCGGACGCGGCGGCGTGGTGCTCGCGGCCGGCGACCGCGCGACGTTGACGCGTGGCGACGCGTTTGTGGAGAACTGCGACATCCAGGATCTCTCGCGCATTGACCGCACCTACACGCCCGCGCTGCTGGTGAGCGGTGTGGGCAACCGGATCGCCCACAACCGGCTGCATGACATCCCGAGCAGCGCGATGCGCATCGACGGCAACGACATGATCGTCGAATACAACGAGGTCTTCAACGTCGTCACCGAGTCGGAAGACCAGGGCGGCGCCGACATGTGGGGCGATCCCACGTTCATGGGAAATATCTACCGCTACAATTACTGGCACGACATCGGCAACGTCCCGCGCGACGGACGGCGCGAATGCGGGCGCAACGGCATCCGGCTCGACGACGCGATTTCCGGAAACCTGATCCACGGCAACATCTTTGAGCGCTGCGCCTCCGGCAACTTCGGCGCGGTGCAGATCCACGGGGGCACCGCCAACACGGTCGAGAACAATCTGTTCATCTACTGCGAGGCGGCGGTGAGTATTCAAGCCTGGGATACGGAGCGCTGGACCGGTTATATGACGCGCAAGTTGGACGAAAGCCGGTCCCAGGTCGATTGGACGCTCTACACCGCACGCTACCCGGCGCTCACAGGCCTGGTGGCCACACCCAACGTGAACCGCGTGCGCAGGAACGCGTCCTTGCGCTGCCCGACATTCCTGCGCAACGCACCACCCACGACCGAAGCCGCCGACAACGATGCCGTCCTCCCGCCGGATTTCACCGTGCAAGCGGCTCCCTCCGTCTTGACCGTCCCCGGACTGGAACCGATCCCCGTCGGGCAGATCGGCCTCTATCGCGATGCGTGGCGCAAGTGAGCGCCGCGACGCGGGATTTTTTATTTAAGCTCCCCGACGATCGTGAACTCTTCGCGGTCATGATACAGGTGCCGCACCCGCACATTGGTCGCGCAACGCGAGAACACCGACTCCGGCGCACGCACGTCGCGCAGCAACGCCAGCGGATCCACCCGCCCGAATTTCAAAATCACCACAAACCGCCGGCACCACCCCCGCTCCAGCCACGGCTGTATCAGATTTTCCATGACATGATGCGGCTCTTCCACGAGATCGCAGAACATCCAGTCGAACACCTGGTCCGGCGCCGGCCTGAACGTGAACGCATCCTCCATCCGGTGCTCGATCTTGTAGTTGTTATACGCCCCGCCCTTCAGCGGACCGTTGTCCACCGCGACAATCTTCGCCCCGCGCTTCGACGCGCTGTAGCTCCATCCTCCGGGAGCCGCGCCCAGATCGACGACCGTCTCCTCAAACGCCGGCTCGCGCCCGAGCACGATGTAAGCCTCCTCGATTTTCAGGTAAGAACGCGACGGCGCCTGTTCGTCGTCGGCCATGCGGCGCTGCCCGCCGAAGACCGCCTCGCGGGCAACATACGCCCGCTTGAAATCCACAAAAAATACATACAACCCGCGCAACCGCGCCACGCCGCGCGGCTTGTCCGCCACCGCCAGTTTGGCCACGCGGCTCATGCGCTTCTTCAGGTTTTCCTCCACCATTTTCTCAACACCCTTCACGCGCCGCCCCAGCCCGTCCATCTCCGCCGCCTCTTCAAAGAGAAACGGCCACTCGCCCTCAAACCGCTCCGTCTTCGCCGTCGTCAAAAACTGCTCGGTGATCTTCGCCGCCAGCGCGTTCACCGAATCCGCCGCGATCTCCACCGGCTCCAGCAGCGCCATCTGCGGAAAACACAAATCCGGCAATGGGTGGAGCGCGTTGTCCCCAACGCGCTTTCCGGGTTCCGTCCTCACCCAGCCCGCCCCCTGCTCCACCGGTGCAAAGCCGTGCGCGCTCAGCTCTCCGGCGAGCAGATCCGTAAATCCCGGTTGGCAGGTAAAAATCATTCGAGCCGCAGCGTGCCGCCCGTCCCACCACCCGGCGAGAAATTTTCCGGCAAACCCGCCCCCCACCCCGCCGCTGCTCGCGACATCCCGCAACCCCGGGTTATCTGAACATGGGTCAAGCCCCCGAAGTTAGGCTTGCAAAGGCACGAAACCCGCTAGGCTCTTCATAAGTTTTTTACCACGCGCGTGAACCATGGCTTTTAGCATCGAGGAAATCCGCAGGCAGGCGATCGAGGAAAAAACTCGTCAGGCTCAACTGCGTGCGTCCCTCGCCCCTCCCCCGCCACCGGCGGCACCTGCGCCTGCGTCCGCGCCCGCCTCGATTTCCGCCGGCACGTTGATCGGAGCACCGCGCCCGCCCTCCCCTCCGCAACCGGCGGCCGCCCTCGCGCCAACCGCACCGGTTCCCCCACCCACGACTCCCCCGTTTGCCGCGCCTGAATCACCTCCCGTCCCCGCGCCTGTCGCCCCGCGGCCATCATCAGCCCCCATGTCGGCGCGGACACTCGTCCGCTTCTTTAAACTCTGCATCACCGCATGCATTTTGCTGGCGGGTGCTTACTTCACGGTAAAGACCGCCTACCCCTTCTTAAACGAGCTCGCCGAACCCGGCAGCGGTGGCGACATCCGCTCCAAAGACACCGCCACCAGCGTCAAACTGCTTCAACAAACCCGCAACGTGGTCGCCAAAAACAACGCCCATGCCGCCTCGGTCAACTCCATCATCGACGAAAACCTCCCCCAATACGCCGCCGTCAACGCCCCTCCCATCCCCGCGCTCCCCGCACCCCCTCCTCCGCCGCTCGCGCCGCCCAAACCCAAAATCCAAGTCCGCCTCGAACGCATCCCCGGCCTGGTCATCGATCAACTCCACATCACCAGCGTGCTCGGCGGAAAAGACCCGCGCATCATGGTCGACGGCCTGCTGTTGAGCGTCGGCGACATCGTCGATGCGAAGCGCCGGCTCCGCTTCATTTCCATCGACCAAACCAAACGCATCGTGGTTTTCGGAAACGAAACCCAGACCTTCGAAAAAAGCTACTGAGGCGTCTCAACCCACCCGCTCGCCCGCCCGTCCAACAGCCACCCAGTCCTCCACCCGCGCCCCGCCCGGCGCGGTTTTTTCACGCCCATCCACAACCGTCCCCCACCCTTTTCCGCACTTTTCCCCCGTCCCCACCCCCGAACAGTTTGTCACTTAATAAGTGACAAACTATTTCTTAACTTTCCTGCTCAATTACTTAAAAAACCACACCCCCTTACGCCAACTCGCACGCCCCGCCCGCACACGCCACGATGTCCTTCAAACTCGTCTCATCCGTGTGCTCCGAGAGCTTCGTGTAATCCACTTTGCGCGGACGCAGCGCGTTCCACCGCGCGATATCCGCATCCGTCATAACTTCCTCACGCGGCGCCTGCGCGTAGGCCTTGTCACCCGCGTCCTGGAGCAGCGACACACCGGTAAACAGCGCGCGATTCGCCCAGATAAAGTCCGCCACCGCCGCCCACTCGTCGGCGCGCACCGTGCAGGTGTTCGACACGTTGTGATGCAGCCCCGCGCTCCGCGACTCGGGGTCGCCGCCGGGAATCACCCACGCCTGCTGCACCAACATCACCAACTGCAAAAATTGCAGCGCATTCAAATCCTTGCGCAAAATCGCCCCCTCCGGCGCCGACACCGGAAACGAAATCACATCATCCGTGTGCGGACTATACACCGACGGCTCCGTCATCTGCGGATTGATCGCCTTGAAGAACGCATAAATCGGCTCCTTCCGGTTCGCCTGCACGCGGCGGAAATAATGCCGCGCATGGTGCGGATGAATCCCCGACGCCGCATCGAGCAACAACGACGCCGTGCCCTCCGGTTTGCACGTGGTGATCTTCGCCGCCGGCTTGATGCCTAGCACCTCCGCCACGAAACGGTTCGTCGCCCGGCACAGGTTCGCACCCTTGCGCAAAATCTCCGGATCAAAGAGCACGTTGGGATTATCCATGAACCCGCAGATCGACACGCCGAGCAGCGCGTCGTGCTCGTTGATGAGCCGCGTCACCGGCCCGAGATACGGCATGTCGGTGTAAGCGGCCTGCAACGTTCCGACCGTCGTCGCCGCGATGCACGCCTCGTAAAACCGCTCCGGCGTCGTCGCCGCCCGTCCGTTGATCGTCGTGAGATTGCAGTGCTGAAACCCCGATAGCCGCGCCATGCCCGGCAGGTCGCCTTTGTAACCCCACGCAAAAAGCTTCGAAAGCTCCTCGCCCGAAAGCTCCCAATCGATCACCGGCAGCAGGTTGATCTCCGCGCAGGGATTGCACCCCGCCTCCGGATGATCGCAAAAGAAGAACCCCGGCTCGCCGAATTCCTTCTGTGCCTTGAACAGACGATGAAAATGCACCGCGTTGTCCGCGTCGCGCGCCAGCACCGCCGAGTTGTTCGACGCCGATCGCTGCGGGTGCGTTTCGAACCAGTTTCCGGTCTTCGCATCCATCATCTCCTCGTCGTCGGGTGAGAAGAGACAGATCGTGGCGGACCGGCGTATCCCTCCCGCCAATACAGCCTTCGCAGTGAACATGTTGATGTCATAGACCTCGATCGGCCGCAGCGAACGCCCCGTCGCGCCTTCCAGGATCGCCTCGATGCGGATGAGCGCCTGCTTGAGAGGAAGGTGCCCGGGCGCCTTTCCGCCCGACGTGCGCAGGTGCGCCCCGCGCGGACGAATCGCCGAAAAATTAAACTCGATTTTCTGCCCTTCGTAAAACGACTGGAACAGCGCGTGCAGCGAGTCCGCCCATCCCTCGATGGTATCCTTGACCGCATAGTGCCACACCGGCAGATCATGCGAAGAAGCGCGCGTCGGCAGCGCCGGCAAAAGCGCGATGTGATGCTTCTGCACCGAGAAACCCACGCCGCACCCGCTCAGCAGCAGGAAAAAATACTCCCGGAAAAACTCCACGCGATCCACATTGGAGAAACTGCAATTAAACATGCGGCTGTGGTTGGTGAGAATCGCCTCACCGCCAAACTGCATCGACCTCATGCTCGGCAGCACGCGTTTCGCCGCCACGTCCGCAAACACGCTCTCGATCACGTCGCCCAGCGCACGACCACCGAGGGCTTTCGCAAGGAGCGGCGCGTTGTCGCCGGCCAGCGCCGTCAACGACGCGGGCAACGAAGCCGGAAAGCGTTTATCCAGTTTTCCGGCGAAAAACGTCTGGTGCATCTCCATCACGCGCTCGACGCCTTCGGGGAACGTCTCGCGACGTCCGAGTTCGGCGCGATGCCGTGAATATTTCGCCATCGCGATGTAATCTGCCAGGCCGCTGTCCGCGTAGTTCGACAACCGGGTCAGCGCCCGACGCTCGCGATACAACATGTAGGCTCGCGCCACTTCCCAGTGCCCCGCCGCCGCGATGGATTTCTCCACCGCATCCTGCACTTGCTCAATGGTCGGATGCAGCCCCTGCCGATAATGCAGTTCCAGCATCTGAGACACCGCCTCGGCGATTTTCGT
>CAMBLN010000071.1 GCA_945868215.1 Opitutus sp. GAS368
TCCTCCACGCGGTTTAGGAGCACGGTTTTGCCCACGCCGCGCAGCCCGACCAAGATAAAGCTCTTGGTGGAAAGTCCGTTGCGGGTGCGGGTGAGCGCGATGCGAGCGGCCTCCAACAGATTGGCGCGGCCGGTCAGCTCGGGTGGCTGCGTGCCGGCACCGGGAGCGTAGGGATTAAGCGCAGGATCCATGAACGAGCGAAATCAAGAGAGGTTACTAAAGTATTCAAGGAAAACCGTAACATGTCGTAACCTTCCTTGATATGATTCGGTCAGATACAAAGAAGCCCCGACCGGAATGCGGTCGGGGCTGGTGGAAGGAATGACGGAAGCGACGTGCCTTACGGCAGCGTGGTGCTGCCCATCAGGTAGCGGTCGCACTCGCGGGCGGCGGCGCGGCCTTCGTTGATGGCCCAGACGACCAGGCTTTGGCCGCGGCGGCAGTCTCCCGCCGCGAACACTCCGGGGAGGTTCGTCGCGTGGACGTTGTGATCGGCTTTGATGTTGCTGCGGGGATCGGTGTCGAGGGTGAGCGCTTTGACCAAGGCTTGCTCGGGTCCGAGGAAACCCATCGCGAGCAACACGAGTTGCGCGGGGCGGGTCTTTTCGGTGCCGGGCTGCTCTTGGGGCACGAACTGGCCCTTCTCGTTTTTGGCCCACTTGATCTCGACGGTGACCAGCGACTCGACGCGGCCGGAGGCGTCGGCGTTGAACTTTTTGACCGTCGTCAGGTAAACGCGCGGGTCGGCGCCGTAGCGGGCGGCCGCCTCTTCTTGTCCGTAGTCGAGCTTGTAGGTCTTGGGCCACTCGGGCCAGGGGTTGTCGGGCGTGCGTTCGAGCGCGGGCTTGGGGAGAATCTCGATCTGCGTGACGCTCTTGCAGCCGTGGCGGAGCGAGGTGCCCACGCAGTCGGTGCCGGTGTCGCCGCCACCGATGACGATCACGTCCTTATCCTTGGCGTTGATCGGGCTGGCGGAGCCGTCGCCGGCGAGCACGGACTGGGTGCTGGCGGTGAGGAACTCCATCGCGAAGTGGATGCCGGCGTTGGTGCGTCCTTCGATGGGCAGGTCGCGCGGGAGCGTGGCGCCGGTGCAGACGACGATGGAATCAAAGTCCTTGCGGAGCTGCGCGGCGTCGTGGGTCACGCCGATGTTGGCGTTGCACACAAAGGTGACGCCTTCCTGCTCCATGAGCTGTATCCGGCGAAGCACTACCTCCTTCTTATCCAGTTTCATGTTGGGGATGCCATACATGAGGAGGCCGCCCGGACGGTCGGCGCGTTCGAAGACGGTGACGGCGTGGCCGGCGGCGTTGAGCTGCGCGGCGGCGGAGAGGCCGGCGGGGCCGGAGCCGATGACGGCGACTTTTTTGCCGGTGCGTTTGCGCGGGGCGTTGGGAATAACCCAGCCCTCGTCCCAACCGCGCTCGATGATCGCATACTCGATGTTCTTGATCGTGACAGGCGGGTTGTTGATGCCGAGCACGCAGGAGCCTTCGCACGGAGCCGGACACACGCGGCCGGTGAACTCGGGGAAGTTGTTCGTCTTGTGCAGACGCTCGAGCGCCTCGTGCCAGAGTCCGCGAAACACGAGGTCGTTGAACTCGGGGATGAGGTTGTTGACGGGGCAGCCGGACGCCATGCCGCTGATGAGCTTGCCGGTGTGGCAGAACGGGACGCCGCAATCCATGCAGCGCGCGCCTTGGTTGCGGAGGTTTTTCTCCTCCATGTGGAGGTGGAACTCGTTCCAGTCGCGCACGCGCTCAAGCGGCGGACGGTCGGCGGGGATTTCGCGGACGTATTCGAGGAAGCCGGTGGGTTTGCCCATGGGATAAGAGGTGTAGGAGGTGTAAGAGGCGTAAGGAGTGAGATGGAGGTGGAGGCGCAGCTTATAACTTATAGCTTACACCTCTTATTCCTCTTAATTACCGCCGACGCGGGAGGTGTCGCGGGCGTTTTCCTCGAAGGCGGCCATGATGGCTTCGTCGCCGGTGAGGCCTTGGGACTGCGCTTTCTCGATGCAGGCGAGCATGCGTTTGTAGTCCTTGGGCATGACCTTCACGAACTTCGCGGACAACGTGTCCCACGCGGCGAGCACCTCCGTGGCGCGGACGCTGCCGGTGAGTTCGGCCTGGCGCTGGATGAGGGCGCGCACGTCGGCGAGTTCGGCGGGCGTCTCGATTTTTTCGAGGGCAACCATCGAAAGGTTCACGTTGCCTTTGAGTTGGTCGGCGTCGTCGAGCACGTAGGCGACACCGCCGGACATGCCGGCGGCGAAGTTGCGGCCGGTGGGGCCGAGCACGACGACCTTGCCGCCCGTCATGTATTCGAGGCCGTGGTCGCCCACGCCTTCGACGACGGTGGTGACGCCGGAGTTGCGCACGCCGAAACGTTCGCCGGCGCGTCCGCCGACGAAGAGTTCGCCGGAGGTGGCGCCGTAGAGGGCGACGTTGCCGATGATGATGTTTTCGGAGGGCTTGAACGTGGAGGCGGCGGGGGCGCGCACGATGATCTTGCCGCCGGAGAGGCCCTTGCCGACGTAGTCGTTGGCGTCACCTTCGAGGCGGAAGGTCATGCCCTTCGGCATGAAGGCGCCGAAGCTTTGGCCGGCGGAACCGGTGAAGCGGATGTCGATGGTGTCCTCGGGCAGGCCGGCGGCGCCGTATTTGCGGGTGACCTCGCTGCCGGTGATGGTGCCGACGACGCGGTGGATGTTTTTCACCGGGAGTTCGGCGATGACTTTCTCGCCGCGCTCGATGGCGGGCGCGCAGCGGTCGAGGAGCGCGGTGAGGTCGAGGGACTTGTCGAGTCCGTGATCCTGCGGCTGCTGGCAGAAGCGGCCGACCTCGGGGCCGGCGTCGGGCGAGTAGAGCAGGCTGGAGAAATCCATGCCCTTGGCCTTCCAGTGCGTGATGGCTTTGTGCGGTTCGAGGCGGTCGGTGCGACCGACCATTTCCTCGATGGTGCGGAAGCCGAGCTGGGCCATGATCTCGCGGACTTCCTGAGCGATGAACGTCATGAAGTTCACGACATGCTCGGGCTTGCCGGTGTATTTCGCCCGGAGGCGCGGGTCCTGCGTGGCGACGCCGGTGGGGCAGGTATTCAGATGGCAAACACGCATCATGATGCAGCCGGTGGCGACGAGCGGGGCGGTGGCGAAACCGAATTCCTCGGCGCCGAGCAGCGCGGCCATGATGACGTCGCGGCCGGTTTTGAGTTGTCCGTCGGTCTCGACGGCGATGCGCGAGCGAAGGTTGTTCAGGACGAGCGTCTGGTGGGTTTCGGCGAGACCGAGTTCCCACGGCAGGCCGGCGTGCCAGATGGAGTTTTGCGGCGAGGCGCCGGTGCCGCCGTCGTGTCCGGAGATGAGGACGACGTCGGCGTGGGCCTTGGCGACGCCGGCTGCGATGGTGCCGACGCCGACCTCGGCGACGAGCTTCACGCTGACGCGGGCGCGGCGGTTGGCGTTTTTCAAATCGTGGATCAACTCGGCGAGATCCTCGATGGAGTAGATGTCGTGGTGCGGAGGCGGCGAGATGAGGCCGACGCCGGCGGTGGTGTGGCGGGTTTTCGCGACCCACGGATAAACTTTGGTGCCGGGGAGTTGTCCGCCTTCGCCGGGCTTCGCGCCCTGCGCCATCTTGATCTGGATTTCGCGGGCGTTGACGAGGTAGTGGCTGGTGACACCGAAGCGGCCGGAGGCGACCTGCTTGATGGCGGAGTTTTTGGAGTCGCCGTTGGGGAGCGGAATGAAGCGCTCGGGATCTTCGCCGCCTTCGCCGGTGTTGGATTTGCCGCCGATGCGGTTCATCGCGATGGCGAGCGTCTCGTGCGCCTCCTGCGAGATGGAGCCGTAGGACATCGCGCCGGTTTTGAAGCGGGCGAGGATTTTTTCGACGGACTCGACTTCTTCGATCGGGATCGCGTCGGAGGGCTTGAAGTCGAGCATGCCGCGGAGCGTGCAGTGGTTCTTGCCCTGCTCGTTGACGAGGCGTGAGTAGTTTTTGAATACACCGTAGTCGCCGGTGCGCACGGCCTTTTGGAGCGCGTGAATGGACTCGGGGTTGAAGAGGTGGAATTCGCCGTCGGAGCGCCACTTGAATTGTCCGCCGGCGGGGAGCGCGTGGTCGGTGGCGTTGCGATCACCGAAGGCGTCGCGGTGGCGCATGAGCACCTCTTGCGCGATGACATCGAGACCGATGCCGCCAACGCGGGAAGGTGTCCACGTGAAGTAGTGGTCGATCACGTCCTGGCGGAGACCGACGGCTTCGAAGACCTGCGCGCCGCGGTAACTCTGGATGGCGGAGATGCCCATCTTGGAGGCGACTTTGACGACGCCCTTGGCGGTGGCTTTGACGAGGTTTTTGCAGGCGGTCTTGTGATCGACGCCGGGGAGAATGCCCTCGTGGATCATCTCGTCGATGGTCTCGAACGCGAGGTAGGGATTGATCGCGCTGCAACCGTAGCCGATGAGCAGCGCCATGTGGTGGACCTGGCGGGCTTCGCCGGTTTCAAGGACGATGCTGACCTGCGTTCGCAGGCCTTCGCGGATGAGGTAGTGGTGCAGGCCGGCGACGGCGAGGAGCGCGGGGATGGGTGCGTGGTCTTTGTTCACGCCGCGGTCGGAGAGGATGAGGACGTTGACCTCGTGTTCCTCAATGGTGCGGCGGGCGAGGACGCAGAGCTCCTCCATGGCTTTCGCGAGGCCTTGTTCGCCGCGCGAGACGCGGAAGAGGATGGGCAGCGTATCGACCTTGAGGCCGGGGAGCGCCATGCGGCGGATTTTGGCGAAGTCTTCATTGGTGAGGACGGGCCAGTCGAGTTCGACGCGGCGGCAGGTGGTCGCGCCGGGCTGGAGCAGGTTGCCCTCGGAGCCGAGGCGCGTCTCGGCCGAAGTAATGATCTCCTCGCGGATACAGTCGATGGGCGGGTTGGTGACCTGCGCGAAGAGCTGCTTGAAATAATCGTAGAGCAGGCGGGGCTTGTTGGAGAGAACGGCGAGGGGCGTGTCGTTGCCCATCGAGCCGATGCCCTCGACGCCATCCTTGGCCATGGGCATGAGGATGGCGCGTTCGTCCTCGTGGGTGTAACCGAAGGCGAGCTGGCGCTGCTGGAGCGTGTCACGGTCGGGCGCGGGAAGTTCAGGGGCGGCGGGCAGGTCGTCGAGGTGGACGAGGTGCTCTTTGAGCCACTGGCGGTAGGGGAACTCGGCGGCGAGCTGGCGCTTGATTTCCTCGTCGGGAACGATGCGGCCCTGCACTGTATCCACCAAAAACATACGTCCTGGCTGGATTCGGCCTTTCTCGACGATGTCGGCGGCGGGGATGTCGAGCACGCCGGCCTCGGAGGCGAGGATGACGAGGCCGGCGCGGGTGACGTAGTAGCGGGCGGGGCGGAGGCCGTTGCGATCAAGGACGGCGCCGATAACGTGGCCGTCGGTGAACGTCATGGCGGCGGGGCCGTCCCACGGCTCCATGAGACACGCGTGGTATTGGTAGAACGCCTCGCGGGAGTCGTCCATGGTCTGGTGGTTGGACCAGGGCTCGGGGATCATCATCATGACCGCGTGCGGCAGGGAGCGGCCGGCGAGGTGGAGCAGCTCAAGCGTGTTGTCGAACATCGCCGAGTCGGAGCCGTTGGGGTTGATGACGGGGAGAATTTTTTTGATGTCGTCGCCGAAGGCGTCGGACACGAAGTGGGCTTGGCGGGCGTGCATCCAGTTGATGTTGCCGCGGAGGGTGTTGATCTCGCCGTTGTGCGCGACGTAGCGATAAGGATGCGCGCGGTCCCAACTCGGGAAGGTGTTGGTCGAGAAACGCGAGTGGACCAGCGCGATGGCGGTGGCCATGAGCGGGTTTTGCAGGTCGGGGAAATACGTCGCGAGCTGCGTGGTGAGCAGCATGCCCTTATAGACGAACGTGCGGGACGAGAGGCTGGGCACATACCACGTCTCGGCGCCAAGGAAGCCCTCGTCGCGGAGCTCGGTGGTGGCGCGTTTGCGGATGACGTAGAGCTTGCGCTCGAAAGCGAGCTCGGTGGTCAGGTCGGCGGCACGGCCGATGAACACCTGGCGAATGTAGGGCTCGCTGGCTTTGGCGGTTTCGCCGAGCGAGTAGTTATCGGTGGGAACGGTGCGCCAGCCGAGGAAGGTTTGACCCTCGCTTTGAATGATTTGCGCGAACTTTTCCTCGATCTTGCGGCGATGGGTGGCGTTGCGCGGAAGAAAGGCGAGCCCGGTGCCATACAGGCCGGCGTCGGGGAGCGTGATGCGGGCCTTTTTGGCGGCCTCGACACAGAACGCATGCGGAACTTGGAGCAGGATTCCGGCGCCGTCACCGGTGTTGGGCTCGCTGCCGGCGGCACCGCGGTGGTCGAGGTTTTCGAGGACTTGGATGCCTTGGCGGAGGATTTCGTGGGTGGCGCGGCCCTTCAGATCGGCGACGAAACCGACGCCACACGCATCATGCTCAAACCACGGATCGTAGAGCCCCTGCTTGGCGGGACGGCCGAAACGGGCCGCAGGTTGACGAGGAGACGAGACGGGGGCGGAGGAAGCGGAATTTTTCACGACGGAATGCAGGGCCAGTTAATCAAACGCGAAAGCAGGGATGGAAAAAGAATCGGCCAGACGAACGCGTTATTAGCGAGTCAGATAACGCCTATTTGAAACAGAACACCACAGATCTTGGGGGCACAAAAAAGCGGCCTCATGACAAGACCGCTTTAAAGATGAGGGCTGGGACGCACGAAAGGCTCAGAAGAAGCGAATGGTTTTGGTGGCCATTTTTGCGTGCTCTTCGTCGGAGCAGCCGGCGTTGGTCGGCGCGTCGACGGGCGCGTTGGTCGGCTTAACCAAATCATTGGAAAGAAGGTAGTTCTCCACTTCTTCACCGGAGATGTCGGCGAGCATCACTCCATCGATTTCCACGCAGGGAGAGAGCGGTTGACCGGACTTCTGGACCATCTCGGCGTAGTTGGCGCGGTTGTTGATGATGTCGATGTCCTCGAACGGCAGGCTGTATTTGCGCATGATGGTGCGGACACCATTGGACCAACCACAGGACGGTTTAAGATAGGCTTTGATTTTCATGCGTGCAGCGAAATGAAGGTGAAGAGGGAAGCAACCAATAGGGCAGGTTTTACCTCGTTCAAGTGAAAGGTTGAGGAGGTTTTGGTATTTGGCGAGCCGGTCGCGCTAAACATTGCAAGGGCACCCCCGCCCGCTCCACTGGCATCCGCACACCACGATTCCCGTGAAAACCATTCTACTGCTCGTAGCTTCCAACATCTTTATGACGCTGGCCTGGTATGGCCACCTGAAGTTTAAGTTCCTCGAGGGCAAATCCGTCTTCACCATCATCCTCTTCTCGTGGGGCCTCGCCTTCTTCGAATATTGCCTGATGGTCCCAGCCAATCGCGCCGGCTACCTGAGCGGCACCTTCACCGGCTACCAACTCAAGATCATCCAGGAAGCCATCACGCTGGCCGTGTTCGTAGTCTTCGCCTGGCTGGTCCTGAAGGAGAAACTCACATGGAACTACCTCGTGAGCTTCGCCCTGATCATCGGCGCGGTTTACTTCGCCACCGCTTTCAAGCCCGCGGCGGCCGTCACCGGGGGCCACTGATCGGAGTTCGCGGAAAAATCACCGCATTCTCCACGCTTGGCTTGCTTCCGCCAACGCCACCGCTTCACGTTTGCGCCCATTGCAGCGGGGCGGTTGCCCCGCTTCCTCAACCATAAATAAACACGTCCGTTCCTTATTCGTCCCATGTCCAAAGCCGCTCCCGCCAAGACCGCCTCCACCGCCATCGTCGCCCCTGACGCTTCCGCCCGCAAAAACGTCGAGCTCGCCCTCAGCGCCATCACCAAACAATTCGGCGAAGGCTCCATCATGCGCCTCGGTGACAACAACAAGCTCACCGTCGAAACCGTCTCCACCGGCTCCCTCGCCATCGACCTCTGCCTCGGCGGAAAAGGCCTCCCCCGCGGCCGCATCATCGAAATCTACGGACCCGAGTCGTCCGGTAAAACCACCTTCTGTTTGAGCGTCATCGCCGAAGCCCAGCGCCGCGGCGGCCTCGCCGCATTCATCGACGTCGAACACGCCCTCGATCCCAAATACGCCCGCGTCGTCGGCGTGAAAATCGACGACCTCCTTGTGTCCCAGCCCGACTCCGGTGAAGACGCGCTCAACATCACGGAAACCCTCATCCGCTCCAACGCCATCGACGTCATCGTCATCGACTCCGTCGCCGCCCTCATCACCAAGGCCGAGCTCGACGGCCAGATGGGCGACATGACCATGGGTTCACAGGCCCGCCTCATGTCGCAAGCGATGCGCCGCCTGACCGCCGTCGTCAGCAAGACCAAGTGCATCTGTATTTTCACGAACCAGATCCGCGAAAAGATCGGCGTCATGTTCGGCAGCCCTGAAACCACCTCCGGCGGCCGCGCCCTCAAGTTCTTCTCCTCGATCCGCATCGACATCCGCCGCAAGGACCAGATCAAGACCCCGGACGGCAAGGTCATCGGCAACCGCACCAAGCTGAAGGTCGTCAAAAACAAGATCGCCCCGCCCTTCACCGAGTGCGAATTCGACATCATGTATGACGAGGGCATCTCCTCCTCAGGCTCGATCATCGATCTCGGCATCGAGCACAAGATCCTCGAGAAAAAAGGCGCTTGGATTTCCTACCAAGGCAACCTCATCGGCCAGGGCCGCGACGCCGCCAAACAGGCCATGCGCGACAAGCCCGAACTCGCCGCCGAGCTCACCAAGGCGATCATGGAAAAGGTCACCGTGGTCGGCGGCACCTCCGTCACCGGCTCCGGCGACGCAGCCGAATAAGCGTATCGGGTTTACCGATACACACTCATCGCCTCGTTCCTCAACCCCGCCACGCCTCGCGTTTGGCGGGGTTTTTTACGCCCCCAACCCTGCAACTCCATGCAATTATTTTCTTGGCGGCATCGGCCCGCCGGGAGCATGTTCCTTCACCCCTCCCCGCCATGAAATCCGCCGCCCCTTCCGCTGTTTTTTGCCTTCGTTTCCTTTTTCTCACGGTCCTCTTCACCGCTCCTTCGCTTCTGACCGCACAAAATTCATGGAAAGGACGCGACGGCGACTGGGGCGTCCCGCTCAACTGGTCCAAGAACTCCGTCCCTCCGCTCAATATCGTCCCTCCTCCGGTAAAAACCCCGGCGAAGCCGTCCGCTCCCGCTCCGACCGCCGCCATCCCCGCCGCGCCGAAGCCCCCTGCCCTCCCTCCGGCCACCACGCCGTTCACCCCCAACGCCATCATTCTCGGCGGCGGCACCTCGACATGGGACGCCTCGACGCTCGGTGATTTCTCCATCGAGGTTCCCATTCTTATGACGAAAAAAGCCGGCTGGAAACAAACCGGCGGCCCGGCCTGGATATTCGTCCGCAATGGCGGCTCGCTCACCGTCACCGACGCCAAATTCGACGGCGGAACCTCCGCCAACTTCATCGTCGGCGGCGACCAACCCGGCCATGTGCTCGTCTCCGGACCCGACGCCGTCCTCACCATGCCGGAAGGCGAGATCAAACTCCGTCGCAACGCCACCTTCACCGTCCAAAGCGGCAATGTATCCGCCACACTCGTCTCCTTCGACGATCCCGCCCCCGACACCCACGGCGTGCTCACCCTCGCCGGCGGCACGCTCACGCTCACGACCAACGTCTTCGGCGGCATCTACGGCGGCGGCGACCACCACTACGTCAACCTCCCCGCCGGCTCCAAAGCCGTCATCCTCCTCACCGCCATCGAACCCGACGCCGCTTACGAACAACTCGAAAAAGGCGGCATCCGCTTCAACCACCGCATCGACCTGAACGCCTTCAAGGTCGAGCCGCTCGAAGGCACCGGCACCCGCATCACGCTCGATCCCGCCGCCAAGCCGTAACTTACCCGCGAGCCTAGCGGGGATCATGAGCGACCTGCTCATTTTACGTTCGGAACCCCCGCGCGCCTCTGCTTCGCTCGCGCTTCCGTGAATCCGCCCGCCTTACCCGAGCCCGTCTTCAACGTCCGTAACCTCGGCAAAACCTACGGCACCGGCCACGCCGCCGTCCGCGCCCTCTCCGGCGTCGATCTCGACCTGCGCGCCGGCGAACTCGTCGTCCTTCTCGGCGCTTCCGGCTCCGGAAAATCCACGCTCCTCAATCTCCTCGGCGGACTCGACTCACCCTCCGAAGGCGAACTCCTCTACCGCGGCTGGGATCTCGGCCACGCCAACGAAGACAACCTCACCCGCTACCGCCGCGACGTCGTCGGCTTCGTCTTCCAGTTCTACAATCTCATCCCGAGCCTCACCGCCCGCGAAAACGTCGGCCTCATCACCGAGATCGCCCGCAACCCCATGCCGCCCGCCGACGCCCTCGACCTCGTCGGCCTCACCCCGCGCGCCGATCACTTCCCCGCCCAGCTCTCCGGCGGCGAACAACAACGCGTCGCCATCGCCCGCGCCATCGCCAAACGCCCCGAGGTCCTCCTCTGCGACGAACCCACCGGCGCCCTCGACATCAAGACCGGCATCACCGTCCTCGAAGCCGTCCAGCGCATCAACCGCGAGCTCGGCACCCTCACCGTCATCATCACCCACAACGCCGTCATCGCCGACATGGCCGACCGCGTCCTCACGCTCTACGACGGCCGTATCCAAAATTCCAGGACAAACTCAACCCGCCGCCCCGTCGGCGAGCTCGACTGGTAAACGACTTCCGCCCCCCGCGCCGTGAGCCTCCTCGATCTCAAACTCCTCCGCGACCTGCGCGCCCTCAAATCCCAGGCCATCGCCGTCGCCCTCGTCATGGCCTGCGGGCTCACCATGATGATCATGACGCGCAGCCTGATCCTCTCCCTCGAGACCGCGCGCAACGGCTACTACGAGCGCCACCGCTTCGCCGACGTCTTCTCCTCCCTCAAACGCGCCCCCGCCTCCGTCGCCGCGCAAATCTCCACCCTCCCCGGCGTCGCCGCCGTCGAGACGTCCGTGTCCATGCAAGTCACGCTCGACATCCCCGGCATGGCCGAGCCCGCCACCGGCCTCATCAACTCCCTCCCCGAACGCCGCGACCCCGCGCTCAACCGCCCGTTCCTCCGCGCCGGCCGCCTGCTCGCCCCCGCCGCCCGCAATGAAGCCCTCGTCAGCGAAGCCTTCTCCGACGCCCACCGCCTCCGCCCCGGCGACTCCGTCTCGGCCATTCTCAACGGACGCAAAATCTCCCTCCGCATCGTCGGCATCGTCCTCTCGCCCCAGTTCGTCTTCGAAGCCCCGCCCGGCTCCGCCCTCCCCGACAACCGCAGCTTCGGCGTTTTCTGGATGCGCGAGGAAGCCCTCTCAGAAGCCTTCAACCTCGAAGGCGCCTTCAACACCGTCGCCCTCACCCTCGCCCCCGGCGCCAGCGAACGCGCCGTCATCGCCGGCCTCGACCGCGTCCTCGAACCCTACGGCAGTCTCGGCGCCTACGGTCGCCGCGACCACCCGTCCGACACCCGCGTCACCGACGAAATCGGCGTCCTCCAGGGCCTCTCCTTCGGCTTCCCGTTGGTCTTCCTCGGCGTCGCCGCCTTCATGACGCACTCCGTCATGAGCCGCCAGATCGCGCTCCAACGCGAACAGATCGCCATCCTCAAGGCCTTCGGTTTCACCAACCGCCAGATCGGTCTCCACTTCGTCAAATTCACCCTCGTCATCGTCGTCGCCGGCACGACCTTCGGCGCCCTCGGCGGCTGGCTCCTCGGACAAAAACTCGTGGTCATGTATCACCTGTTTTTCCGCTTCCCCGCACTCGACTTCCAACTCGCCTCCGGCGCCCTCGTCGCCGCCGTGCTCGCCAGCGCCTTCGCCGCGCTCATCGGAGTCCTCGGCGCCGTCCGCCGCGTCTCCGCGCTCTCGCCCGCCGAGGCCATGCGCCCCGAGCCGCCCGCCAGTTTCCGCCCCGCCTTTTTCGAACGCATCGGCCTCGCCAAAAAATTCACCGTCTCCCTCCGCATGTCGCTCCGCAACATCGAGCGCAAACCCGTGCAGGCCTTCCTCACCACCGTCGCCCTCGCGCTCGCCACCGGCATTCTCATCATCCCGAATTCCTTCCGCGACGGCATCAATCACGTCCTCGATTTCCAGTGGGATGTCTCGCAACGCCAGACCGTCATCATGTCCCTCGTCGAACCCGGCCCGACCCGCGCCCTCGCCGATTTCCGCGCCCTCCCCGGCGTCGTCCACGCCGAACCTTTTCGCGCCGTCCCCGTCGAACTCCGCGCCGGCAACCGCACGCGCCGCCTCGGCGTCACCGGCCTCCCCGCCGACGGGCACCTCGCCCGCGTCATCGACGCCCACGGCCACCGCATCACGCTCCCACCCCAAGGCGTCGTCCTCTCCAAAGCCCTCGCCGACGCCCTCGCCCTCGCGCCCGGCGACGCGGTCACCCTCCGCGTCCTCCAAGGCAAACGCCCCGTCCGCGAAGTCCGCGTCTCCGCCCTCGCCGAAGACTTCGCCGGAGTCGCCGCCTACATGGACATGGATGCCCTCAACCGCCTCCTCGGCGAAGGCGACCGCATCAACGGCGCACGCCTCTCCGTCGCCGCCGGAGCCTGGAACGCCTTCCTCACCGCCGTAAAAAGCACCCCGCAATCCGCCGGCGTCGCCATCAAGGAAGCCGCCCGCGCCAGCTTCCGAAAAACCACCGCCGAAAGCATCGGCCTCATCCAGACGATCTACCTCGTCTTCGCGACCGCCGTCGCCTTCGGCATCGTCTACAACAGCGCCCGCATCTCGCTCTCCGAACGTTCCCGCGAACTCGCCACCCTCCGCGTCCTCGGCTTCACCCGCGGCGAAGTAGGCGGCGTCCTCGTCGGCGAACTCGTTGTCCTCACCATCATCGCGATTCCCCTCGGACTCGTGCTCGGCTCCTACATGGCGAAAGCCATCCTCACCACGGTGAACACCGAGACCGTCCGCCTCCCCTTGATTCTCACGCCCGCCAACTACGCCTTCGCCGTCCTCGTCGTCAGCATCGCCACCACCGCCTCCGCCCTCCTCGCCTGCCGCAAACTCAACCAACTCGACCTCGTAGGCGCCCTCAAAGCCCGCGACTAATCAAACCTGAATTTAGCCGCAAAAAATCACAAAATTCGCAAAAACAATCCCCTCTGATTTTTGCGTCTTCTGCGCCTTCTTGCGGCCATCCTCCGAATTTCGTATCCACACTGTCACTACCATGCCCGCGACCTCCGCCACCGCTCCCGCCCCCTTTGACGGCAACACCCCGCCCGCCGCCAACCGCCGCCGCTGGCTGCCCTACGTCGGCGGCGCGCTCCTCCTCGCGCTCATCGTCATCGGACTCTGGCCGCGCCCCCTCCCCGTCGAGACCGCCGTCGCCACGCGCGGCCCGCTCCTCGTCACCGTGGACGAAGAAGGCCAGACCCGCGTCCGCAACCGCTACGTCGTCGCCGCTCCCGCCGGCGGACACCTCCGCCGCATCGACCTCAAAGCCGGAGCCCCCGTCGAAGCCGGCGTCACCGTCCTCGCCGTCCTCGAAACCAGCGGCGCCGACCTCTTGGACGCCCGCAGCCTCGCGCAAGCCCAAGCCCGCGTGCGCGGCGCCGAAAGCGCCCGCGCCCAGGCCGCCGCCCGCCACACCGGCGACGAAGCCAACCTCAAACAAACCCGCACCGAACTCACCCGCACCCAAGACCTCTTCGACCAAAAAATCCTCACCCAACAAGAACTCGATCTCGCCCTCACCCGCGAAACCATCGCCCACCAGGACGAACGCGCCGCCGCCTTCGGCCTCCAAGTCGCCGACTACGAACTCGAACAAGCCCGCGCCGTCCTCCTCCGCTCCCAACCCGGCGACGCCCCCACCCCCGAAGTCTTGAACATCACCTCCCCGGTGAGCGGACGCATCCTGCGCGTCATGCAAGAAAGCGCCCGCACCGTCCCCGCCGGCACACCGCTCCTCGAAGTCGGCGAACCTACCGACCTCGAAGTCCGCATCGAAGTCCTCTCGCGCGACGGCGTCGCCATTCCCGCCGGAGCCAAAGTCTTCCTCGATCAATGGGGCGGCGAAAAACCCCTCGAAGCCCGCGTGCGCCTCGTCGAGCCGTCCGCCTTCACCAAAATCTCCGCCCTCGGCGTGGAGGAGCAGCGCGTTTACGTCATCGCCGATTTCACCGACCCGGTGGAAAAACGCCCCACGCTCGGTGACGGCTACCGCGTGGAAGCCCGCATCGTCCGCTGGTCCGCCGACAACGTCCTCCGCGTCCCGTCGGGCGCCCTCTTCCAACGCGAAGGCCAATGGCAAACCTTCATCATAGACGGCAACCGCGCCCGCCTCCGTTCCGTGACCATCGGCCAATCCAACGGCCTCGAAACCGAAATCCTCACCGGCCTCACCGAAGGAGACCGCGTAGTCATCTACCCCGGCGACCGCATCACCCACAACTCCCGCGTCCGCCCCTTAACGGTCGAAAAGTAGCGCAGGCTTCCAGCCTGCCCCGTCTCCGCCGTAAAGCCTCACCTCGCGTGAGGCCGCGCACCTCTCCTTTAGCTTTTCCGAGCAGGCGGTATTCGCTGGAGGGCGGACCGCCGTGTCCGCCATTCGCATCCCATCACCTACAAATCCTTCCAACTCCCAGGATCACGTTTGGCGTGCCAATACCGCAGCACGTAAACCACCCGCTGCGTCTCATCGATCCGGTAGGTCACCAAATAGGGGGCACTCACCAGCCGCCTCACGCCGGGCCTGTCTCGAAATAGTCCGCCACGCCTCGGCAATTCAGCCAGTGACTCGGCTAACGCCACCAACTCCGATCCTACTCGTTAAGCGGCATCGGGATTATCGCCCGCGATATACCGGGCAATTTCGCCCAAGTAGTGCAGTGCCGGACGCGAAAGGTTACCCGGTAATCCATTGACGCAGATTCTTGCGAACGTCCGCCACCGGCACGCCGCCCTCTTCCGCCAAAGAGTTTTCCGCCTCGTCAATGGCGGCCAGCATGGCCGGTGTTTCCGGCCAAAGCCGCGACTCCAACCACGCGGCCACCTCGCATTGCGCTTCCACGGGAAGTTTCGCCAAAGCGGACTCGATTTCGGTCACGGCGCTCATGCGCGCAACGTTGCCGGTTTCCCGCCGCCCTACAAGTCCGTCGTAACCTGGGAGGGTCCACCTCCGTGTGGACCGCATCCGCGCAGAAACCACAAAAATCCTCCCCGCGCATGTTTCCTCCGAAATGTAGGAGCGGCTTTCTTGTCCGCCGAAGTCTTAGCGAAGGAGGAACGCCGCGATCCAGCACCCCGGCAGTTACACTTCGGCCCGAAACTGAAGCCCGAGCCTTGCCTTGTCCGGCCAAGACCAGCACGTTTCAAGCATGGCTCTCACGAGTGTTTACTTGGCTGAAGAAGCGTTGAGTTTGCCGCCCGAGGAGCGGACGGCGTTGGCTCGATTGCTTTTGGATAGCGTGGCAAGCGACGGACGCAGCGACGAAGCCATCCGCGCCGACTTGCAGGACAGACTCGCCCGCCTCAAGTCAGGCGAAGACACCGGTCTTTCCTTCGAAGCGGTCTTCGGCGAACCGGCATGAGGGTGGTTTTTAACCTCTATCTTGCGCAAACACCATGACTCACGCCGAATTCCAACAACTTCGTGACTTGCCGGAGAAAATCGTAGTCGCCGATATTGAGTTTAAA